>CAZPFL010000071.1:0-21095 GCA_964585785.1 uncultured Rhodospirillaceae bacterium
ACCTGTGCATCGGCTGCGGCTATTGCTTCTACGCCTGCCCGTTCGGCGCGCCGCAATATCCGCAGGCCGGCAACTACGGCAGCCGCGGCAAGATGGACAAATGCACCTTCTGCAACGGCGGGCCGGAGAAAGACAACAGCGCGGCCGAGTTCAAGAAATACGGCCGCAACCGCCTCGCCGAGGGCAAGCTTCCGATTTGCGCGGAAATGTGTTCGACCAAGGCGCTGCTCGCGGGCGATGGAAACATCGTCTCCAATATCTATCGCGAGCGCGTTGTGGCACGCGGCTTCGGCTCCGGCGCCTGGGGTTGGGGAACCGCCTATCAGGTCAAGAAAGGTTCCTGATGGGCGAAAAGGGGGACGAAGGGGCGGTTTGCGCCGCCCCTTCCTTCTCCTGTCCGCAGACCCGGCAACGACCTCAAGCTAGGAAATCCGGAGCGATGAAACGCAGCGACAAAATTATTCGGCTCGTTATTTTCGGCGCCTTGCTGGCGGCCTTGCCCCTGATCTCCGGATGCCGAGAGGAAGAGCAAGGCCGGACGCTGTTCTATCCGCAGGGCGCGTATGTCGGACAGCCGGATCAGAAACTGTCGCAGGCTCAGCAGCAGGCGCTCCGCGCCCGCGTCCACGACCAGACATTTTGACCTGTGAGGAATAGCGCCATGCCCCGGATAAAGGTTGTTATCGCAAGCCTGGGCTTCCTACTCATTCTCGGCGTGCTGCTTTATGCGGCCTCGGCGGTGCTGACCGGCTCGCCGTCGCTTGGCAATCCCGCCGTCGCGCAGACCAATGGCAACGTCCCCGGCAATACGCTCGGCAATGCGAGCGATGCCGATATCTGGCGCGCCATTCGCGGCGGGATACGCGGCGATGTCTCGATCCAGGACAAGAAAGCCGGCTACCTGATCCAGCCGGCAGGCGAGAGCTGGCGCACGGCGCGGAACGGCCCGCTCTCCGTCTACGGCAGTTGGGCGATCTTCGGCATGATCGCGCTGCTGGCGCTATTTTTCTTCATTCGCGGCCGGATCCGCATCGACAGCGGCACCAGCGGACGGAAGGTCGAACGCTTCAACGGGCTCGAGCGTTTTTCGCACTGGCTCCTGGCGAACAGCTTCGTCCTGCTCGCGCTGACCGGGCTCAACATGCTCTACGGCCGTTATTGGCTGAAGCCGATCATCGGGGCGTCCGCCTTTTCGACCCTGACCGAAATCGGCAAGTACATTCACGACTTTGTCGCCTTCGCGTTCATGCTGGGCCTGTTGATGATTCTCGTGCTGTGGATCCGCAACAACATCCCCGACCGCTATGACCTGACTTGGCTGGCGAAGGGCGGCGGCATGTTCAGTAAGGGCGTCCATCCGCCGGCGACGAAATTCAACGCCGGCCAGAAGATCCTGTTCTGGCTCGTCATCCTTGGCGGCATCTCGATCAGTCTGTCGGGGATCTCGCTGTTGTTCCCGTTCAAATTCTCGATGTTCTCGTCGACCTTCGCGGCGCTCAACCTGCTCGGGTTCGGCTTGCCGACCAGTCTCACCCCGATGGAGGAGATGCAGCTGTCCGAGCTCTGGCACGCGCTCGTGGCGCTCGGGCTGATCGCCGTCATCATCGCCCATATCTACATCGGCACACTCGGCATGGAAGGCGCCTTCGACGCGATGGGCAACGGCGAGGTCGATCGCAACTGGGCCAAGGAGCATCATCCGCTCTGGCTCGAAGAAGAGGACGGCGCGAAAGCGCCCGGCGACGATTGAGCGCCGCGCTTACGACCGCTCGCCCTGAACGGCCGCCGTGGGAGGTGAAATAGTGATGCGGAAATACGGGTCAGTCGCCCGCGTTGTGGTGGCGCTCACGGCCGCCGTCTTTGCCGTCACCGCCGTCGCGGCTGCGCAGATGCCCGGCGAAAAGCAGATCGCCGAAAGCGTCGCCAAAAAATATGACGTGCAGGTCCTGAAGGTCGTGAAGGCCGAAGAGGACGGCAAGCCCGTGTTCTACGTCACCGTGATGAACCCGCCCGGCGATGCCAACAACGCCTTCCAGGTCACGACGCTCGCGGTCGATCCGGCCACCGGCGATTTGGTCTCGCAATACCGCACGACGCCTACCGGCCAGGAGCTTTCCGGCGCGGCCAGCCACACGCCGCGCTATAACTCCGGGCCGGAAATACGGCGGTGGTCGATGCGCCCGGCGCCACAATAGGATTGTCCCGAGCGCGCTCCTGCACCGGCCGAAATGGCCGCCCGCTTGATATGAATGGACGACCGCAAATCCGATCTATCGGCTCCCGCTGGACGCTGACGCTGGGCAGCGTCGGGCTGGCCGCGTTCCTCGCGCTTGCCGCCGCCGGCGTCCTCGGGCCGGCGGACGCCCGGGTGATCGAGGGCCATGGCGGCGCGGTGAAGAGCATTGCGATTTCCCGTGACGGCACGCGCGCCGTGACCGCGAGCTTCGACTACAGCCTGATCGTATGGGACCTGCCGAACCGGAAGCCGCTGCGCCGGCTGATCGGCCATGACGCCGGGGTCAACTCCGTCGCCCTCTCCCCCGACGGCCGGTACGCCGTCTCGGGCGGCGACGACGGCCAGGTCATCCTCTGGCGCCTCGACCAGGCGAAGCCCCTGCATCGCTTCACCGGGCACAAGGGAAAGGTCGCCGCGGTCGCGATCTCGCCCGACGGCAAGACCGCGGTCTCGGGCGGCTGGGACCGCACGGTCCGCGTCTGGGACCTGGTGCGGATGAAGCCGGTCCGCACCCTCAGCGGTCATCAAAGCAACGTCAACACGGTGGCCTTCTCGCGCGACGGGACGCGAATTCTAAGCGGCGGCTATGACGGCACGCTCCGGGTATGGCGGCTCGCGGACGGTGCGCAGCAGTCGGTGATCAGCGCCAACGGCTTCGGCGTGAACTGGGTCGCGGTCTCCTCGCATGACGGTATCGCCGCCAGCGCGTCGGTCGACCAGACGGTCCGCCTCTGGGATATCAGGACGGGCAAGGAAAAGCAGGTGCTGCTGGGCCAGCAAGGCCCGGTCTTCTGCGTCGCCATCTCGCCGGACGGCCGCGAGGTGGTCTCGGGCGGGCGCGACGGCACCTTGCGGATCTGGGAGCTGGGCGGGCCCGGCCGCGCGCCGACCTTCCACACGCTGGCCGCGCACACCGGCATCATCTGGTCACTCGCCTTCACCGCAGACGGCGCGAACCTGCTGTCGGCCGGCCAAGACAAGGTCGTGCGCATCTGGGACCTCAAGGAAGGTAAGCTCTTGGGCTCGCTCGGCGGCGACGCGGGCGAAGCGGATGTCGCGGCGGATCCCTCCGACCGCGGCGCGCAACTGTTCCGCAAATGCGCCGCCTGCCACAGCCTCCGCGCCGACGGCGGCTACAAGGCGGGCCCGACGCTGCACGGCCTGTTCGGCCGGCATGCCGGCACGGTGCCCGGCTATCCCTACTCGCAAGCGCTCAAGACCGCGCAGATCGTCTGGAACGCCAAAACGGTCAGCCGGCTGTTCGAGGTCGGTCCGGACGTGCTCACGCCCGGCTCGAAAATGCCGCTGCAGCGCATGCCGAGCGCGCGCGATCGCAAGGACTTGGTCGAGTTTCTTGAGCGGGCGACGAAGGCGACGCCGGCGCCACAGCGATAGCGCCGGGCCACGCCGCATGATAGAATTTCAGTCGTTATCAGAAATGGGGGAAAGGCCGTGAAGGCATATTGGATCAGCGTCCTCGTCCTGGTGGTGGTCAGCGGCATCGCCGGCGGCATTCTCGTCTCGTCGAACCCCTCGACCGCCGACGCCACGCTCTCGCGTCACGGCGCGACGCGGCTCTAGATCGTTCTCCGGCGTCGGCGCACTCTCATCCTTCGACAGGCTCAGGATGAGAGCAATGCTTTTGGCGACGCTATTTAAAGAGCCTCATGCTGAGCCTGTCGAAGCATGAGGCCGCACAGCCACTCGAGGCATACACGCTGTCAGAGTCCGCCGTATTTCTCGACCCCGCGCCGATAGGCGCGGGCGATCAGCGCCGCGATGTCGAACGCGCCCGCCTCTCCCGCAGGCCGGTCGAGGCCGACACGGTGCACCAAGATACGGTCGTTCGGCGCGAAGCCGCCCGTTCCGAAAAAGATTGATGGTCCGTCTTCCGCCGCGAGCCGCGCGGCCATCCAGGCCTTGTCCACGCCGCGCTGCGAATGCGGAAAGGCGAAGGCGACGTGCTCGAGCCCGAAGCGCGTCCTTAAGAAACCGACGCTCTCGGCGAGCTCGCGCGCACGGGCGTCCCCGTCCAGCTCGGCAAAGCGGCGATGGGACGCGCCATGCGCGCCGAGGGTGAACCCCCAATCGCGCAAGTCCCGGCATTGCGCCTCGCTCAGGAAGGGACGCCGCGCCGCCAGCACCGCCCGCCAGTCGACGCCCAGACGCGCCGCCGCATGGTCAACCGCCGCACGGCCCTCGGCGGCGTGGGTGGATGCCGCCGCCAGGGACGCCGCCAGCATCCGCGCCTCCGCCCCGGGGGTCAGGCGCGCTTGCTCGATCAGATAAGAGCGGCGCAGGCCGTAGAACAGGTCACGGTTGTCCACCGCATTCGCAGTCACGAAGAAGGTCGCGGGCACCCCTTCCGCATGCAGCATCGGCGCGACGATCTCGGCCATCTCGCGAAAGCCGTCGTCGAAGCTGAGGAAGAGCGGGAAATCGGCCAGCGCCCGTCCGTCCGCGAAGTGGGCGACGACATCGGCCAGCGTGACGAAGTGGAAGTGCCGCTTCAGGAAATCGAGCGCCTGCGCGAATTCGGCAACGCTCGGATGCCGGTAGACATGCGCCGTGAAGGGCGACGCGTCGTCCGCCACCCGATGGGCGAACAGCGCGGTCAGCCGGCGGCGCAGATAGGGCCGGATCGACGCGAAGCCGGCATCCGTCTCAAGCATTCCCGATGATCGTCAGGTCCAGCACCGCGTGGCACAGCGCGGCATGGCCGATCTCGACGAAGCCGTATTCATGCGAGGCGAGGTAGAGGTTGACGTCGCCCATGCAGCGCAGCGGGTTGTCCGCGTCGAAGCCGCTCAGCGTGGCGACGAAAATCCCGCCCGCCCGCGCCGCCGACACCGCGTTCAGGATATTCGCCGAGCGTCCCGAGCTGCTGATCGCGATCAGCACGTCGCCCGGCCGGCCATGCATCTCCACCTGCTTCGCGAACACCTGGTCGTAGCCGAGGTCGTTGCCGAGGCAGGTCAGCGCCGCCCCGTCGTTGAAGGCGAGCGAGCGCAGGCCGCCGTTCTTGGAATAGTCGATCGCCATGTGGCTGGCGATGCCGGCGCTGCCGCCGTTGCCGATGAACATCAGCTTGTGCCCGGCGGCGTGCGCCTCCTTCGCGCGGGCGGCGATTCGCCCGAAGGCGTCCGCCATCGGAATTGCGCCGCCCTTGGCGTCGCTCGCCGCCGCGCCCTGCAACAGCGCCGCGAAGGTATCGAAATAGGACGTGATGCGATCCGCCGAAATCATGCCGCTGCCTTCCATGCCGCCCGCCGGGTGGGCGGCATACTACAGGAGGCGACCGTGGCGGGGAACGCCTATGCTTCGAGGCGCCGCTGCCGTTCCACCGCCTGCGCCAGCGCTTTCAGCATGTCGGACACGAACTGGCGCGTCGGCTCGTCGATGAGCGTGCCGTCCTTGATGACCTGCGCCGCGCCGCCGACCATGACCTCGGGCCGGTTGAGCACGATGGCGTTGAGGAAGACGAAGCATTGCCGGAGATGATATTGCGCCCGCGCGGTGCCGAGGCGGCCCGGGCTCGCCCCCATGATGCCGACGACCTTGCCGTCGAAGGGCTGCTCCGGCGGACGGGACGCCCAGTCGATCGCGTTCTTGAGCACGCCCGGGATCGAGTAGTTGTATTCGGGCGTGGCGATCAGCACCGCGTCGGCGGCGCGAATGCCGTCGCGCAGCGCCTGCGCCGGCGGCGGATAGCCCTTCTCGCGAACGTCGTCGTTGTAGAGCGGTATGTCGGAAATGTCGGCCGTCTCGATCGAGAGACCGGCGGGGGCGAGCTCCTGCGCAGCGCGCAGCAGCGCCGTGTTGAAAGACTCCTTGCGCAGGCTTCCCGAGATGCCGAGAAGCCGGATCGTCTCTGTCATCCTCTGCCTCACTATGATCCATGCCGCCAAAATAGCGACATGGGTTACGCGCAAACCTATATCAATGGCTGTCAGATTGTCAGCGGATGTCGGCCGCGCCCGGCACGATGACCTCGATGCCGCGGGGGTCCATCACGATCTCCAGCGGCACCTGGGCGATGATGTCGCCGTCGCCATGCACCGGCTCGCCGCCGTTTCCTTGGGCCCCGCCTTCGATCCGGATCCGCGTCGCCGGCAGAATCTCGATGTCGCGCCGCCGGTCCAGCCGGCCGAGCAGCAGCGCGAGGCCGTAGCGGTTGATCGAGAGCCGCCCCGCGCTCTTGAAAAGACAGACATGCAGGCATTCGTCGGTCAGGCGCGCCATCGGCGCGCAGGTGAAGCGGCCGGCGTAGTAATGGCCGTTGGCGACGACCGCCGACGCCGCGGTGTAGGACGCGCCGTCGATCGTCAGCGTGAAGCATTGCGGCCGATAGCGCGCCATCTCGACCAGCGACTGCCAGACATAGGCGCCCTTGCCGACCGCGCGCTTGAGCCGCGGGTTAATCCCCGCCACCACATGCGCGTCGAAGCCGACCCCGGCCATCATCGCGAAGCGGCGGCCCGCCGCGAGACCGAGTTGGATATGCTGGCGCCGGCCTTCGAGCAGGGTCTGCGCCAGCCCATCGGCGGACAGCGGCAGGCCGAGCTCCGCGGCGAGCACGTTCGCCGTCCCCATCGGGATCAGCCCGAGCGGCAGCGGCGAGTCCGTCATGCCGTTGAGCACTTCGTTGATCGTGCCGTCGCCGCCGGCGACCGCGACCACGTCGTAGCGCTCGGGCGACGCGGCGGCGGCGATCCGCTCCGCGTCACCCCGCTTTCCCGTGTTGCACAGCTCGACGGCGCAGCCGGTGGTGCGCAGCCGGCCCAGGACATGCTCGAGCAGCGCGGCCCGGCGGCTGCCGGAGATCGGGTTACGGATGACAAGAATTCGCGGGAAATTCGTCAAGGACACGGCGGGATACCGGCTTCCTGGTAAGACAAACGCACTGTCAGGCCATCATGGAACTGTAAGATTTCCGCATAAAAATATGGTTTTTGTTTCCGTTCCGTTACAACTACTTGAATGTTTAGCGAATACCTACTCATTATTGTTGTTGCGATAATATTGGTCGTCTATATCCCGTGTAAAAATAGGCATTACTAAAAGGTGGGATTGGTCATGCACGGAATACGCGGCGTCAGCACCTATCGCACGATCTGGATCTCGGACACGCATCTTGGCACCCGCGGCTGCAAGGCCGAATTCCTTCTCGACTTCTTGAAGTATACGAGATCGGAACGGCTTTATCTCGTCGGCGACATCGTCGACGGATGGCGCCTCAAGCGCAGCTGGTTCTGGCCGCAGCCGCACAACGACGTGATGCAGAAGCTTTTGCGAAAGGCGCGCAAGGGAACGAAGGTCATTTACGTTCCCGGAAACCACGACGAAGCAGCCCGGCAATTTGCCGGGCTTCAATTTGGCGGCATCGACGTCATGCATGATTGCGTGCACGAGACCGTCGACGGCAAGCGCTTCCTGGTCACCCATGGCGACGAGTTCGATGTAATCGTGCGCTACGCACGCTGGATCGCGCTGCTCGGCGACTGGGCCTACACGCTGCTGCTGTGGATCAACCATCACTTCAACGGCGTCCGCCGGCTCTTCGGCTTCCCCTACTGGTCGCTGTCCGCCTATCTCAAGCACAAGGTCAAGAACGCCGTCGAATACATTAGCCAGTACGAGGATGCGGTGGCCGCGACCGCGCGCCAGCGCGGCCTGGACGGCGTCGTCTGCGGTCACATCCACAATGCGGAGATGCGGATGATCGACGGCATCCTCTACTGCAACGACGGCGACTGGGTCGAAAGCTGCACGGCGCTGGTCGAGCACCTGGACGGCGCGCTCGAGCTCATTCACTGGGCGCAGCTCTATCCGGCGACCGTGGCGCAAGGCAGCGGCGCGCCGGCGCGCGGCAAGCAGCTCCTCCCGGCCGAGTAACGGCGATCGCTCCGGGAGCCGCCATGCGCATCCTGATCGTGACCGATGCTTGGTTCCCGCAGGTCAATGGCGTCGTGCGCACGCTCAGCACGGTCGCCAACGAGCTGCGCCATATGGGCCATGACGTCAGCGTCATCGGCCCGCACCGCTTCCGCACGATCCCCTGCCCGACCTATCCGGACATCCAGCTTGCCTATGACGCCGGCGGCAAGCTGCCGGGCATGATCGAGGCCTATCGGCCCGACGCCATCCACATTTCGACCGAAGGCCCGCTCGGCTTCACGGCGCGGCGGTATTGCCGGCGCAAGGGTCACGCCTTCACCACCGCCTATCACACGAAGTTTCCCGAATATATCGAGGCGCGCACGCGCATCCCGCCGTCCTGGACCTACCGGATCATGCGCTGGTTTCACGGCGCGGCGGAGCGGGTGATGGTCTCGACCGGCTCGATCGAGGCCGAGCTGCGGCGCAACGGCTTCCACAACATCGTCCGCTGGTCGCGCGGCGTCGATACCGCGCTGTTCCGCCCGCGCGACAAGAGCTTCTTCGCCGATCCGCGGCCGATCGCGCTCTATGTCGGCCGCGTCGCGGTCGAGAAGAACATCGGCGCTTTTCTCGACCTGCCCTTCGAGGGGTCAAAGATCGTCGTCGGCGACGGGCCGCAGCTCAAGCTGCTGCGCCGGCGCTATCCGCGGGTCCGCTTCGTCGGCATGAAGACCGGCGAAGATCTCGCCCGCCACTATGCGGCGAGTGACGTTTTCGTCTTCCCCAGCCGCACCGACACCTTCGGCCTCGTGCTGCTCGAGGCGCTCGCGTCGGGCATTCCCGTCGCCGCCTATCCGGTCGCCGGACCGATCGACGTGATCGGCGATGCCCCGGTCGGCTGCCTCGACGAAGACCTCGCCGCCGCCGTCGCCACGGCCTTGACGCTCTCGCCGACGGCCTGCCGCGAGCACGCGCTGCGCTTCTCCTGGCGCAATTCCGCGGAGCAGTTCCTGCGCAATCTGGTGCCGATGACGGGGACGCGCACCGCCGCCATCCCCGACGCCCCCGCGGTCGCGGCGCCCGACGGCATCAATTCTTGATTCCCTGATCATCCGCCCGGCATAGTTAGGTCCACATACTCGCGTATGCCGCCCAAGCCGCGCGCCGGGAACCGGCGCAGCCTTTCGGGGTTTCGAGCGTTGATGCGACCATGGATCCATCGCCAGCGACCACGGCCGGTGCGCCAGGCATGACGGTCAACACCCGCCGCCGCAACGCGCTCCCCGTCTATCTCTTCGCCTTCTATGTCGTGTTCTGGGCGGCGCTCGCCGTCGCGCCGCACGACCGCACGGACTGGCTTCTGGAAAACCTGCTGATCTTCGCGGCCGCGCCCTGGCTGGTCCGGACGTATTTGAAGCGGCCGCTCTCGAACGCGAGCTATATCCTGATCACGATCTTCTTATGCCTGCACACGATCGGCTCGCACTACACCTATTCCGAAGTTCCCGCCGGATACTGGATCCGCGGCCTGTTCGGCCTGGCGCGCAACCACTACGACCGAGTGGTCCATTTCAGCTTCGGGCTCCTGATGTGCTATCCGCTGCAGGAGCTGATCCAGCGCGCCGCGCGGCCCAGCGGCAACTGGGCGCTCTTCTTCGCGGTCACGATCGTCTGCGCGTGCAGCGTCACCTACGAGATCATGGAGTGGATCGTCGCGGTGCGCGTCGATCCGCACGCAGCGATGGCGTTTCTCGGCACCCAGGGCGACGTGTTCGATGCACAGAAGGACAGCGGGCTGGCCGCGCTCGGCGCCATCGTCACCGCGCTCGCCGTCTGGATTGTCCGGAAGAAACGCGGCGCGCGTGGTCCAGCCGGCTAAGCGTCCGCCCGGTTCAACGGTCCGGCTCCAGCTCCTTGCGCGTCATCAGAATGCGGTAAACGCTGGCGGCCGGTTCGGCCAAACGCTTTTCGAGCTCGCCCATGACATCACTTTCGGACTCGGCCCAGGCAATCGCCTCGTCAAGGTCACGAACCGTCGCGCCGGACGCAATGATCTCGACAATCGCCTCATCATCAAGGTCGCCGACAAGCATCACCACATCATCGTGGGTCAACGGCCGGTCGGCACGAGTCCCCTTACTCGACGTCTTGCTGCGCGTCATCCTCTTGCCTCCCGTATCGCGTTGCTCGCGTGGCGCGCCAAGCCATGCGCCCGATAACAGGAAACCCGCAGCTGTTTCCCTTCCACACCTGAAGTCTCCTTCTGGAGCGCTCGGGACACACCGCTGCGGGCCCTGGCGCGGCGGATCATCGCAAGCTGCAGGTACTTCGCCACTCGGCTCTCGCGCCCAAAGGACGGATCGCCGGTACTTCTCCCGCAGCGGCTCCTCGCCGCAGCCTGTTTATTCAATCCGGGTCCAAGGCGCCGGGCATTGACTCAGATCAATCTGCGTACGCAGTTGACGGCTCGGCGGCTAATGAACCGCGCGGTGGAAACGGACGCCGAGATGCCGGTCGCGGTTACCCGACAGCCGCATGCCGCCGCGGTCCATCGCCTCGGCGATGAAGGTCACCGGATCGAAGGCGATCCGCACCGCGGCTGGCGGAATCCAGTCGTCGAGATACATGTGAGTGCTGACCGCGTCGCCCTGCTGACGCGCCTCGATCATGGCCAGCGCCATCGTCTCGTCCAGGCTGACCGCGTGGCATCCGACGCAGCGCACGTCGATCGTTCGCTTGGCGCTGACCGCGACGATCCGCATGAGCTGATCGAAGGCGAAAAAGGCGTCGCCGATCATCGCCTGGACGAAGGCCTGACGCAGGATCGTCGCGTCCTTCTCGGCGCTGCGCATTACCACGACCCAATTGCGCAAGGCCCAGATGGTGAACTGCTCCGCGAAGCGGAGATCCTTGAACCGCAGCTCGCCGGGAGGAATCGCGTTCGCGCTGTGCGTCTCGCAAAGATGGCGTTCGTCCGGCATCGTCGCTCCCCTTTCCGGCATTCTTCGATAGTGACCGCAAAAGTCATATTGCGAATAAGTCGTAATCGCAATATAGAAATGGCCTTGCAGGACCGAGGCGTCCCCAGGCTGTAAATTCACAAGCTTACGGCAAACGGGAACCGCGCCGCCGCCGATGCGGGGGCGCGGTTTTCAATGTCGGCCAGGCTCCCCGGACGGCAAGCTCGATCTGCCGCCGCGCCTCAGGAGCTGTTGCCGATCCAGCCCTTTCGCCAGAACATCAGCAGCATGACGATCGCGACCACCGCCATGAGACCGAGCGCAAAGGGATAGCCGAAATGCCAGCCCAGCTCCGGCATGTTCCAGGGCGACGCCGCTCGGTCGAAGTTCATGCCGTAGATCCCGGTGATGACGCCCATCGGCATGAAGATCGTGGCGATGATCGTCAGGACCTTCATGATCTCGTTCATCCGGTTGCTGACTGTCGACAGGTAGAGCTCGAACAGGTTGGTCGCGAAGTCGCGATAGGTCTCGGTCATGTCCAGCAGCTGCACCGTATGGTCGTAGCAGTCGCGCAGATAGATCTGCGTCGCCTCGGTGAAGCCGACATAGGTCTGGCGGCACAAGGACGCCAGCATCTCGCGCTGCGCCCAGATCGTCTTTCGCAACAGGAACAGGTCGCGGCGGGCGGCATGGATCTGGCCGACGACGCTCTTATGCGTATTCTCCACGACCGCGAGCTCGAGCGTCTCGATCAGATCACCGTAATGCTCGACCGGGGCGAAATAGTGGTCCACCAGGGCGTCGATCAGCGCGTAGGCGAGATAGTCCGGCCCTTCCCGGCGCAGCCGGCTCTGCCCTTTCTGGATGCGGTCGCGGATCGGCCCGAAGCAGTCACCCGGCCGTTCCTGGAAGGTCACGACGAAGCCTTCGCCGACGAAGATCGAGACCTGCTCGGCATAAAGAGCGCTTTCGCTGTGGATCATGTTGCAGACGATGAAGGTGAAATTCTCGTAGTCCTCCACCTTCGGGCGCTGGGAGACGCTGACCACGTCCTCGAGCGCCAGGTTGTGCAGCTGGAAGATTCGCCCGATTCCCTGGATCACGTCCGCGCTGCCAAGGCCGTAAACGTTGATCCAGAGCATCGGCCACTGCTTTCGGAGCGCCGGGATGTCCTCGACGGTCACGTCGTCCTGGGAAATGACGTCTTGCGGGCTGTACGCCATGACGTTGATGTGCGACGGCAGCGCATCCTCGTGCACGATAATGCTGCCGGGCGGTGCGCCGGGGGTCCCGCGACTGCGCGCGTGGCGCAAGGCGAAGCGGCGTAGCCTGTTGCTTTTCATCGTCCGTCTCCGATTGAGGGTTGTCGCCTGAGCGAGCCATCATACTCGCATCGTCCCGGCAAAGGGATCGCGCGCTACCCGGTTACGGCCGGATGACGGTTTAGAGGGTCGTCGGGTCGATGAAATAGGGATCGGCCGGCGCGACGGTCAGGTCCCAAAGCATCTTAATGCCAACGCCCAGCACCAGGATCGCCAGCATGATACGCAGCCGGTCGGCCGAGATTCGCGGCGCCATCCGGGCGCCGAACTGCGCGCCCACGACCCCGCCGAGCAGCATGAGGACCGTCAGCACGATATCGACCGTGTGATACTGGTGGGCCTGCAGGAAGGTGACGTTCGCGGTCACGAAGATGATCATGAACAGCGAAGTGCCGACGACCACGCTCGTCCGCATGCCGATGATGTAGATCATCAGCGGCACCATCAGGAAGCCGCCGCCCACGCCCATCATCGTGATCAGCCCGCCGAACATGCCGACAGCGATCGGCAGGATCATGCTGATGTAGAGATGCGAGCGGTAGAAGCGCATCTTCAGCGGCAAGCCGTGCATCCAGGTGTGGCGATGCGGCCCGCGGTCCTGCACCTGCGGCATCCCGCGGCGCCCCTTCATCATAGTGCGGATGCCTTCGGACAGCATCAGCGTGCCGATAATGCCGAGCAGGATGACGTAGAGGAGCGAGATGACGAGATCGATCTGGCCGAAGCTCCGCAGCAGCCCGAACAGCCAGATGCCGAGCCAAGATCCGAGCAGCGCCCCGCACAGCAGGATGCCCCCCATCTTGAGGTCCAGGTTGCCCCGCCGCCAGTGGACGACGAGGCCGGACATCGAGGCGCCGAGCACTTGGTTGGCGCCGGAGGCGACCGCGACCGGCGCCGGAATGCCGAGAAAGATCAGCAGCGGGGTGATCAGGAAGCCGCCGCCCACCCCGAAGAGTCCCGAGATGAAGCCGACGCTGCCGCCGATCGCGAGAAGCGTGTAAACGTTCTCGGTCAGCTCTGCGATCGGTAGATAGACGTTCACCTGATGCCCCGCCTGGGATGGGATGACACGGCGGCCCCCACAGCCGCCGGACCTGCGCCGCGTCCACATAACCACCGGGGCCATCCCCGTCGAGCGGACTTTCTGTCGCAGCAGGCTTAGCATATTCCACGGAGGAACCAAGGCATTTCAGGCCTCCGGGCCCCCTTCCCGTCCCCGATGCCGCGCGATAGCGGCGAAGCTGCCACACTTCCCGTCCCTTGCGCCGCCCGCCGGCACAAAGCGTCTTTGCCCGGCGGGCCCTTGTGCTAACGTTTTTCCTGGGGAACTCGGGTCCGACATTACGGTCCCGGGCCGAAATACCGCATAGAGGACTGGCTAATGCTTAAGGAATTCAAAGAATTTGCGATGCGCGGCAACGTCGTCGACATGGCGGTCGGCATCATCATCGGCGCAGCCTTCGGGAAGATCGTGACGTCCATGGTGAATGACGTGATCATGCCGCCGATCGGCAGGATGATGGGCAACGTCGATTTCTCCGACCTGTTCATCAACCTCTCGAGCGGCCACTACGACACGCTAAAGGCCGCCAAGGCCGCCGGTGCGGCGACCATCAACTACGGCACCTTCATCAACACGGTGCTGGATTTCATCATCGTGGCCTTCGCGATCTTCCTCCTGGTCCGCACGATGAACCGGCTGAAAAAGAAGGAAGAGCCGGCGCCGGCGACGACCAAGGAATGTCCCGAATGCCTCTCGAAGATCCCGATCAACGCCAAGCGCTGCGCCTACTGCACGTCAGAGGTGTGATCAAGCCCCCGGGCGGCCGGCGTCCTGCCGGCCGCGGCCGGCGGATTGGGCGAAGGCCCGCGCGAAGGCCCATTCAATCAGCTTGCTGGAGCAGGCGAAGAACAGCAGCGGGTACATCCCGGTCGCCGTCGTCGCGCTGCTGGCAAATGCCCCCTTGGCGACGAAGATCAGCAGCGCCACCATGAAGATGTCGAAGAAAGCGACGGGCGAGAACCGGCCGACGAACAGCGCCAGCCGCGGCCAGTAGGGCGCGAAAACATAAACGAGCGTCTTGGCGACCGGCAGCGCGATGCCGAACAGCGCAACCGCGGCGGCCAGCAGCCATTCGTTATTCTCCGCCAGGATCAGCGGCACCCGGAACAGCACGATGTCACTGCTGAAGACATAGAGATGACTCACCGTCACCAGCGGCAGCATGAGGCCGGCCGCGAAGGTGCCGAGATTGAGGATCGCCCATGCGGGCCACAGATGAGCCGATTTCAAGTCCGTCTCCGCGTCGCTTTCCCCGACCGAGCCTACACACGGCGCTGGACGCAATCCATGCCGCCGATAACATTCTCGTTACCACGCGGCCCCTTACGATTCCGTCCCTGCATACCACTTAAGTCCTGGGGGGACGGGTTACCAGCTTCGGGAGCCTTTGTCTCATGAGCAACGGTCGCAGGTCGGGCAACGGCTCGAACAGCGAAGAAACCGTCCTGGTCCTTCAGGGCGGCGGGGCGCTTGGCGCCTATCAGGCGGGCGTCTATGAGGAACTAGTGCGCGGCGGGCATGCGCCCGACTGGGTCGCCGGAATCTCGATCGGCGCCATCAACGCCGCCATCATCGCCGGCAACCCGCCGGAGCGCCGGGCCGAGCGCCTGCGCCAGTTCTGGGAACTGATTTCCTCGCAGCTCCTGCTTAGCCCTCTCACCGACGGAGAGGACGCCCGCACCTATTTCAACCAGGCGAGCGCGTCCTGCGCGATGATGTTCGGCCTCCCCGGCTTCTTCGAGCCGCGCCTGCCGCCGCCCTGGTTTCACCCGTCCGGTGCGGCGCAGGCGCTCAGCTTCTACGACACCGCGCCGCTCAAGCGGACGCTGGCGGAGCTCGTCGACTTCGACCTCATCAATGCCCGGCAGACGCATTTGAGCGTCGGCGCGGTGAACCTTCGCACCGGCAACTTCGTTTACTTCGATAACATGGAACAGGAGATCCGGCCCGAGCATGTCATGGCGAGCGGCGCTCTGCCGCCCGGTTTCCCACCCGTCGAGATCGACGGCGAGCATTATTGGGACGGCGGCCTCGTCTCGAACACGCCGCTGCAATTCGTGCTGGATCAGGTCCCGCGCCCGGACATGCTGGTGTTCCAGGTCGACCTGTTCAGCGCGCGCGGGCCGATGCCGCGGTCGATCGGCGACGTTTCCGAGCGGGAGAAGGACATCCGCTTCTCGAGCCGGACGCGGCTGAACACCGACATCGCCCGCTACGAGCAGACGTTACGGCGCGCGGCGCACCGGCTGCTCGCCAAGCTGCCGGCCAACCTCAAGGACGACCCGGACGCCAAGCTGCTGCGCGATGCGAGCTGCGACGCCGCGGTAACGATTGTCCACCTCATTCACCGGCGCAAGGACTACTTCACCCAATCCAAGGACTATGAATTTTCGCGGCACTCGATCGACGAGCATTGGCAAGCCGGAAGCAACGACGTGCGCCGCACCTTCCGTCACAAGGCCTGGCAACAACGCAGCAGGCCGACCGACAACGTGACGGTCTTCGACCTGACCCGGGACGCGCGGGACTAAACGACGTTCAACCAAGGAGTCTTCCCCATGAAAATGAAGGACACTGTCGCTATTGTCACCGGCGCCGCCCGTGGCATCGGCGAAGCCATTGCAAAACGCTATGTCGAAGAAGGCGCGCGCGTCGCGATCGCCGACATCAAACTGGAATCGGCCAAGGAGACGGCCGAGAAGCTGACCGCCATGGGCCCCGGCAAAGCGATCGGCATCGCCATGGACGTGACCAACGAGAAGGAAGTCAACGCGGGCGTGGCCAGCGTCGTCGAGCAATGGGGAAGCATCGACGTGCTGGTCTCCAACGCGGGCATCCAGACGGTCTACAAGATCGAGAACTTCCCGTTCGAGGACTGGAAAAGGCTGCTGTCGATCCATCTCGACGGGGCGTTCCTGACCTCCAAGGCCTGCATCCCGCATATGTACAAGAAGGGCCGCGGCTCGATCATCTTCATGGGCTCGGTACATTCGAAGGAAGCCTCGCCGCTGAAATGCGCGTACGTGACGGCGAAGCATGGGCTGCTCGGCCTTGCCCGTGTCATCTCCAAGGAAGGCGGTGAGCACGGCGTGCGCGCCAACGTCATCTGCCCGGGCTTCGTGCACACGCCGCTGGTCGAAAAGCAGATTCCCGAGCAGGCCAAGGAGCTCGGCATCTCCGAGAAGGACGTGGTCGAGAAGATCATGCTCGGCGGCACGGTCGACAAGGAATTCACCACGGTCGAAGACGTGGCGGAGATCGCCCTCCTCTTCGCGTCCTTCCCCACCAACGCGCTGACCGGCCAGTCGCTCGTGGTCAGCCACGGCTGGTTTATGGAATAACCGGGCATCCGCCCGCGGCAGCGCGCACCGAGCCGGCGCACCGGCGCCCAATCGGCTGTGGCTCAGTGCAGCGTGTGCTCGAGGGTTTCCAGCAGGACGTCAATGTCGGCATCGTCCACATAGGGGGCGAGGCTCGCGCGCACCGCGCCGTCCACGCCCATCCGGTTCAATAGCGGCTGGGCGCAGTGATTGCCGTAGCGGACGGCGACGCCGCGGTCGTCGAGGACGCGGCACAGCGCCATCGGGTCGATCAGCGCGGTGACGAAGGACACCACGCCGACGCGACGCGCCACATCGGTAGGCCCGATCACGCGGACGGCGCGGATGCTCGACAGCTTTTCCAGGATCCGCTTCGTCAGCCGCTGCTCTTGCGCCATGATCGCCGCCCAGTCCTGCGCCGCGACCCATTCGGCGGCGGCGCCGAGCCCGATCGCCGCCGCGATCGGCGGCGTGCCTGCCTCGAAGCGCTGCGGCGGCTCGGTGTAGGTGGCGCTGGTCAGGGTCGCCGTCGCGGTCATCTGCCCGCCCACCATGAACGGGCCGAGCTCGGCCAGCAGCTCCTGCCGCCCCCACAGCACGCCGATGCCGGTCGGGCCGAAGAGCTTGTGCCCCGAGAAGGCGTAGAAATCGATGCCGAGCTGCTGCAGGTCGACCGGCATATGCGGGATCGCCTGCGCGCCGTCGAGCATGATCCGGGCGCCGACCGACCGCGCCGCCCGCACCAGGGGCTCGACCTCGGTCACCGCCCCGGTGACGTTGGAGCATTGCGTGACCGCGATCAGCTTGCAGCGGCTGGTCACCGCCTGGTCGATCGTCGCGCCGTCGATCCGTCCGTCGTCCGTCACCTCGAGAAATTTCAGTACCGCGCCCCTTTGCCGGGCCATGCGCTGCCAGGGCAGCAGGTTGCTGTGATGCTCCAGCCCCGAGAGCACGATCTCGTCGCCCTTGCCGATCTGCTCGCCCAGCGTCGTCGCCAGGAGGTTGATCGCCGAGGTCGCGCCATAGGTGAACACGATCTCTTTCGGCGCGCGCGCGTTGAGCAGCCGGCCGATCGAGGCGCGCGCGTCGGAATAGGCGGTGATGGCCTGGCAGGCGAGATGATGCACCTCGCCGTGCACGTTGGCACGGTAGCGCGTGTCGTATTCAGTCACCGCGTCGATCACCACCTGCGGCATCTGCGCGGTGGCGGCGCTGTCGAGATAATGCAATTCCCGGCCGCGAAAGGCCGGGAATTGCGCTTTCAGGGGAGTCGACCGAAGTCCGGTCATACCGCGATGTCCGCCATGTCATGAAGTCCTGCAATGCCCGCGATACGATCCACCCGCGCGGCTTCGGATTCCTTGACCTGTGTCAAGGCCGAAGCCATCGGCCTTGCGCCATCTTAGCGGCAATGAGCGAGGAAACGATCTACAAGAAACCTCAGGCGGCGGCAACCGCCAACCTGAAGGACTACGAAGCCACCCGCCGCGCCTTCCGTTGGGACGACGCGCGACGCCAGCTCGACGGCCTGCCCGGCGGCGGCCTCAACATCGCCTATGAGGCAATCGACCGCCATGTCGCCAAGGGCAAGGGCGACAAAACCGCACTGCGCTGGATCGCCCGCGACCTCACGGTGCAGGACTTCACTTACGCGGACCTCGCGGCGGCGACCAACCGCTTCGCGAGCATGCTGGCCGGGCTTGGCCTGAAGAAGGGCGACCGGGTCTACAGTCTGCTCGGCCGCGTGCCGGAGCTTTACATCGCGGCGCTCGGGACGCTGAAGAACGGCTCGGTCTTCTCGCCGCTGTTCTCGGCCTTCGGGCCGGAGCCGATCAAGGCGCGCATGACCATCGGCGGCGCCAAGGCGCTGGTCACCACGACCTCTTTCTACCGGCGCAAGGTCGCGTCCTGGCGGAATGAGCTGGCGGATCTCGAGCATGTGCTGCTGATCGACGATGCGGGCGGCGAGCCGCTGCCCGGCACGATCTCGATGACCCGGGCAATGGCCGAGGCGTCGCCCGACTTCGACGTCGTCCGCACCGAGCCCGAGGACATGGCGCTGCTGCACTTCACCAGCGGCACGACGGGAACGCCGAAAGGCGCGATCCACGTCCATGAGGCTGTCGTGGCGCACCACATCACCGGGCAATACGCGCTCGACCTGCATCCCGATGACATCTTCTGGTGCACCGCGGACCCGGGCTGGGTCACCGGCACTTCCTACGGCATCATCTCGCCGCTGACCAACGGCACGACCATGATCGTCGACCAGGCGGAATTCGACGCCGAGCGCTGGTACCGGCTGCTGCAGGACGAGAAAGTTACCGTCTGGTACACCGCGCCGACGGCGATCCGCATGCTGATGAAGCTGGGCGGCGATATCGCCAAGAAATACGATTTGTCGCGCCTGCGCTTCATGGCGAGCGTGGGCGAGCCGCTGAACCCGGAAGCGGTCGTCTGGGGCAACCAGACCTTCGGCATGCCCTTCCACGACAACTGGTGGCAGACCGAGACCGGCGGCATCATGATCGCGAACTACGCGACGATGGACGTGAAGCCGGGCTCGATGGGCCGCCCGCTGCCCGGCATCGAGGCCGGCATCGTGCACCGCAAGGACGGCGCGGTCGAAGAGATCACCGCGCCGAACAGCATGGGCGAGCTCGCGCTCAAGGCGGGTTGGCCGTCGATGATGCGGGGCTACCTGCATGAGGAGGAGCGCTACCGCAAATGCTTCTCCGGCGACTGGTACCTGACGGGCGACCTCGCCCAGCGCGACGCCGACGGATATTACTGGTTCGTCGGCCGCTCGGACGACGTCATCAAGGCGGCCGGCCATCTCATCGGCCCGTTCGAGGTCGAGAGCGTCCTGATGGAACATCCCGCCGTCGCCGAGGCGGGCGTCATCGGCAAGCCCGACCCAACCGCCGGCGAGATGGTCAAGGCCTTCGTCGCGCTGAAGCCGGGCTATGAGGCGAGCGAGGCGCTGCGCCGCGACCTGCTGGGCCATGCGCGCAAGCATCTCGGCCCCGCCGTGGCGCCCAAGGAGATCGATTTCCGCGCCAACCTGCCCAAGACCCGCAGCGGCAAGATCATGCGCAGGCTGCTCAAGGCGCGCGAGCTGGGGCTGCCGGAGGGCGACATCTCCACCCTGGAAAGCGACGAGAAATGAGCCCCGCGACCGACAAGCCGAGCCTGACGCACGACCACGTGCTCGAATTGCTGCGCCAGATGACGCGGGTGCGCCTGTTCGAGGACAAATGCGCCGAGCTCTACACCCAGGAGAAGATCCGCGGCTTCCTGCATCTCTATGACGGCGAAGAGGCGGTGGCGACCGGCGTGATTCCGGTGCTGACCCGGGACGACCGCATCGTCGCCACCTACCGCGAGCACGGCCACGCGCTGCTGCGCGGCGTGCCCATGACCGCCGTCATGGCCGAGATGTACGGCAAGCGCGAAGGCTGCAGCGGCGGCCGCGGCGGCTCGATGCACCTCTTCGACGCGAAGAAGAATTTCTACGGCGGCAACGCCATCGTCGGCGGCGGGCTGCCGCTGGCGGTCGGCCTCGCGCTCGCCGACCACATGCGCGGCGAAAACCGCGTGACCACGTGCTTCTTCGGCGAAGGCGCGGTCGCGGAGGGCGAGTTCCACGAAAGCATGAACCTCGCCGCGCTCTGGGGCCTGCCGGTGCTGTTCGTCTGCGAGAACAACCGCTACGCCATGGGCACCGCGCTCGACCTGTCGGAATCGGAGACCGACATCCACGCCAAGGCCGCGGCGTTCAAGATCGCCTCCGAAGCCGTCGACGGGATGGACGTGGTGGCGATCGAGGCGGCCGCGCGCCGGGCGGTCCACGCGGTGCGCGAGACCGGAAAACCCTATTTCCTGGAGTGCCGGACCTTCCGCTTCCGCGCGCACTCGATGTTCGACGCGCAGCTCTACCGCACCAAGGCGGAAATCGATGAATGGCGCAAGCGGGACCCCATCACGCGCTTTCAGAACTGGCTGCTGGACAGCAAGCTGATCCACCGGGAGGACATCGCGAAAATCGAGACCGCGGTCCGCGCCGAGATCGAAGAGGCCGTCGCCTTCGCCGAGGCCGGGACTTGGGAGCCGGTCGAGGACCTTACCCGTCATGTCTACGCGGAGGGGAGAAGATGACCGAGGCGAGCCCCGCGGCCGCGCCGGTGGCCGAGATCACCTACCGCGAGGCGGTAAAGCAGGCGATCCGCGACGCGCTGAGCCGCGACGAGCGGGTCTTCCTGATGGGCGAGGACGTCGGCCGCTACGGCGGCTGCTACGCGGTCAGCAAGG
>CAZPFL010000072.1:0-21081 GCA_964585785.1 uncultured Rhodospirillaceae bacterium
CGCCAACGGCGTTTTCAACCGCATTCTGCCCCCGCCGTCCTTCGCGCGGCGGTGCCGACCGCAAGATCCAAGTATGGGTGGCCACCGTCTCCTCGGCCGCGGGGCGTCGCGGCATGGCGCCGCCGCTCAGTGTTTCGGCGTTGCGGCGTTGTCGGCGCTCTGATTCTGCCAATTGCCGCCGATCGCTTGAATGAGCGAGATCGCCGCCGTTCGGCGGTCGACGAGCGACTGCGCCTCGGCTCGGCGCGCGGACAGGGCGGAGGTCTGCGTGACGATCACGTCGGAATAGCTGATCTGTCCGGCGACGTACTGGTTGCGGGCGATCACCTCGGCTTGATTGGCGGCGTTGGCTGCGGCCGTGCGCTCCACCGCGACCGTCGCCAGCACCCGCGTGGCTGCGAGCTGGTCCTCGGTCTGCTGGAAGGCGGTGAGCACGGTCTGGCGGTATTGCGCGACGGTCTGTTCATAGGCCGCACGCGCTTCGTCGACCCGCGCCGATCGGGCGCCGAAGTCGAGCAGGGTAAGAACGCCCGTGGCGCCGAGCGACCAGGCGCTGGTCGCCGCCTTGAACAATGAGCCGAGGATCTCCGCGTTGGTGCTGGTGTCGCCGCTGAGATCGACAGTCGGGAAAAAGGCGGCGCGTTGGATGCCGATCTCGGCGTTGGCGGCGGCGACGCTGCGCTCCGCGGACGCGATGTCCGGTCGGCGCTCCAGCAGGGACGCGGGCAGGACCGACGGGATATTCGGCACTGTCTGGTTCGACGGCGCGGGTGGCAGGGAGAAGCTCGACGGATTTTCGCCGACCAGGACGGCGATTGCATGCTCGAAGATCGCGCGCTGTCGGTCGAGATCGGCCGCGTCGCCGCGCGCATTGCGCAACGCCGTTTCCGCCTGCAGCACGTCGGAGCGCTGGACGACGCCGGCCCTGTAGCGGTTCTCGGCGATGGTTAGCGCCTTTTCATAGGCCGCGATCGTCGCATCCAATATCGCCTTCTGCGCCTCGATGCCGCGCAGCTGCACGTAGTCGAGCGCCAGCTCACCCTGGGCCGAGAGGGTCGCGTTGACAAGGTCCGCCTTGCTTGCTTCCGCCAGGGCGCCCGCCTGTTTCACCGTGTTGCCGATCCGTCCCCATAGATCGGGCTCCCAGGTTGCGCCAATGCTGAGTGTGTAACGCTGGCCGGTCGTTGTACTGCTGCCCGATTTGCTGTTGCCAAAGGATCCCGTCCGCGTCGTGCTGCCGTTTAGGTCAATCACGGGCAGCAGTGCCGCGCGCTGCTCGCGCACCAGCGCGCGGGCTTGGTCGTAGGCGGCCTTTGCCGCGGCAAGGTTCTGGTTTGAGACGAGCACCTTCGATTCCAGTGAATTCAGCGCAGGGTCGTCGAACAGCGTCCACCATTCGCCGCGCGCCACCGCGTCGGACGGAACGGCGACGCGCCAGCCCGGCGCTTCCTTGAAGCTCGTCGGGATCGTCGCGGTGACCGGCCGGAAATACGCCGGCGCCAGGTCGCAGGCGGAGAGCGCCAGCACGGCCATCAAGGCGGCAATTGTCTTACGGGCCGGCCTCATGCGGGCTCCCCTCCGGAACTGCCGAGCCCGTGTCGCGCGAACAGACGTTCGTTGGGGCTGCGGCGGCGGAAGCGGTCGAAGGCCAGGTAGACGACCGGCGTCGTGAGAAGCGTGAGGAACTGGCTGGCGATCAGGCCGCCGATGATGGTGATGCCGAGCGGCCGGCGCAGCTCGGCGCCTTCGCCGAATCCGATGGCGAGCGGCAGCGCACCGAGCGCGGCGGCGAGCGTCGTCATCAGGATCGGGCGAAAACGTAGTAGCGACGCCTCACGGATCGCCGCCACCGGCGACAGCCCGTGCGCCCGTTCCGCTTCGAGCGCGAAATCGATGATCATGATCGCGTTCTTTTTGACGATGCCGATCAGCAGGATAATGCCGATGAGCGCGATCAGGTCGAACTCCGACCCGGTCATCATCAGCGCCAATATCGCGCCGACGCCGGCCGACGGCAGCGTCGACAGCACGGTCAGTGGATGAATCGCGCTTTCGTAAAGGATGCCGAGCACGAGATAGATTACCACCAGGGCGGCGACGATCAGCAGCGGCATGGTCGCCGTCGACTGCGTAAAGACCCTGGCCGTACCGGCAAAGCTGCCGTGCACGGTCGCGGGAAGGCCTGCCGACTGCTGCACCTGGATGATGCGATCGGAGGCCTCGCTCAGCGATACGCCGTTGGCGGTGTTGAAGGTGATGGTCGCGGAGGGTTGCCCGTCCTGGTGGTTCACCTGCGCCGCCGTCGCCCGGGTGCTCCACCGCGCGATCGCCGATAGCGGCACGGTCGTGCGGGGCGACAGGCTGACGGCGCTGCCGGTGGACGCATCGCGTGCCCGGCCGGTCGTCGAGACCGGCGCCGAACCCGTCACGGTGGACGTGTCGTCGCTGGTTTGAGACGTGCCGCTGGTGGATGTCGCGCTGCCGGTCGCCGACACTTGCGTCGTCGTGGCGGACGCCGACTGGGATGCGGTCGTGCTGCTGCTTCCGCTCCCGCTGGCCGGGACATAGACTTGGTGTAGCACTTCCGGTGAACCGTTGAACTGAGGCGCGACACCCATCACGACATGATACTGGTTCAGGCCGGAATAGATGGTCGCAATCTGCCGCTGCCCGAAGGCGTCATACAAGGCCGCGTTGACCGAGCGGGCGCTGATTCCGAGGCGGGCGGCGGTGTCGCGGTCGACGTCCACATAGACTTCGGCGCCGCCTTCCTGCTGATCGATGTCGACATCCGTCAGCGTCGGCTCCCGCTGCAGCAGCTCGACCAGCTTTTCGCCGGCCGCCCGCAGCGTTTCGGGATCGTCGGCCTGCAGGGTGTACTGATAGGTGCTGTTGGACGCGCGGCCACCGGCCCGCATGTCCTGCACCGGATTGAGGAAGACCCGGACACCGGTCACCCGCGCCAGCTTGGGCCGCAAACGAGTGATGATGGCACGGCTGGAATCGCGCTCGCTCTTCGGCTTGAGAGTCGCGAACAGGAAGCCGCCGCCGGCGCGCGAGCCGCCGGTGAAGGCGACGACGGTCGCGACGTCATGATCGCTGCGGATGATCCGGACAATCTGCGTGAGCTTCTTCTGCATGTCGTGGAAGGAGATGCTCTGGTCGGCGCGAAGACCGGCCGCCAAGGCGCCCGTGTCTTGCTCGGGAAAAAAGCCCTTGGCCGCGATCGCCATTAGAAAGACGTTGAGCACCACCGTGCCGACGAGCAGGACGAGCACCGCGGCGCGGTTGGCCAACGCCCAATCGAGGGACTTTTCGTAGAGGCGGTGTGCCCCATTGTACAGCCGCTCGGTCGCATTGGTGAACCGGTTCGGTTTCGGCTCGCGCGTGAGCAGCAGCGAGGCGAGCATGGGCGCCGTGGTCAGCGAGATGACCAGGCTGATCATCACCGCCACCGACATGGTGACGGCGAACTCGCGAAACAGCCGGCCGATGATGCCGCCCATGAACAGCAGCGGGATGAACACGGCGACCAGGCTGAACGAGATCGACATCACCGTGAAGCCGACCTCGCGCGCGCCCCGCAGCACGGCCGTGCGCGGACGCATGCCGTCCTCGATATGACGCGATATGTTCTCCAGTACGACGATGGCATCGTCGACGACGAAGCCCGTCGCGACGGTGAGCGCCATCAGCGACAGGTTGTTGAGCGAGAAGCCGGCGAGATACATCACGCCCAACGTGCCCAGCAGCGAGACGACGATGGCTACCGCCGGCACGATGGTTGCGCGCAGCGACCGCAGGAAGATGCTGACCACGAAGACGACCAGCAGCGTCGCGATCACCAGCGTGATCTCCACCTCGTGCAGGGAGGCGCGGATCGTCGTGGTGCGGTCCGCGGCGACGTGCAGCTTGATTTCCGCCGGCAATGCCGCCTGCAGCGCGGGAAGCTGTGCCTTGAGGGCGTCGACCGTGGCGACGATGTTGGCGCCGGGCTGGCGGCTGATGATTATGTTCACCGCGCGCTGGCCGTTGAAAAGCCCCATGCGGCGGATGTCTTCCGGGCCGTCATAGACATGGGCGACGTCCGACAGCCGCACCGCGGCCCCATTCCGCCACGCGATGACGATATTCCGGTAATCGGCGGCGTGCTGGCCGGGCGGATCGCTGTAGATCTGCCAGGCGAGGGCCTTGCCGTCGACGAGGCCGCGCGGCCGGTTGGCGCTGACCGAGGACAGCGCGCTGCGCACGTCCTCCAGCGCGATGCCAAAGCGGGCAAGGGCAAGCGGGTTGAGGTCGATGCGGACCGCCGGCAGCGCTGCGCCACCGAGCTCGACGTCGCCGACTCCCTGCACTTGCAGCAGCCGCTGCTGCACGATGTTCGACACCGCGTCGTAGATCTCCGTCGGCGTGCGCGTATCGGAGGTGAGCGAAAGGATCAGGATCGGCGCCGCCGCCGGATTTGCCTTGCGGTAGGTCGGGTTGGTGTGCAGCGTCGCGGGCAGGTCGATGCGCGCCGCGTTGATCGCCGCCTGCACGTCGCGTGCGGCGCCGTCGATGTCGCGGCTGAGCTCGAACTGAAGCGTGATCCGCGTCGAGCCGACGCCCGATCGCGAGGTCATTTCGGTCACGCCGGCGATGGTGCCGAGATGTTTCTCGAGCGGCGCGGCGACCGTCGACGCCATGCTCGCCGGGCTGGCCCCGGGGATCGATGCGGAGACGAAGATCGTCGGGAGGTCGACCTGCGGCAAGGGCGCCACCGGCAGCAGGAAAAACGCCGCGACGCCCGAGAGCGCCAGGCCCACCGTAAGCAGGAGCGTGCCGATCGGCCGCTGGATGAAGGGCGCCGAGAAGTTCATGGCGCGCTCAGCGGCAGTTCCGGCTGATCCCCGCCGCGCCGGCGCCGCAGCCGCTCATACAGCCGCTCGAAGGCGAGGAAGATGACCGGCGTTGTGAATAAGGTCAGCGCCTGGCTGAGAATCAGCCCGCCGGCGATCGCGAGGCCGAGCGGGCGGCGAAGCTCCGAGCCCATGCCCATGCCGGCGATCAGCGGGATCGTCGCGAACAAGGCGGCGAAGGTCGTCATCATGATCGGGCGAAAGCGCAGCATTGCCGCCTGCCGGATGGCGGCATCGGCGTCCTTGCCTTCGACGCGCTGCGCCTCGATGGCGAAGTCGATCATCATGATCGCGTTCTTCTTGACGATGCCGATCAGCAGCACGATGCCGATGATCCCGATCACGTCGAGGTCGTTACCCGTCAGCATCAGCGCGAGCAGCGCGCCGATGCCGGCCGAGGGCAGGGTGGAGAGAATCGTCACCGGGTGGATGAAGCTTTCGTACAGCACGCCCAGCACGATGTAGACGACGACGATCGCGGCGAGGATGAGAAAGGCTTCGTTCGCCAGCGACGCACGGAAAGCGTCGGCGGCGCCCAGGAACTTGGTCATGACGCCGGGCGGCATCCCGATTTCCGTTTCCGTCCGGGTGATGGCGTCCACCGCGGCGCCGAGCGCCACGCCGGGCGCCAGGTCGAATCCGATCGTAGCGGCCGGGAACTGCGCCACCCGTGAAATGAGAAGCGGCGCGTTGCCGACTTTGAAGGTCGCGACGGTGCCGAGCGGGACGGTGGTGCCGCTGCTCGTCGGAATGTAAAGCCGGTTGAGCGCGTCCGGGGTCGTCAGCATGCCCGGCTGGCTTTCCAGGATCACGCGATATTGCGACGACTGCGTGAAGATGGTCGAGATGATGCGCTGGCCGAAGGCGTTGTAGAGCGCGCTGTCGATGGTGGCCGTGCTGATGCCGAGCCGCGCGGCGACGCTGCGATTGATCGCCACGGTGACCGCGCGTCCTTGGTCCAGCACATCCGACGTGACGTTGCGGACCGCCGGCTCCTGGTGAAGCGCCGCCGTCAGCTTCCGCGCCCAGAGGGTGATCTCGTCGAGGTCAGCGCCCTGCAGCGCGAAGCGGTATTGGTTGGGGCCGCTTCCGGTGTCGATCGTCAGGTCCTGCACCGGCTGAACATAGAGGGTGACGCCCGCGACCTCGCGCGCGCGGTCACGGAGGCGCTGGATAAGCTTGGTTTGGCTGCCGCGCTCGCCTTTGGGTTTCAGATTAATGAGCATCCGTCCCTGGTTGAGGGTCGGGTTCTGCCCGTCGACGCCAATGTTGGAGCTGAGGCTGTCGACGTCGGGGTCGGCGAGGATCGCTTCGGCGACCTTGCCCTGGAGCGTCGCCATACGCTCGAAGGACACGTCCTGGCCCGCTTCGACGACGGCCTTGATCTGGCCGGTATCCTGCTCCGGGAACAGTCCCTTGGGGATGATCACGAAGAGCAGGGCGGTGATCGCCAGCGTCGCCAGGAATATCGCCATCGTCGCCCGCTGACGCGCCAGCACCCAGTCGAGCCAGATGCCATAGCGATGCGTGACGCGCGCGAACCAGGCGAGCGACTTCTCCGCGAGCTTCGGCATCGCCATTTCTTCTTCCGCCTTCAGCCAGCGCGCCGAGAGCATTGGCACCAGCGTCAGCGCGACCACCGCCGAGATCAGGATCGTGACCGCCAGCGTCACGGCGAACTCGCGGAACAGGCGCCCGACGACATCGCCCATGAAGAGGAGTGGTATCAGCACCGCGACGAGGCTGATGGTGAGCGAGATGATCGTGAAGCCGATCTCGCGCGATCCCTTGAGCGCCGCGTTGAGCGGCGTATCGCCCATCTTGAGATGGCGGGCGATATTCTCGATCACCACGATGGCGTCGTCGACGACGAAGCCCGACGCGATGGTCAGCGCCATCAGCGTCAGGTTGTTAATGCTGAAGCCCAGCAGGTACATCGCGACGAAGCTGCCGACGAGCGAGAGCGGCACTGCGATGCTCGCGACCAGCGTCGCCTGCGGGCTGCCGAGGAACAGGAAGATAGCCAGCATGACGAGGAAGACCGCGACGATGAGCTCGAACTGGACGTCCGCGACCGACGCGCGGATTCCGGCGGTGCGGTCCGTCAGCAACGTGACATGCACGTCGGCCGGCAATTGCCGCTCGAGGGCGGGCAGCGCGGCCTTGATGGCATCGACGGTGGCGATGACGTTGGCGCCCGGCTGGCGCTGCACCTCGATGATGATGGCGGGCGTGCGGTTCATCCAGGCGCCCAGCCGCGTGTTCTCGGCGGAATTGACGATAGTCGCCACGTCTGTCAGCCGGACCGGCGCGCCGCTGCGATAGGCGATGATCAGGTTCTTGTATTCTTCGGCGGTCGCGAGCTGGTCGTTGGCGTCGATGCTCCAGGAGCGGGTGGCGCCGTCGAAGCTGCCCTTTGCGGTGTTGACGTTGGCCGCGGCGATCGCGTTGCGCAGGGTGTCGAGCGACAGACCGCGCGCGGCCAGCGCCTGGACATTCGCCTGAATCCGAACCGCCGGGCGTTGCCCACCCGACAGGCTGACAAGGCCGACGCCGGAAATCTGCGAAATCTTCTTGGTGAAGCGCTGGTCGATCAGATCCTGCACTTCGGCCAGCGGCCGGGTCTTGGACGTGACGCCGAGGCTGAGGATCGGCGCGTCGGCCGGATTGATCTTCGCATAGATCGGCGGCGCCGGCAGGTCGGACGGCAACAACGTGCCCGCCGCGTTGATCGCCGCCTGCACTTCCTGCTCGGCGACGTCGAGCGACAGGTCCAGGTTGAACTGGAGGGTGATGACCGATGCGCCGGCCGAAGAGGCGGACGACATGCGGCTGAGTCCCGCCATCTGTCCGAACTGGCGTTCGAGCGGCCCGGTGACCGTGAAGGCCATCACGTCCGGGCTGGCGCCGGGATAGAGGGTGCGCACCTGGATGGTCGGATAGTCGACCTCCGGCAGGGCGGAGAGCGGCAGGAACCGGTAGGCGACGACGCCGGAGAGGAAAATCGCCAGCATGAACAGGGTCGTCGCCACGGGCCGCAGGATGAAGGGCCGCGATGGGTTGGGACCGTCAAGCGCGATGTCGTCCCCTGGCTCCGTCGTGCTCACTGGGTCGTGCCCCGGGCGCCGCTGGCCCGGCGCCGGCCGCCTTGCCCGCGTGTGCGTGGGTTGTCGCCGGGCAGGACGACCCGGGAGCCATCGTCCAGGCTGTCCGCCCCTTCGGTGACGACGGTTTCGCCGGCCGTCACGCCCGAGAGGATGACCGTCTTCTGTCCTTCGGTCGGGCCAACCTTCACGACCTGCAGCTTCACCGTGCGGTTGGGCTGCAGCAGGAAGACGAAATCACCCTGCGCGCCATGGCGGACGCTGCTGATCGGCACCGTCACGGCCTGGTTGAGCATGTTGGCGAGCAGCGTCACGTTGACGAACTGGTTGGGAAAGAGCTTGCCGTCGGGATTGTCGAACCGCGCTTTGGCCTTCACCGTTCCGCTGGACGCGTCGATCTGATTGTCGAAGGTCAGGAAACGGCCCTCGGCGAGCACCGTCTTGTCCGCCTGGTCGCGCACCGTCACTTTCAGCGTCGCGCCGCCGTGCAACCGCGCCTGGATGGCCGGCAATTGGTCCTGCGGCAAAGAGAAACTGACGTCGATGGGATCCGTCTGGGTGATCACGGCGATGCCGTTGGTGTCGCCCGGCGTCAGGTAGTTCCCGATATCCGCCTGGCGCAGGCCGATACGGCCGGATACCGGCGCCGTAATCGCGGTGTATTCGAGGTTGAGCTTCGCCGTGCCGATCGCGGCGCGGTCCGCCGCGACCGTGCCTTCGAGCTGCGTGACCAGCGCGTTCTGGGTGTCGACCTGCTGTCGGGCGATCGAATCCTGCGTCAGCAGCTTTTTGTAGCGCTTGAGATCGATCCTGCCGAGATTGAGCTGCGCCTCGTCGCGCGCCAGATTCGCCTGCGCCTGCGTGAGGGCAAGGCGGTAGGGACGGGGGTCGATCTGTGCGAGCAGCTGACCCTTGGTGACCCTCTGTCCCTCGGTGAAATCAATGCTGAACAGGATGCCGGAAAGCTGCGCCCGCACCGTGGCGCTGACGATCGGCTGCACGGTGCCGATCGCCGAGACCGTGACCGGCACGTCGGCGAGCGCCGCTTTGGCGAGACCCACCGTCGCAGCGGGCCGCACGCGCCCCGTCCGGCTGGTGCTGCCGTTCCGTGTGAGATACCAGGCGGTCAGGCCGATGAGAACCAAGGCGGCCAGTACGAGGAGGGTATTACGCCAAGAGGTCCAGCGCCGCTTCGGGGTTTCTTCGCTCACCAAGTGGACTTTCCGGCTTCGACACCGCTTGGGGCGGTGAAGAGATAGCGAAACATAAGATATCTAAGTGGGAATTCGCATTGAACTGTCAACCGGCGCAGCGCCGCGGACGCTGCGCGCCGCGCACGGCGGAAGCCCGTTCGACCCTAGCCGATCTTCGGCCGTCCTTCAAATCATTGTCGATCGTTGAAATATCGGGCCAGCCACCGGGGAATCGCACCGAGCGGCGCGTCCGCGGGCGCTCTCGGACGCCATGGCGAAACGCCCCCGGACGATGATCCCGTCCGGGGGCGTTCGGCTTTACGGCGCGCGATCTTGCCGCGCGCTAGGCCGCGCGGATGCGGCTCAGGAAGTTGTTGACCTCCCGGCTCACGGTTTCGGCCTTCTGCTGCATCGCCGAGGAGGTCTGGCTGACGGACTGCGCGACCGACTCGGTGGTGCGAACGGAAGAGGTGACGTCCGAGATGGCCCGCGTGATCGACTGCGTCTCCTTGGCCGTGACGTCGGTATTGCGGCTGATCTCGCCGGTCGCGGCGTTTTGTTCTTCGATTGCGGCGGCGATCGCGCTGGTGGTCTTCTGCAGGTCGCCGATCACGGTCGCGATTTCCCGCATACCCTCCACCGACTGGCTCGTCGTCTGGCCGAGGACCTCGATCTGCTGGCGGATGTCGTCGGTCGCCTTGGTGGTCTGGTTCGCCAGGGTCTTCACTTCGCCGGCGACCACGGCGAAACCCTTGCCCGCCTCGCCGGCGCGGGCCGCCTCGATCGTCGCGTTGAGGGCCAGAAGATTGGTCTGATCCGCGATGCCGTTGATGAGCTCGACGACCGAGCCGATCTTTTCGACCGTCTCCGCCAGGGCGGCAATCTGCCCTTGCGTCTCGTTCGACCGCGTCTGCGTCTGCTCGACCACGTCCTGGACCACGCGGGCCTGGCGGCCGATCTCCTCGATCGACGCCGTCAGCTCCTGCGCCGCCGATGCGACGGCCTGGACGTTTTCGGACGCGGCGTCGGCCGCGGCGTTGACCTGCTGCGTGCCGGTCGCGGAATCCTTGGCGCTCTGCGACATTTCCTCGGAAGCCCTGGAGACCTTGATGACCTCCTCCGCAAGCGATTCGACGGCGGATGCGACGGACTGCTCGAACTCGTTGGCGAAGGCGAGGATGGTCGCGCGCCGCTCTTCCTGGGCCTTCTGTTCGGCGACCGCTTGTTGCTGGCGCAACGCCTCGGTTTCCTTCATCTTGTCGCGAAATTGCGTGAACGCCCGCGTCAAGCGGCCGATCTCCGTACGGCTCGGGTCGATCTCGACCGCCGTGTCGCTGCGCCCTTCGCCGAGCTCTTCCAGCGCCTTGACCGTGTGGTTCAGCGGCCGGGTGATGGTTCGGCCAACCACGTAACTCAAGCCGAGTCCCAGCAGCAGACCGCCAACCGACAGCCCCAGGAACAGCATGGCTCGGTTAAAGAAGAGCGCGTTGACGTCGTCGATGTAGACGCCGGTGCTGACGATCCAGTGCCAGTTCTTATCCTCGGCGGAAAGAATCAGCTTCGGGGTGTCGTTGACCTTCGATCCCGGGCGACGCCCCATGATTTGCGAGAATCCGTCCAGGTACGGGTTCGAGGTGGTCGCCGTGAGGAACGCTTCGTAGTTCGTGCGGGCCTTCGCGTCCTGCAGCAAGTTCTTGCCGATGTCGTCCTTCCGGGTCGGATGCCACACCAGGACGCCGTTCCGATCGAAGATGAAGAAGTAGTTCTTGCCGTCGAAATGGAAGCTGGCCAATGCGTTCACCGCGTCCTTGCGGGCCTGCTCCGGGCTCAATTTTCCGGCCGCCTCCAGCTGCGAATAGCGGTTGATCACGTTCACCGCCAGCTCGACCAAAGAGCGGAGCTTCACCTTCCGGTCCTCGATCATCGTTTGCCGCAGTTCGGTGAGCATGACGCCCACGAGGCCGACGAGAACAACCGAGAGTGTTATGGAGATCAGGGCCAGTTTTTTGCCGATTGAGAGCCGTTTGAGCATGAATTATGTCCATGGATGGTTGTATTGGCGGCAGGGATATCAACACTTCATTAGCAACTGCTTAACTGGTTGGGGCGCGCCGGGGACCGTTTGCCGCAGGGGGCCGATTTGCAATCAGCCGGTGCGTTGGAGGCCGGCGTAGCCGCCGGCCTTGTTCAGGAGCGGCGACGCGTCCTCCGGCCCTCAATCACTGCCAGCGACCGGAGCCCGGGAAGCTTTAGCCCGCTGAGACCAGCAGAGAGTTTGGCGGGAACGGGAAAAGTTATTGCGGCTCGAAAGCCACCTATTAATCGATAAAATCGATCTTAATAATAAAAAATAACGATCGATAAATTGCATCATCAGTAAGCCTTAAAAAAAATAGAGCCACGCCGAAAACACGCCATGTTTCTGGACGTAAATGGAATTTGTAATTTTGGCATAAGAAACATTTTTTGCCAGTTATTGCCTTTTAAACAATATGTTAGGATATATACGGCCGCGGATAGAAAGTGTGTAGGCCGTCGCATCGTGCCGCTTGAGCTTTAAAAAGAATTCGGGCATGTTTTTGGCGACAACACAGAACAACATGCACGTCACTAGGGAGAGATGCTATGCGACGGGCTATAACTTCATTTATTGTCGGCGCCACTTTTGTGGCGCTTTTTTCGGCGCCAGCTCTGGCCGACAAGATCGTTTGGAACGTCAACATCTTTGGTCCACCCCGGGCGGTCACCACCGGGATCGAGGCCATGCGGGATTATTTCCTGAAGGAAACCAACGGCCAGTTCGAGCTCAAGCTCGCCTACGGCTCGGCCCTCGGCCCGGAGCGGCAGACGCCGGAGGCCCTCAAGTCCGGCGGCTATGAGGTCGGCATGATGTGCGCCGGCTATTATCCGAACAAGTTTCCCTTGCTCTCGGTGATGGAGCTGCCGTTCCTGCCGCCGCGCCGCCTGCCGGACAACGCGGTCGTAAACCACGCCGTTCAGACGAATCCCATTATCGTCAAAGAGGCGGCGAGCCGCTGGAATATCATGTATTTCGGCCCCATCGTCCTGCCGGCTTACGAGTTCATGGGCAACAAGAAGATCACGTCCGTCGCCGACATGAAGGGCGTGAAGATGCGGATCGCCGGCCTGAACGCCAAGGCGCTGCAGAAGTTCGGCGCGGTGCCGACCATGGTGACGGCGCCCGAAGGCTATCAGGCCCTGGAGCGTGGCACGATCGACAGCTTCGGTTTCCCCTATTCCTATTCCTTCGGCGCGTACAAGCTCTACGAAGTCTCGAAATACTCGACCGAAGGGCTCTCCATGAGCGGCTTCCTTTGCTGGAACGGGGCGAGCATCTCGGCATGGAACAAGCTTCCTGCCAACATCAAGGCGTTGCTGCCGCACGCCCAGGACCTGGCCGTCCAAGCCATGCTCAAGGCCTACAAAGCGGCCGACGACAAGTGGATCCCGATCTTCAAGCAACGGCTCGAGGTAACCGAATTCCCGGTGTCGGAGCGCCAGAAGCTTGTCAAAGCGTCCGCCCCGATCTGGGAAGCCTGGGTGAAGGACCAGGAGGCGGCGGGCAGGCCCGGCCGGAAGATCCTGGACTTCGTCAAGGCGGAAGTGGCCAAGGTCGAGAACAAGAAATAGACCAAAGCGAGACGGGGAGCGAGGGATGTACGAGCTCGCGGTCCTGATGATCGTCGTCGTGGCTATCATGGCCGTGACGACGGTCGTCGCCGGATTGGTTGGCCGCGCGCTTTTGGTGATCGAATATGTCCTTCTGGGCATTTCGGCCGCCATTGCGCTGTTTGTCATGGCGTTCGTCGGCGCAGAAGTGTTGATGCGCTACGTCTTCGACTCGCCCATTCCGGGGCATCTGGAAGGGTCCGAGTTGTTGATGCCGATGATCGTGTTTCTGGCGTTGTCCTATACCCAGGCGACGCACGGACATGTCGGGATGGACCTCGTGCTCGACGCCCTGTCGCCCGGGCTGCGGCGTATTGCGACGATGGGCACATTGCTGGTCAGCATCTTCATTTGCGCGGTGCTGGCCTATTTCAGCAGCAAAAACGCCCTTCAGCTCTATCGCTTCGACGACGTCACCATGTCGCCGCCCTATTTCAAGACCTGGCCGTCGGCGGCGGCGATCGCCATCGGCTACACATTCATCTCCATCCGAATGTATGTGCAGCTGCTCCATCTTTACGATCCCGATCGCTTTCCCGCGAACGAGCCGAGGGACGGCAGCTTCCACGCCGTCGAGTGATCTTGCGTCCTGTCCGTAAACATCCTTACCAACGCTGAAGGGACATCACCGTGACCCCGGTAAGTGTCGGCATATTGTCGCTTGTCGCCCTGACCTTGTTTCTGATGTCGGGCGTTCGCATCGCGTTCGCGACCGCGATATGCGGTTTCTTCGGCCTGTGGATCATGCGCGGATACGATCCGGCGTCCACGCTCGCGGCCACCACCATCATGGGCCATGTGGTCAACTACAACCTGTTGGTCCTGCCGCTCTTTATCATGATGGGCTTCTTCGCCTATTACGCCAACATCACGCGCGACATCTACTGGGCCGCGCGACAGTGGCTCGGGCATCTGCCCGGCGGTCTGGCCGTTGCGACGGTCATCGGCTGCGCCGGGTTCGCGGCGGCCTGCGGCGCCTCGACGGCATCGGCCGCTGTGATGGGCCGTGTCGCGTTGCCGGAGCTGAAGAAGTACGGCTATGACGACAAGGTGTCGACCGGCTGCGTGGCGGCCGGGGGCACCTTGGCCATCATGATCCCGCCGTCGGTACTGTTCGTCATCTATGGCTTCATCGCGGAGGAGTCGATCGGCGCGCTGCTGCTCGCCGGCATTCTGCCCGGCCTGCTGCAGGCTTCGACCTACGTGCTGATGCTGCTCGCCCGTTTCAAGATGAACCCGGAGCTCGGACAGCCGATCCAGGGCATTACCTGGTCCGACCGCTTCCGTTCGCTCAAGGGCATCTGGGGCATGATGGTGATCATCGTCCTCGTCATGGGCAGCATGTATACGGGCATCGCCACGCCGACCGAGGCCGCTGGCGTCGGCGCGATCGGCGCATTGATCATGGCCGTGCCTCGCCTCAGCCTCAAAGACTTCGCCGCCGCCATGATCGAGACGGTGCGGACGACGTCGCTGGTCTTCGCGATCGTGGCGGGCGTCCTGATCTTCGTCCATTTCCTCGGCTTCACGGGCACACCCGCCGCGCTCGCCAGCGCGATCGCCAACATGAACGTGCCGCCGACGGTGGTCCTGATCGGCATTCTGACGCTGTACCTCTTTCTCGGCATGTTCATCGACGGCATCGGCATGGTGCTGCTGACGGTTCCGATCCTGCTGCCGACGATCAAGCATCTCGGCATCGACCCCATCGTGTTCGGCGTGCTGGTCGTGCGCATGGTCGAGATCGGTTTGATGACCCCGCCGGTCGGCCTCAACGTTTACGTCCTCAAGGGGGTCGCCAAGGACGTCTCGATGGGCGACATTTTCCGGGGCTGCGGCTGGTTCGTCGCGGTCGACGTGATCAACGTCGCGATCCTGCTGGCGTTTCCGCAGATCATGCTGCTGATCCCGCACAGCATGATAAAGTGATCTGACGGGCGGCCGTCTGCACGGCGCGGCGCCCGGGCGCCTGAGACCGTATGCCGCGCCCGGGGCGGCGGCTACGAAAGTGTCTTGTGGTCGCCGGGCGGTCGGACCATATTGCTTGTGTATACATCAACAACGGAAAGGAGGTGATCCAGTGTCTCATTGTCGATTGCTGCGGGCTTCGGTTGCCAGGACCTGGATTGTCGCTCCTGCGGTGATGCATTCCGCCTGAGGCGATTCGATCGGCCTGAACCGAAGGCCGAAGCCAGACAATGGAAGGGCCGTCCCGTGGGGCGGCCCTTCTTCTTTGCCCGGCGGCGGCGCGACGTCCGCCCGATGCTTGGTGCAACCGGTGGATGATTTAATTGACTTGAATTTTTAAAGCATGACACAATTGTTTCAATGTCAGGTGTGGGAGCACCGAGTTGGGAGAGTCGTCAGCCGACCTGATTGCCGAGCTGAAGGCATGCTTCGCGACGCTGCCGCCACGGCTCAAGGAGGCGGCGCGATGGGTGATCGATCATCCCATCGACGTCGCGCTCCTCACCCTTCGTGAGCAGGCACGGCGCGCGGGCGTCTCGCCGGCGACGCTGACGCGGCTCGCCCAGCGCCTCGGACTCAAAGGCTATGACGACATCCGCAGGCTTTACGCCGCGGCGGTGCGCGAGCGCCCGGAAAGCTTCCACGGCCGCGCGCAGGTGCTGCTGGCACGGCGCGGCAGCGACGGCGATGTCGCCCTGGCGCAGGACATATTCGCGTCCCTGACCCAGCACCTCGAAGCGCTTTCGTCGACGGAGGCGATCCGGCGCGTGACGGCCGCGGCAGACCTGATCGCCGGCGCCGACCACGTGTTCTGTTTCGGTCAGCGGTCGAGCTTCTCCGTCGCCTTCATCTTTCACTATGTCCGGTCGCTGTTCGGCTCCAAGTCGATCCTGGTAGACGGCCCGGGCGCCATCGGGCGGGATGTGCTGCGCCGGATCGGGAGCCGGGACGTGATGCTCGCGATCACCGTCGACCCGTATGTCCGGGAGACGGTCGAAACCGCGCGCTTCGTGAAATCACGCGGGGCGCGGGTGGTCGCCGTCACGGATAGCGAGGTGTCTCCGCTGGCCGCGGTCGCCGACCACTCCATCCTGATTCGCACCGACACGCCGTCATTCTTCCACACCATGAGCCCGGCCTTCGCAGCGGTGGAATGCCTCGCAGCCCTCGTCGCGGCCCGCCGCGGCAGCGAGACGTTGTCCGCCCTTTCCGAAAGCGAACAGCAACTGGCCGCATTCAACACCTATGTGGACACCAAGAAGAAGCGAGCGTGGGCATGACCTCTTTGCGCCAGCGTACCGCGCCGTCCGATTCGCAGCGTCGCCGACGCGTTATCGAGGCTGCGCGCGTCCTATTCCCACCGAACGGCGGCACCAGCCGCAATCCGCCGCCGTTCACCACCGAAATCGCGGCACCATGAACGTAACTTTCGAGACGAGGTAGACAATGCATAGAGCCAAAATCACGATCTTCGGCGGTCTTGCGGCCGCGGCCTTCGTGGCGCTTACCTGGTCCGCGGGACCGGCTGCCGCCGCGCAGAAATTCATCACCATCGGCACGGGCGGCGTCACCGGCGTCTACTATGCCGTGGGCGGCGCGGTTTGCCGGCTGATGAACAAGCAACGGAAGACGACCGGTATCCGCTGCTCGGTCGAATCCACCGGCGGCTCGGTGTTCAACGCGAACGCGATCAAGAGCGGCGAGCTGGATTTCGGCATGGCGCAGTCCGACGTGCAGTACAACGCCGTGAAGGGCCTGGCGCAGTTCAAGGGCAAGGCGGTGAAGGATCTCCGCGCCGTGTTCTCGGTGCATCCCGAGCCGTTCACGGTGCTTGCCCGCAAGGAAGCCGGCATCACCAAGTTCGAGGATTTCAAGGGCAAGCGGTTCAACATCGGCAATCCGGGTTCCGGCACCTTGGCCTCGATGGAGATGCTCCTGAAGCAGATGGGCTGGACCAATGCGGACTTCTCGCTTGCCGCGCAATTGAAGGCCGACGAGCAGGGGACGGCGCTTTGCGATAACAAGATCGACGGATTCTTCTACGGCGTCGGTCATCCTTCCGCGGCGATCCAGGACCCAACCACGTCCTGCGGCGCCAAGCTCGTTCCACTGACCGGCAAAGCGGTGGACGCGCTGGTCAAGGCGCATCCCTACTACGCCTATGCCACGATTCCGGGCGGCATGTATGCCAACAACCCGAACCCGACCAAGACCTATGGCGTGCTGGCGACCATGATCACCTCGTCGAAGGTTCCGGATAAGGTGGTCTATGACCTGGTCAAGGCCGTCTTCGAGAACTTCGACGAGTTCAAGAAGCTGCATCCGGCCTTCGCGCATCTCGATCCGAAGCATATGATCAAAGACGGCCTGTCGGCGCCGATGCATGCCGGCGCGGTGAAGTACTACAAGGAGAAAGGCTGGATGTAAGCCAGCCGAGGGGGTGCCCCGGCGCATGATCGCGAAAGTCATGAGACTTCACGGGATCATGCGCCGCGGGCAGGAGTGGGGAGAACGACGATGACCGAAACCGAAGGTTCGGCGGCCTCGCGCGAAGCGCTCGAAACCATGGTCGCCGAAGCCGATACCGGCGGCCGCAAACCGACCGGCTTCGTCAAGCGCCTGCTTTTCGTGATCGCGCTCTGTTGGTCCCTGTTCCAGATCTGGTATGCGTCGCCGTTTCCGTATCTGTTCAATTTCGGCGCCTTCAACGACAGCCAGGCGCGCGTCATCCATCTTTGTTTCGCCTTTTTGCTGGCCTTCACCAGCTTTCCCGCGTTCCGGCGATCGCCCCGCGACCACGTTCCGATCATCGACTGGATCCTCGCTGGGCTCGGCATCGTCTCCGCCGGATATCTCATCGTGTTTTACAAAGATATTGCGCTACGCCCGGGCCTGCCGACCACGCCCGACGTCGTCGTTTCGGTGATCGGCGTACTCTTGCTGCTGGAGGCCGCAAGGCGTGCGGTCGGACCGGCGCTCGCCGCGATCGCCGCGATCATGCTGATTTACATCTTCACCGGTCCATGGCTGCCCGGGCTGCTTGCGCACAAGGGCGCCTCGCTCCCACGGGCCGCCTCGCAGATGTGGCTGACCTCCGAAGGCATCTTCGGCGTCGCTCTCGGCGTGTCCACCAGCGTCGTGTTCCTGTTCGTGCTGTTCGGCAGCCTGCTGGAACGCGCCGGAGCCGGGCATTATTTCATCCAGCTCGCTTTCTCCATGCTGGGCCAGTTCCGCGGCGGGCCGGCCAAGGCGGGCGTGGTCGCGTCCGGCATGACCGGCATGATCTCCGGCTCTTCGATTGCCAACGTGGTCACGACCGGCACCTTCACCATCCCGCTGATGAAACGCGTCGGCTATCCGGCGGTGAAGGCCGGGGCGATCGAATGCGCGGCCGGCGTGAACGGGCAGCTGATGCCGCCGGTGATGGGGGCGGCCGCCTTCCTGATCGCCGAGTATGTCGGCATCACCTATGCCGAGGTGGTCAAGCATGCCTTCCTGCCGGCGTTCCTGACTTACGGCGCTCTGTTCTACATCGTCGATATCGAGGCGGCGAAGATGGGCCTGCAGGGCATCGCGCGGGCGCGCGCAGTCAGTATGCTGCATTCGACGATACGCGGCCTGATGACGATCTGCGGCATTATCGTGCTGAGCGGTATCGTCTATTGGGGTATCGGCTGGATCAAGACGGTATTCGGGGCGGGCGCCGGCTATGTGCTCGGCATTGCCCTGATTTCGATCTACCTGGCCCTCATCGCGCACAAGGCCCGGCACCCCGATCTGCCGTCGGACGATGCGCTGCAATCGATGCCGGTCGTGCCCGATTTTTATGAGACGGCCCGCACCGGCCTGCACTATCTGCTGCCCGTGATCGTGCTGATCTGGTGCCTCATGGTCGAGGAGCTATCGCCCGGGCTTTCCGCTTTCTGGGGCACCGCCTTCCTGATCTTCATCATGCTGACGCAGCGACCGCTGATCGCCTTCTTCCGCCGCGAGGCATCTTTGAGCGGGCCCCTGCGCGAAGGTTGGTCGGATCTCCTCGGGTCGTTCGAGGGCGCGGCCCGCAACATGACCAGCGTCGGCATCGCCACCGCGACCGCCGGCATTATTGTCGGCACCGTGTCGCTGACCGGCGTCGGCCTGGTGATGACGGAGATCGTCGAAACGGTCTCCGGCGGCAACCTGATGATCATGTTGTCGATGACCGCGGTGATCTGCCTGATCCTCGGCATGGGGATGCCGACCACGGCGAGCTACGTGGTGGTCGCCACGTTGATGGCGCCGGTCCTAGTCGAGCTCGCCGCGCAAAACGATCTCGCGGTGCCGCTGGTCGCGGTGCATCTGTTCGTGTTCTATTTCGGACTGATGGCGGATGTGACGCCGCCGGTGGGCCTTGCCGCCTATGCCGCCGCCGCGATATCCGGCGCGGATCCCGTGAAGACCGGCGTCCAGGGGTTCCGCTACGAGATCCGGACCGCGCTGCTGCCCTTCATCTTCATCTTCAACAGCGAGATCCTGCTCGTCGACGTCGGGTCCGTCGGCCATCTTATAATCGTCATCGTCTGCGCGATTATCGCCATGGGATGCTTCGTGGCCGCGACGCAGAACTGGTTCCTGACCCGCAACCGCTGGTACGAGACGGTGGCGTTGCTTGTGATCTGCTTCACCCTGTTCCGGCCCGGCTACTGGCTGGATCAGCTCGAGGCGCCCTATGTTTCGCGCCCGGCGAAGGAGATTATCAGCGTCGCCGAAAGCATTCCGGCTGGGCAGACGCTGCGCTTCCGCGCCGCCAGCCAGAACCGCGCCGGCGAGGACGTGGACAAGCTTGTGCGGCTGACCATGCGCGAGGGCAAGACCGGGGCCGAGCGGCTGCGCGGCGCCGGGCTGCAGCTGAATATGCTCAGCGACAAGCCAATGGTGCAGAGCGCGCGCTTCGGCAGCGAGGCGGCCAAATATGGGCTCAACGTCGGCGACCAGATCACCGCCGTGTTGGTGCCGGCGCATCGGCCGGACCGTTACTGGCTGACGGTTCCGGCCTTCCTGGTGCTGGCGTTGATCGTCTTCATGCAGCGGCGGCGGAAGCGCGTTCTCGTGCCGGCGTGAATATCGGCCGCGTCAATGGAGCCGAAGTTTCAGCCGGCCGCTGACGAGCGCGGTGACGCCCGAGGCCAGGACGATTGCAAGCGCAAGATAGAGGCAGATCACGGCCAGCAGGTCCGGCTGACCGCACACTAACGCGACGAAGACGGGAAAGCCGGTCAACAGCCTCGCCAAGATCTATCCTCATTCTGAGGGCGCCGTGGCGCATTCGGAGGGCGCGCGTTCGCAGCGCCTCTCCGGATCTTGGCCGAGGGACTTTAATCAATCGTTAAGCGGGTGGCCGTCAGGCATGGGCGGCGCGCAGGCGCTCCGTCTCCGCCTCGTCCAGCGTGCCGTCCGGGCCGACCGCGACGCCGTAATCGGCCCGGGCAGCGTCCGCGGTAACCAGGCCGTTCCGGACGTCGTCGGCGACGCTTGCCGGGTCGCGCGCGAAGGCTTCGCCATAGCCGCCGCCGCCGGGCATATCGACGATCAGCTTTTCCTGCGGAGGCACGACCTGGAAGCCCTTGTGCCGCAGCTCGGCGCCCGATTCGAGGTGCAGCCGGCCTTTCGCGCCGGGGTTGCCGCCGTCGCGTCCGCGCGCCGGGAAATGCACTCGCTCGAACCCGGCGAAGATGCCGAAGGGCGCGTCCTCCCGGTTGGCGACGACCATGGTCTGGCCCAGCCCGCCGCGCTGCTTGCCGGGGCCGCCGGAATCGGTCCGGTACTCCTTGCGCCAGATGACGATGGGCGTGATCGCCTCGGTGATCTCGACCGGCACGTTGCGCACACCGCTGGGGAAGGGCGTTGCAGACAGGCCGTCCTGCGCCGGCCGTGCGCCGGCGCCGCCGCTGTGGAAGGTCGTCGCCATGAAGGCGGTGGCGTGATCGCCGGCAGAGCCGGTGATGCCGTGCCCCGCGCCCAGCTTCAGGTTCCAAAGGTTCGACGTGCCCTCCGCCGGCACCCGGTTGGGCATCGCCTGGTGCAGGCAGCCGAACACGACGTCGGGCAGCATGTGCCCGATGGTCGAGCGCGCCACGACCGCGCAGGGATGCGGCGCGTTGACGATCGTGTTCTCGGGCGCGGTGACCTTGATCGCGTCGAGCGAGCCCGCGTTGTTCGGGATACGCGGCGCGACGACGCATTTCACGC
>CAZPFL010000073.1:0-16782 GCA_964585785.1 uncultured Rhodospirillaceae bacterium
CACCTGCGACGTCTGCAAGGGCAAGCGCTACAATCGCGAGACGCTCGAGATCACCTTTAAGGACAAGTCTATCGCCGACGTTCTTGAGATGACGGTCGAGGAAGCGGCGGAGTTCTTCAAGGCGGTGCCGTCGATCCGCGACAAGCTGGAGACGCTGGAACGCGTCGGGCTCGGCTACGTCCATGTCGGCCAGCAGGCGACAACGCTATCGGGCGGCGAGGCGCAGCGCGTCAAGCTGGCGAAGGAGCTCGCCCGGCGCGCAACCGGCCGCACGCTCTACATCCTCGACGAGCCGACCACCGGGCTGCATTTCGAGGACGTGCGCAAGCTGCTCGAAGTGCTGCAGGCGCTCGTCGAACAGGGCAACACGGTGGTCGTGATCGAGCACAATCTCGACGTCATCAGGACCGCCGACCACCTGATCGACCTGGGCCCCGAGGGCGGCAACGGCGGCGGCGAGGTCGTCGCCACCGGCACGCCCGAGCAGGTCGCCAAGGTCAGCCGCAGCCACACCGGGCGCTACCTGCAGCCCTATTTCGCGAAGGATCGCACGCGCAAGAGCGCCTAACGCCACCGCGCCCGCGGCGAATGCGGTCCTTTGGCGGAGCGAGGGCTTCGAGGGCTGGTTAACCGCGCAGGATAGCGGCGATCTCGTCCTTCAGGACCATGCGGCGCTTGCGCATCTCCGTCTCGGCCTGCTCGGAGACCGGCTCGACATTGGTCTCGGCGCGGTGAACGGCGCGGTTCACGGTGTGATACTCATCGACCAGCTGCGCGAAATGCGCGTTCTTGAGCTTCAGGTCATGAATTTTCTGGGCCTGCTCGGGGAATTCCTCGGCAAGCTCGTGCGGGGTGTGCGTAATGGCGCGCTCCACTCGGGTTGTTACGTCAACGCATCGCGGTGACCGGGACGGATATCAGCCGGCGCCGGCCGCTGCGGCATGGCGTCGCCTCGGCCTGTCCACTAGCAGATCGCTCGGCCGCGATCAATGATCCGGCGCATTCGTCCGGAAATTCCGTGAGATCAAAGCGTTGCGATGAGGCGGGCGGACGGTTGCCGGCCCGAGCCGGTTGAATGCAACCATAAATCCTTACACCGATGTAATTAGCGCCCTTCGATATCGAGGATCAAACTCGCACGCGTTTAAAGCAGCAAAGCAATAATGTCTGCAACCGGAGGAAATACCCATGACGGTAAGCTCGTCTGGAGAAAAATCAGCCTTTCCGACTGACAAGGAAATTCTCGGATACAGCCGCTGGGTGGTATTCGTTGCCGCCTTCCTGGCCATGGCGGTCATCAGCCCCTACGAATATGCGTGGAGCTCGATGTCGGGCCACATCGGCGGCATCTACCATTGGACGCATGCGCAAATCGGCTGGATGTTCACGCTCTTCGTTATTTTCGAGTCCGTGGGCACGCTTCCCGGCGGCGTGCTGCGCGACAGGTTCGGGCCGCGCTGGGTCACGATCATCGCGGGCCTCGTCGGCGGGCTCGGCATCTTCGCCACCTCGCTGGGGCCGAACTACGGTTTCGTCCTGGTGCTGTGGTGTGTCGGCAGCCTCTTTGCCGGGTTCATCTACAACACCTGCATCACGACGGCGAATAAGTGGTTCCCCGACAAGCGCGGGACCGTTGCCGGCCTGATCGCCGGCGCTTTTTCGTGGGGCGCGCTGCCGTTCATCTTCCCGATCCGGGCCATTTCGAAGACGGCGCCGGACGCCACCTTCTTCCACGTCATCTACCTCATGGCGGCGATCATCGGCGGCGTCGCGATCATAGCGGCGCTGTTCATGAAGGATCCGCCGGCCGGCTGGCGTCCGCCGGGACAGGCCATCGCCAAGGTGGTGGAGCGTAAGACGCAGCATCAATTCACCCTCGCCGAGGCGCTGTCGACCTGGCAGATGTGGGTGATGATCGCCTCCTTCGTGCTGATCTCCAGCGCGGGCCTCGCCGGGGTGAGCAAGATCGTGCACTATTCCAACAGCTTCCATTTCTCGGCCGCAGCGGCGACGGCGGCGGCCGGCGGGCTCACGATCACCAACGGTCTCGGCCGCATCATCATCGGCAGCCTGTCCGAGCGCATCGGCCGCGAGACGGCCATGATCTGGAGCTACATCCTCACGGGCGTCTTCCTGTTCCTCACCATCATCGCCGGCCAGGCGCACAGCGAGTTCCTGTTCGTCCTGTCCGCGATCCTGGCGCTGTTCTTCTGGGGGCCGCTGTTCTCGCTGTTCCCGGCGGCGATCGGGCAATATTTCGGTGAGATGGCGGCGGGCTCCAATTACGGTCTGCTTTACGCGATCGCGAAGGGGTCGGGCGGGATCTACGGCGGCGTGCTGTCTGCGCTGCTGATCACGCAGCACGGCTATCCGGTCGCGATGGGCGTGGCGGCCGTGATGGCGGTCTGCGCCGGCCTGCTCATCATTCCGCTGAAGAGCCACCCGCCGGTGCATGTGAGCGATCGGCCGATGCAAATGCACGCGGCCGACTGAGGCAAGCCTGACCGTGCCAACGCAGGGCGGACTCCACCCCCGCCCTGCGTTGAGCTTGCCCGTGCCGCGACTAGGTCAGGCCGGCCGCGTGCACCGCGTCGGAGAAGCGCTGTGAGTCCGCCCGGTTCTTGAAGGGCTGAAGCGCAAGGTGGCGGATGGCCGAGAAGTCGGGCAGGAATTTCTGGATCGCCTCGGCCTCCTTGCGCGCGTCGTCATCACGCTTCGCCTCGCGATAGGCGAAGACCAGGCTCGTCATGTTCATGGCGCGGAGCAGGTCGCTTTCCGAACGCGCGATCCCGTCCCGCGCCGATCGAATGGCGCGCTCCGTGTCGCCGTCGAAGGCGTAGGCGCGGGCCAGGAAGACCGAATACCAGCTCGGATAGACCGGATGCACGCGCATCGCCCGTTGGAACAGCGCGATCGACCGGGCGAAATTGCCCGCGTAATACTGGACCAAGGCGAAGACGGACAGCACGTCGGCGTTGTTCGGCGCGAGCGCGACCGCCTTCTCGCCCGCCTCGATCGCCGCGTCGAACCGGCCCTCGCTCTGATCGATCGCGGCATCGGCGCTAAGGATGATCGCCCGTTCGGCGTTGGTGACGCGGCCGTCCCGGTTCGCCATGTCCTTGAAGATCGCGGCGGCGTCTTGCAGCGAAGTCTTGACGTCGCCATAGCCGAACAGCGCGTCGACCACATGCGATGCGCCGTCGAGGATATAGGCGGGCCGGAAATCCGGATCGAGCTTGTGGATCCGGCTCGCCAGATCCCGCACCTTCACCATCCCCTGCTTGGTATAGGTCCGGAACGCTTTCTGGGCCTGGACGAAAAGCAAATAGGCCTGGAGGCTGTTCGTCGCCTCGCCGCGGACCTCCGCCTGCTCGCCCTCGGTCAGCTTGACCTGGAGGAAGACCAGCACCTTGAGCGCGATCTCGTCCTCGAGCTTGAACACGTCCTTCTGCGCGTCTTCGAATTTCCGGCTCCAGGCGACGCGGCCGGTCGCGCCGTTGATCAGCTCGACGGCGACGCGCACGCGGCCGGCGCTGTGCTGCAGCGTGCCGTTCAGCACGTAGCCGACCTTCAGGTCCCGCGCGATGGCGCGCACATCGACGGTCGTGCCCTTGTAGGCCTGGGCGGAGCGCCGCGAGATGACTTCCAACTCCGGCACCTGGGCCAGCGCGGCGGTGAGCGCCGACGTCATGCCGCCCGCCAGCATCTCGCCTTGCGCATCCGCGGGCAGGCTTTCGAAAGGCAGCACCACGAGTGACGGCCGCTCGGCTTTCGTCGGCGCTCCCGTCTCGGCGGTGGCCGCCTGCTGCGCCGTCGTCCAGGGCTGCCAGAGCCAGAGCCCTGCGGCGAGCGCGGCGACAACGACCACGGCGAGCGCGGCGGCGATCCCTAATCCGGTCCGCGTCCGGCGCACCGGCGCCGGTGCGGCAGGCGTCGGCGCCGCCGCCGGTTTGGCGACGGGCGATGACGGCGCCGATTTGACCGGCGGCGACGCGGCCGGCGCCTCGCCCTGATTGCTGCCAACGAGCGCGAGCGCCGGGCCGTGCTTCGGCCAATCCACGTTGTGGAAGTCCAAGTAGTCTTTCAGGTTCGACGCCGCGTAGAGGAAGGCCATCTGGCGCGGCACGTCGGGCATGATCTTGTTCGTCCAGGACAGGCCGGCGCCGACCCGCGCCAGGCGGACCTGGCTGTCCATGTTCGCCACGCGATGGCCCTCATGCGCGGCGATCCAATCGGGAATCGCGTCCCGCAGCGCGCGCGACATCTGGATCAGGCCGAGATCGTCACCCGGCAGCCCGCGCGTATCCTGGGCCTCGCGGGATTGGCCGAGACAGTCGAGGAGGGCTTCCCAGCGCCGCCAATCGGCCGCCTCACGGGCGCGCAGGAGGTAGCTCAGCTCCAGATAGGCGTGGTCGAAGAAGAGGAACTGATCGGCTTCGTACATCGCGAGATCGATGATGTAGTAATCGGGCTCGTCCGGCGGCGCCGCGCTGACCAGGATATTGTTGCCGTGAAAGTCGCCATGCTGGCTTCCGATAGCGGCCCGCAGGCGCAGATGCTCCGGCAAGGCCCGTGCGCCCGCGGCGAAAGCGAGGGGATTCGGGTACCAGCGCCCTTCGAAGACGAAACTCGGCTCGTCCGGCGCAAGGCCGCATTTTTCGGTGACGAAGGGGTAAATCCGCCCTTCCTGCGGATCGATGCGATAGCCGAGCCACTTGCGCAGCAGATCCGGCGGCATCCTCACGCCATCGCCGATCCGGTAGTCGCGGTTCCAGTCCTCCAACACTTCCTTCGAAAGGCGGCGCGCGACGTTGAGCTGGCGGTCATGCGGGCAATCGAACCAGGCTGAGGCGTATTCGAGGCCGCCTGCCGCAATGGTCGACAGGCTGGCGACCTGTTCGCCGTGGTGCAGGCTGTGCAGCAGCAGCGGCAGATGCGCCGCTGCGAAGTCGGGCGCGGCCTCCAGCGCATGGCGGTGGCGATCCGCCTCGCTCACCTCGTTCCATACGGTGTGATGCGCGCGGTCGAGCTTCAGGATTGCCTGACCGGAGAAACGATCGGTCGTCATGTCGGCGACGAGCACGAGCGCCCCGGACTTGCCGCCGCTCAGCTGGCGGACGAGATAGATCTCCCCCTCGACGCGCCACGCCTTGCGGATTTCCGGCAGCAGCGCGGCATACGCCTCGGGCCAGGGCAGTCCGGCATGGGATGCGGGCTCGTCGGCCATCGGCTCGGTCTCGTCTCGCGCGGCTCTTGCGGGGTAACGCCGCGAACACTAACCGCCGGTAGCGTCAATGGGAAGCATGGGGAGCAAAAACGAGACGCGGGTCGCCGCTATTCCGGCTTGCCGTCCAGAAACGCCGCGATCACCGGGTCCTGGCGGAGCCGCGCCACGTCGTCTTCGTCCGGGAGTTGCGGCCGGTCGCGCTCGGCGTTGACCATGCAGAGGAAACCCATGGGCTCGCCCTGCGTGGCGCGGAACTGGTGCAGCGTCCAGGCGGGAATGGTGATCAGGTCGAATTGGTTGACCACCCGCACTTCGTCCCCGAGCAGGCAATGGCCGCGGCCGCGCAGGATCATCACCGCGTGCACATGCTCGTGGCGTTCGAGGGTCGAGTAGCCGTCGGCCGCCATCTCGAAATAACGCAGCTCGCAGGCTTGGTTCGGGTCCTCGAACAGCACCTGGCGCGAGATCGCCTTGAACGGCGCGCTGCCCTCCTCCTTGTACGGCATGTGGGCGACGCCGTCCCAGCGGAAGCCGTCCTGGAAAGCGCGGAACAACGCCTCGGCCGCGTCGCTGTCACGATCTGCCATAATCCTTCACCATCGCCACGAATTCCGCCGTCTTCTCGGTCAGCGCGTCGCCGGCGGCGAGCAGGTTGCCGCCGATCAATAAAATGGTGTCCGGGCCGTAGAAATCCAGCATTTCCGGCACCCGCTCGGTGGTCATGCCGCCGGCCGGGACCGGCGCGCAGCCCTTGAGCCCGTGCCACGGATCGCGCGCCGCGCGGGCGAGATCAAGGCAGGTCTCCAGCGTGTAGCCGAAGCGCCCGCCATGGTTCGGGAAGATCGTCGCGTCCGCGCCGAACAGTCGGAACAGCCTCCCAAGCAGCAGCGCCGGCGCGATGCGGAGCGCGCCGGCCAGGGCCGGATGCGCGACCAGGGCGAGATCGGGGAACTCGCGGGCGATCCTGTTGAAAGCCGGCAGGCCGATCACCATCGGCACGGTCAGCGCGGTGTCGAGGCCGGCTGCGAGCGCCGCCTCGGCCTGGGACCGCAACTGGTCGAGGCTGCCGGTCAGGCTCGGCACGTAGCGGGTGTTGCCGCCGGTCGCGGCGTTGGCCTCTGCGACGGCGTCGGCGCACGCGCGCAGGCGTTCCGCGAAGGGGCTGTAGGCCTGGTCGGCGAGGCCGTGGTCGTCCTTGACGAAGTCGATGCCGCCGCGGGCGAAGCGCCCGGCCAGCACAGCGAGCTGCGCCGCGGGCAGCCCTTGCGGCTTGATCGCCGAGCAGGTCATCGCCCGCGCCTTGGCGCTGGCCCGCGCGCGCAGCCCGGCAAGCCCGTGATTTGGCCCGCCGAACGCCTTGGCGACGGCTTCCGGGATCTCGACTTCGATCAGCCGCACGTCCTCGTGGATCGACGTATTGCCGAACAGCATGTTCATGAACTGGCCGGGCTCGAGGCCGGTGGTCGCGACGGCGAGCGCGATGCGGACGTCGTATTCGCCCGGCGTCGCCTCCTCGATCGCCTCGACCTTGCCGATGATCGCGTCCCGCACATAGGCGTCGGTAACGATCGCATCCGACATCTCGATGCTCTGCTCGAGCGCGATCGTCTTGGCGCGCGCGGCGATCGTCGCGCCCGGCTCACGGACCCGGTAGACGGCGGTCAGGGTTGGCTCGGGCGTTTGGCTCACGACGGTCTCGGCCGGCATTTCCAGAATGCCGGGACCATAACGCAGCCGGGCGGGCGGGAGAAGGATCGATGCGCGGCCCTTAATACCCGGTCGCGGCCGCGTCCCAGTAGCGCTCCGTCAGCGTGGTCACGTAGCTGTCGTGATAGGCCTCCAGGCAGCTCGACAGGCCGTCCCGGTACGCGGCGTTCTTGACGAGGCCGCCGCATAGCTCGACCCGGTCCCGCAAGCCGTCCCGTTCCGCGCCGGCGACACGGCTGTCCGAGAGGATGGCGCGCGCGAGGCGGACATCCGCGGCGGCGTCCCGTCCCCCGGGGTCGTTCTCCCGCGCGATGAGCGCGTTGATCATGGTCATGATCGTGCCCGCCGCTTCGGCCAAGGGGCCGCCCTGATCGACCTGGTCCGCGCCGATCGCGCGGTCTTCACCCGTCGCGCGCGCGATCTCCGCCGCCGTCTGCGGCGACGGGTCGCCGGCGAAAGCCTTGGGCAGCAGCGTCGCGCGCGGCCCGACGGCGAGCGCCACGGCCGCGCCGCCCAGGGCGCGGACCGCCCGCTCGGGGATGTTGATCGTCACGGAGGTGTAGTTCTGCGCGGTCTCGATGCGCAGGTCGCGGGCCTGGACCGTCCGCCGCCGGCCGTCCTCACCGGTCACGACAAGCCGCAGAGACGACGCGTCGGCCGGCACATAGGCGGTGCCGAGCATCGGCGCGTCGCGGTCCTGCTGCAGGCAGAAGCTGGTGAAGTGAGCGCTGCATTGGCCGTGACGGCAGGACAGCGGGGTCGGCGTGGACCCGGTCGCGACCAGGCCGAGGATCTGCGAGGCGGCCTGCGCCGCGCCGCCGGAGAGCAAGACCATAAATCCGATGAGCAGGAAGCGGTACATGCAGAATAATCCCTTCCGTGAAGAGAACATTCCCGAGGGTTGAAGAAAGCGCCCTCATCGCTAAAAGATTTTCATCCCCGCCGGAGCAAGTCAATCGACGAGTGTGCCGTCGTGTCATGCGATCGCGCCGACCGACGCCACCGCACGGTTGGCCTCCGCGTCAGATGGTGTAGAGTTACCGCTTGAATCGTCGCTTCGGGACGATGGGGATACGACACAGAGCGAAACGGGCAAGCGATGAGCTATCAGCCTGACAAGGAGGGACCGTCGGTCGACGACCTGTCGCACAATGTGAAGTCGCGGAGCACCTGGCTGCGCTTCGCCTTCATGCTGCTGTTCGCGGTGATCTTGTATGTCGCCGGAATCGTGCTGTTCGCGGTGAGCGCGATCCAGTTCCTGTTCAAGCTGTTCTCCGGCGAAAGCAACGCGCGGCTGACCCGATTCGGGGCGAGTCTCGCACGCTTCCTCGAGGAGGTGGCGCGCTTCCTGACCTACGGCACCGAGGTCATGCCTTTTCCCTTCTCCGACTGGCCCGCGGGCGAAGTCGAGGACTGAGCCCCCGGATTTCCGTTTGCAGGGCGGCGGCCGCGGGCTAGAACGGGCCGCGCAACCACCCTAGTCGGACGGGAAAGGCCAAGACGCGTGCAGGACAAGCGACCGATCCATGTCATCGGCGGCGGGCTCGCCGGCTGCGAAGCGGCCTGGCAGGTCGCGCAGGCCGGGATTCCGGTCGTGCTGCACGAGATGCGCCCGCAGGTCACGACCGACGCGCACCAGACCGACGGGCTCGCCGAGCTGGTCTGCTCCAACTCTTTCCGCTCCGACGACGCCGACTACAACGCCGTCGGCCTGCTGCACGAGGAGATGCGCCGCGCCGGTTCGCTCATCCTCCGCTGCGGTGACGCGACGCGGCTGCCGGCGGGCGGCGCGCTTGCCGTCGACCGCGAGCGTTTCAGCGCCGCCGTGACCGAGGCGCTGGCGGACGAGCCGCTGGTGACGGTCGAACGCGGCGAGGTCGCGGGACTTCCGCCGCCAGGGTGGGAGTCGGTGATCGTCGCCACGGGCCCCCTCACCTCGGATTCGTTGAGCGCGGCGATCCGCGGCCTGACCGGCGAAGAGTCGCTCGCCTTTTTCGACGCGATCGCGCCGATCGTCCATCGCGACTCCGTCGACATGGCGAAGGCGTGGATGCAGTCGCGTTACGATAAGGGCGACGGCAAGGACTACATCAACTGCGCGCTGGACCAGGCGCAATACGAAGCCTTCGTCGCGGCGCTGCGCGCGGCGGAGAAGATCGAGTTCCGCGAATGGGAGGCGGTGACGCCCTATTTCGAGGGCTGCCTGCCGATCGAGGTGATGGCCGAGCGCGGCCTCGACACGCTGCGCTATGGCCCGATGAAGCCGGTCGGGCTGACCAACCCACACACGGATGCCCGCCCCTACGCGGTGATGCAGCTCCGCCAGGACAACGCGCTCGGCACGCTGTGGAACATGGTCGGCTTCCAGACGAAGCTCACCTATGGCGAGCAGAAGCGCATCTTCCGCATGATCCCGGGGCTGGAGAACGCGCGCTTCGCCCGGCTCGGCGGCATCCACCGCAACACCTTCCTCAACAGCCCGAAGCTGCTCGACGGCACGCTCCGCCTCGAGCGCGAGCCGCGGCTGCGCTTCGCCGGGCAGATCACCGGGGTCGAGGGCTATATCGAGTCCGCCGCGATCGGGCTCCTGGCCGGGCGCTTCGCCGCCGCCGAGCGGCAGGGCGCCGCGATCCTTCCGCCGCCGCAGACCACCGCGCTGGGCGCATTGCTGGCGCACATCACCGGCGGCGCCGTCGCCGACAGCTTCCAGCCGATGAACGTGAATTTCGGCCTGTTCCCGCCGCTCGACGCCCCGGCCGGCAAGCGCGGCCCCCGCGGCCGCGAGCGCAAGCGGGCGCAGAGCCAACGCGCGCTGGCGGATTTGGACCGCTGGCTGGGGACGCGGGAAGCGGCGGAATAGCTGGATTACCCCCCACCCTGACCCACCCCCGCCAGGGGGGAGGGGAAATTCTTAGTCTGGCAATTACTTCAAGTCCTCCCCCTTGTGGGGGAGGATTTAGGTTGGAGGGGTGGCAAGCGCGCAAACTACCCGCTGATCGCATAGCCGCCGTCGACCGGGATCGAGGCGCCGGTGACGAAGTCGGACGCAGCGCTGGCGAGGAAGACCGCGACGCCCTTGTGGTCGTCCGGCTCGCCCCAGCGGCCCATCGGGGTGCGCGCATGCACCCGGTCGTTGAGGTCGGGCATGTCGATCCGCGCCTGGCGGGTCAGCGCGGTGTCGATCCAGCCCGGCAGCACCGCGTTCACCTGGATGTTCTCCTTGGCCCAGGCGGCGGCCAGGCTCTTGGTAAGCTGCACCATGCCGCCCTTGCTCGCCGCGTAGGGCGTGCCGAGCGGCGCGCCGAACAGCGAATACATCGAGCCGATGTTGATGATCTTGCCGCCGCCCGCCGCCTTCATATGCGGATAGGCCGCCTGGCAGCAGACGAAGGCGCTGGTCAGGTTGGTCTGGAGGATCTGCGTCCATTCCGACAGGCTGTAGAGTTCCGGCCGCTTGCGGATGCTCATGCCCGCGTTGTTGACCAGGATATCGAGCCGGCCGAAGCGGTCCGCCGCGGTCTGCATCAGCGCCTTGCACGCCGCCTCGTCGGTCACGTCGAGCGCCGCCTGATCGGCCTTCGCGCCGAGCGCTTTCAACGTCTCGACCGCGGCGGCGCTCTTCTTCGTATCGCGCCCGGCGACGACGATCGCCGCGCCGGCCTCGGCCATCCCCTTGGCCATGGCTAGGCCGATGCCGCCGTTGCCGCCCGTGACGACGGCGACCTTGCCGGTCAAATCGAACAGGTTCATGCGCTCCCTCCCGTGTCGGATATTGTCTGATTACCCCCAGCTTGACGCGCTGCGGCGCGCCGTCAATAGCGCCCGGCCATCGCGCGCAGCGTGAGCCGCGCCGACAGCAGCCCCGGCCGCTGCGCCAGACGGGCGTCGAAGACATCATAGCGCGCCCGTGCGAGCCGCCGCAGATGCCCGTCGGCCAGCGCCGCCGGCAGCAGCGCCGGTAGCGCTTCCGGGGGTACCGCGTGGCGGAGCGCCCTCGCCTCGGCAAGATAGCCGCGGGCGCGCCCGGCCAGGCTCTCGACGGCGGCGGCGAGCGCGGGCGACGGCTTCATCGCGCGCAGGCCGCGTTCCTCCACTTGAAACGCGGCAACCAAATCGGCCGGCAGATAGACCCGCCCCTGGCGCAGGTGATGCGGCATGGCGCGGATCAGGCCGAGGATCGCCCAGGCGACGCCGACCGCGCGCGCGGCCTTTCCCGCCGCTTCATCCTCGCGCACGCCGAGCGCCTCGAGCGCCAGCCACAGCAGCGTCGACGACGTCGATTCCGCATACGCGACCAGCGCGTCGACGCTCGCCGGCGGCGCGTCGTCCAGGTCGAAGGCGCGCGCATCGATCAGTCGGTCGAAATGGCCGCGCGTCAGGCCGTGCGTCCGGATCGCGTCGGTGAGCGGCGCCACGACCGCATGCCGGCGCGCCGGCGCGTCGCCATAGGCGGTCTCGATCGCTTCCCGCCACCATTGCAGGCGAATCTCGCCCAGCATCGGCTCGCGCACCGTCTCGCGCACCCTGGCGATCTCGAGATTGAAGGCGTAGAGCGTCAGCAGCGCCTCGCGCCGCGCCCCCGGCGCATAGAGCGCCGTCAGGAAGCGGTCCGGGTCGTACCGGCGGACCTCGTCGCCGCAGTAGGAAAGCGCCTGGTGATCGGCTGGCAAGGACCCGTCCCCTTCAGCCGCCGGCGCCGATAGGCGGCAGCGGGCGCTGTGCTATAGTGGCGCGAAATCGGCGTATGGGGAGAGGCACCGCCATGGCGTCCATTCTGACGAGCCTGCCACGGACGGTCGTCACGGGTTTCCTGCTGGCGTTCATCCTGTTCATCCTCTACGCGACGCAACAATACGACAACGGGATCTTCTGGCGCTTCCTGTTCCGCTGGCTGCACGTGCTCAGCGGCATCATGTGGGTCGGCCTTCTCTGGTATCTGAACTTCGTCCAGATTCCAAACATGGGAAAGATCCCGGACGATCAGAAGCCGGCGATCACCAAGGTCATCGTCCCGGCGCTCTTGTTCTGGTTCCGCTGGGCGGCGATGGCGACGCTGGCGACGGGGCTCATCCTCGCCGCGCTCAACGGCTATCTCGCCGACGCGCTGATGCTCGGCCGGTCGAGCGGCGCGCTCGGCCACGCCATGATCGGCATCGGCATGTGGCTCGGCATCCTGCTCTGGGTCAACGTGTGGTTCGTGATCTGGCCGGCGCAGAAGAAGGTGCTCGGCATCGTCCCGGCCGACGACGCGGCGAAGGCGGCCGCTGCGCGGCGGACGCTGCTGGTGTCGCGCGCCAACACGGCGCTGACTGTGCCGATGCTGTTCGCCATGGTTTCCGCGCAGAATCTCTTCGGGGCGTCATGAGCGATAATCTCGGCAATGCGTCTGGAAATCGCGCGAAAACCCAACTAGGTTTGTCGCAGAGGCCGCCGTTCCGGTGCCCGCAAGCTTCGTTTTCCGGCCCGGCGAGCGAATTGCCCTCGTCCGGGCCTCTTCACGTGGCCGGTTGCAACGCCGACCGGCTGCTTTCGTTTATGACAGGGGACGCGGCCTGCCGCGTTCCATAGCTGCAACACAGAAGGAGCCGTGATGTCATTCGAACTCCCCCCGCTACCTTATGCGCAAAACGCCCTGGAACCCCACATTTCCGCGAACACCTTGTCCTTTCATTACGGCAAGCACCATCAGGCCTACGTCACCAACCTGAACGGCCTGATCAAGGACGGCCCGCTCGCGAGCAAGGGCCTTGAGGACATCATCAAGGCGACCGCCGGCAAGGCCGACCAGGCCGGCGTCTTCAACAACGCCGCCCAGGTCTGGAACCACACCTTCTACTGGAGCTCGATGAAGCCGGGCGGCGGCGGCAAGCCCAGCGGCAAGATCGCCCAGAAGATCGATTCCGACCTCGGCGGCTACGACAAGTTCGCCGAGGCCTTCAAGACGGCCGGCGCGACGCAGTTCGGCAGCGGCTGGGCCTGGCTCGTCCTCGACGGCGGCAAGCTCAAGGTCACCAAGACGCCGAACGCCGACCTGCCGATGGCGCATGGCCAGACCGCGCTGCTCACCATGGATGTGTGGGAGCACGCCTATTATCTCGACTATCAGAATGCGCGGCCCAACTACATCCAGACCTTCCTCGACAAGCTGGTGAACTGGGATTTCGCCAACAAGAATCTCGGCTAAGGCCGCCAGCGCGACGGGCAAACCCTCCCCCGCGATCGGGGGAGGGCTTCGCCGCTAAACCGTCCGCGCCCGCTAGAGCGCGATCAGCGCCGCCGCGACGCGGCGCGACTCTGACAGAAGAATGTTGAAGGTCCGGCACGCGGCGCCCGTATCCATGGCATCGCTGCCGATACCCCGCGCGCGAAGCGCGTTCTTCAGCGCGCCCGGGATCGGCACGAGGCGGGGCCCGCAGCCGATCAGGAGAATCTCCACGGGCGGCTCGGCCGCCAGCACGTCAGACAGGGAGTCGAGCGCGAGACCGGCCATCGTCGTGACCGGCCAGGCCTGCGTCCGTTCCGGAAACACCAGGACCGAGCCGGCATAGGTCACGCTGGAAATGCGGAACCGTCCGGGCCCGTAGCTGTCGATGACTTGGCGCCCTTGCGGGATCGCCGGGGTGATTTCCATGACTTCGCCCCGCTTTGCGGTCGACGGCGCGTCAGGAGGCGGCCTCTTTCTGCTGCGGCTGCTGCGCGGGCTCTTCCTCCCCGCCCCGCATCACGTTGAGATAGAGCAGCAGCGGCACCGCCAGCGCGATCGACGAATAAGTGCCGACGAAGATGCCCCACATCATCGCGACCGTGAAGCCGCGGATCACCTCGCCGCCGAAAGTGACCAGCGCGAACAAGGCCAGCATCGTCGTCAAGCTGGTGTTGACGGTGCGGGACAAGGTCTCGTTGATCGACCGGTTGAACAGCTCCGGCAGCGGCATCTTCTTGTATTTCCGCATGTTCTCGCGCACGCGGTCGAACACGACGACAGTGTCGTTGATCGAGTAGCCGGCGATGGTAAGCAGCGCCGCGACCGTGGACAGGTTGAACTCCAGCGAGAACAGCGAGAACAGCCCGACGGTCGAGACGACGTCATGGGCAAGCGCCACGATCGCGCCGACGCCGAACTGCCACTCAAACCGGAACCAGATATAGACCAGGATCGCCGCAATCGCCGCGACCACGGCCAGAAAGGCCGCCTCCTGCAGCTCCGTGCCCACGGTCGGGCCGACGACATCGGTCCGGCGATACTCCGCGACGACGCCGTCGAGCGACTTCTTGAGCTTGGCGACCGACGCCTCCTGGGCGCTGTCGCCGCCCGGCTGGCGCTGCAGGCGGATGAGCACGACGTCCGGCTGGCCAAATCGCTGAAGGCTCACGTCGCCGAGGCCGAGGTTGCTGACCCGGCTGCGCAGATTGGCGATATCCGCGGGTCCCTTGGTCTTGACCTCGAGCATGACGCCGCCGAGGAAATCGATGCCGAGATTAAGCCCCTTGAAGCTGTACAGCATGACCGACGACAGCACCAAGGCCAGCGACAGCGCCATCGCGACGTAGCGCTTGTTGATGAACTGGATATTGGTATCCGCTGGTACCGTGCGCAGAAGCTTCATCGGCGGCCGTCCTCGCTTTCCGTCAGATTGGCAGCGCTTGCGGCCGCTTGCGCCGAAGCCACAGCACGATCATGAAACGGGTCACCATGATCGCGGTAAACATCGAGGAAACGATGCCGATGGTGAGCGTCACGCCGAACCCCTTGATCGGCCCGGACCCGAAGACGAACAGCAGGGCGCCCGCAATCAGGGTCGTCAGGTTGGAATCGATGATCGTCGTCAGCGCCCGGCTGTAGCCCGCATCCGTCGCGTTCATCGGCGACCGGCCGTTGCGCACCTCCTCGCGCATGCGCTCGAAGATCAGCACGTTCGCATCGACGGCCATGCCGATCGTCAGCGCGATACCGGCGATGCCGGGCAGCGTCAACGTCGCCTGCAGCACCGAGAGCAGCGCCAAAATCAGCGCCACGTTGAAGATCAGCGCGATATCGGCCATCAGCCCGAACAGGCCGTAGGCCAGGAACATGAAGACGACGACCAGCACCATGCCGATCAGGCTGGCCAGCTTGCCGGCGTCGATCGAATCCTGGCCGAGCCCCGGCCCTACCGAGCGCTCCTCCAGGTAAATCATCGAGGCCGGCAGCGCGCCCGCGCGGAGCAGGATGGCAAGATCCTTCGCGCTCTCGGCCGTGAAGCTGCCGCGGATGATGCCCGACCCGCCGAGGATCGGCTCTTCGATCCGCGGCGCCGTGATGACCTTGTTATCCAGCACGATGGCGAACAGCCGGCCGACATTGGTCCGGGTGATCTCGCCGAACATGCGCGCGCCGCGCGAATCGAAGCGGAAGCTGACCACCGGCTGGCCGTCCTGGAAGGTCGGCTGCGCGTCGACAAGGTTCTGGCCGGTCAGGCGGATACGCTTCTCGATGCAATAGGGATAGGGCTTGCCGCCCCGGGTCCCCGGGTCCGACTGCACGACCATGTCGGTCACCGGGATCTGCCCCGCCGGGTTGCAGTCCATATCGACCATGTGGAAGGTCATCTTGGCGGTCTTGCCGATGATGCGCTTGAGGCGCTCGGTGTCCTGCAGGCCCGGCACCTGAACCAGGATGCGGTCGCTGCCCTGGCGCTGGATCAAGGGCTCTGTCGTGCCCATCTCATCGACGCGGCGGCGGATCACCGAGATCGACTGCTGCACCAGCGTCGAGATACGGTTGCGCATGCCCGTCTCCGACAACGTGGCCCGCAGCTTGTTGTTACCCGTCGTCTCGACGGTGAGCTCGGGGTTTTCCTGCCGGATACGGCTGCGCACGGCGTCCAGCTTGGCGGGATCGCGCACTTGGATCACCAGCGTATTGCCGACGACGTCGACGGAGGCATGCGTCTTCTCGGCGTTCACCGCGGCGCGGATCGACGCCACATAGGTGTTCTCCATGAGCTCCTTGAGGTAGCCCTTGGTGTCCACTTGCAGCAGCAGATGCGCGCCGCCCCGCAGGTCGAGCCCGAGATTCATCCGCTTGACGGGGACCCAGCTCGGCAGGGCCTGCAGCCACTGGACCGGCAGGAAGTTGGGTATGGCGTAGATAATGCCGAAAAGGCATACGCCGATAACGAGAGCGCGCTTCCAGGTAGGAAAATCGAGCATGACTTAGCGGATCGACCGGCGCATACGGGGCCCTTGGCTGCGCATCAGCTAGCGGCGACGTCGCCGGAAGACTTCTCGTTTTTGTCCGATTTCTCGGCCTTTTCCGCCTTCGCGGGTTCGGTCTTCGACAGCACGCCGGTGATGGTCTCGCGGGCGACGCGGACTTTGACGGCCTCGGCGATCTGCACCACGACTTCATGCTCGTTCACCACCTTGGTGACGACGCCGTAGATGCCGCCGCCGGTGATCACGCGGTCGCCGCGGCGAAGACTGCCCAGCATCTCGCGATGTTGCTTCGCCTTCTTCTGTTGCGGCCGGATCAGCAGGAAATAGAAGACGGCGAAGATGAGGAAAAGCGGCAGGATCCCCTCGATCCCCTGCAGGCTGCCGAAGATCCCGCCGGGGCCTCCGGTCTGCGCCCATGCTGTCGAAATAAACATCCAGTTCTCCCGGTCTCGCGCATTCGCGCTGCTGGCGGACTATAGCCGCCCGCAACCTAACCGCAATAGCGCCTGATGGCCAGAGCCCTGTCAAATCGGCCCAGGCGGCCATATCCCGCCGGGCGATTGACCCTCCGGCAACGTGTGATAGGGTCCCGACCCCGGCCGCCCGTATGGGAAGGACCCCTCCGATTTCGATGCCTTGAGTTCGATGCC
>CAZPFL010000073.1:16882-21030 GCA_964585785.1 uncultured Rhodospirillaceae bacterium
TTCGATGCCTTGAGTTCGATGCCATGAGCGAAAACGACAAGACCGACGCGCTGCTGGCGCGGATCGCCGATGCGCTGGAGCGGCTCGCGCCGCCGGTCGACCCGGAGCCCGATTTCGACGCCGCCGACGCCTTCGTCTGGCGCGCGGAAAAGGCGGCGCTCGAGCCCGTCGGCACGGTGAATCGCGTGGATTTGTCGCTGCTCAAGGGCATCGAGCAGCAGGTCGCCATCCTGCTCGACAACACCCGCCGCTTCGCCGACGGCCTGCCGGCCAACAATGCCCTCCTCTGGGGCGCCCGCGGCACCGGCAAAAGCTCGCTGGTCAAGGCGCTGCATGCTAGCGTCAGCGCCGAGAAGGGGCGCGGCCTGGTGCTGATCGAGATCCATCGCGAGGATATTCCGAGCCTGCCGCAGCTCCTCGCCTTCCTCAGGCGCACCAGCCGCCGCTGCATCCTCTTCTGCGACGATCTGTCCTTCGACGGCGACGACGCCAGCTACAAGTCGCTGAAGGCCGTGCTCGAAGGCGGCATCGAGGGACGGCCCGACAACGTACTGTTCTACGCCACCTCCAACCGCCGCCACCTACTGCCGCGCGACATGATGGAGAACGAGCGCTCGACCGCGATCAATCCGTCCGAGGCGGTCGAGGAGAAGGTCTCGCTCTCGGACCGCTTCGGGCTCTGGCTCGGCTTCCACAACTGCGACCAGGAAACCTTCTTCGCGATGATCGAGGGCTACATCCGCTTTTATGGCCTCAAGACCGGGAAGATCGACTGGCGGGCGGAAGCGAAGGAATGGTCGGTGACCCGCGGCGCACGCTCGGGCCGCGTCGCCTGGCAATATATTCAGGACCTCGCCGGCCGGCTGGGGCAGCGCCTCGACGGCTGAGGGCGGCTGAGCCGACTCAGCCTTTGCGGTGGCTTCCGCTCTCGGCGGTGTCGACCGTGCCGTCGTCTGCCGCGCGCTGCTGGCCCAGATACTGGAGCGGGTCGATCGGGCGGCGGCCCCGGCGGATCTCGAAATGGAGCTGCGGCCCGGCGACGCTGCCGGTGCTGCCGACGCGGCCGATGACCTCGCCGCGCTTCACCCGCGCGCCCGGCTTGACCAGGATCTGGCTGGCATGGGCGTAGGCGGTCATGTAGCCCTTGTCGTGCTTGATCAGGATCAGGTTGCCGAAGCCGCGCAGCTCGTTACCGCTGTAGGCGACGACGCCGTGCTGCGCCGCCAAGATGGGCGTGCCCTTCGGCGCCGCGATGTTGATGCCGTCATTGTGCAGCCCCTTCCCCTTCGGCCCGAAGCGGGAGATCACCTTGCCCTTGACCGGCCAGAGGAACCCGTGCGTGCTCAGCTTGCTGGGCTGGGGGATGTTGGTCGACGGCGGCAGCACGACCTTCTTGACCGGCGGGCCGGGCGTCGTCTCCTGCGGCGCCGGCCGGTTGCCGGGCCGGTCGCCGGGCTCTGGCGCGACTTCCGTATCGCCGCTCGTCGTCGCGTCGCCTTCCGCGACCGGCGCCGTGGTGGCGACCGCCGTCCGCTGCGTGTCCGGCAGCAGGAGGGTCTGCCCGGTCACGATCGTATACGGCTTCTTGATGTCGTTCAGCCGCACCAGCTCGGCCAGCGAGACGTCGAATTGCCGCGAGATCGCGTAGACCGTCTCGCCATGGACGACGACATGCGTTTTCTGCGCCGGGATGCGCACCTTCTGCCCGGTGTGCAGCAGATAGGGCGGGTCCAGCTTGTTGAGCGTCAACAGGCTGCGCACCGGCACGCCGTAGAGCCGCGACAGCGCGTAGACGGTCTCTTTCGGCTTGACGACATGGATGCCGTCCGCGGGCATCGGGCGGTAATGCGACGACGCGTCCGCGGTTTTCTCGTAGCTGCGCGCCGTGGTCGTCGCCGGCAGCGGGCTGACGGCGATCTGCGTCTCGCGCGGCGATGCGGCCGGCGACCGGCCATGCGCCTTGCCCGGCGGATCGAGCCGGCTCACCTCGACCGCGCCGCGCTTCGCCGCGCGCGGCTTGGCCGGCGGGACCGGCGCCTCGAAATTCGGTACGGTCCGCGGCGCGCTGTAGGCTGTCGTGCGATGACGCTGCTCGTAGAGCACGACCCGGGCGGGCTTGGCGCATCCCTGGCAGAGCAAGGCCAGCAACAGCGCCGACGCCGCGGCGCGCCAAAGCGGGTATGACGGGAGCGCCGCCCTCATCCGGCCGCCCTCTTGAGCGGGCGCTCGGCCCGGCCACCGACCAGCGGCACGAAGCGGACGGGGCCGAGATCGGTGCATTCGCACGCGCCGCCGCGCCGCACGAAGCGCATCAGGCGCTGCTCGTCATGCGCCTCGCCGATCGGGCAGACCATGATGCCGTCGGGCGCGAGCTGATCCCACAGCGCCGGCGGCAGGTCTTCCGCCGCCGCAGCGACGAGGATCCGGTCGAACGGCGCCTGCTCGCGCCAGCCGAGGCTGCCGTCGCCCGGCTTGGTCGTGACGTTGTGACGGCGCAGCGTGGCAAGCCGCTCGATCGCCTCGTGCAAGAACGCCGCCTGCCGCTCGATCGCGTAGACCCGGCGGAAAAGGTAGGAAAGCACCGCCGTCTGGTAGCCGGAGCCGCAGCCGACCTCGAGTACCTTCACCCGCCGGTCGGGGCTCAGCGCCTGGATCATGCGCGCGACGACGGTCGGCTGGCTGATCGTCTGGCCCCGGCCGATCGGCAGCGGCGTGTTTTCCCAGGCCTGGTCGAGGAAAGCATCGGGAACGAAAAGTTCTCGCGGTACTTTTTCGAAGGCAGACAAAATTGCCGTATCGGTAATGCCGGCACGCCGCAACTCTAGAATCAGTCGAATCTTCTGCGTCGGCGGTGTCAACGCTCTGCCCAACTTGCCCTTTACTTGATCAATATAGCTAATGTCTTGATCTGTTTTTAGCAAAATCTGAGCGAATAGTCGTTAACGAACCTCGATGTGTGAGATCGACGTGCAACGGTGTCACCGCGACCTCGTTGCGCTCGATCGCTTTGTAGTCGCAGTCGCCGCGCCGCATGTCCGCGCCGAGCTGGGATTCGCCGATCATGTAGAATTCGCGCCCGCGCAGCGGCGGCATGCGGTGGATCTCGTAGCCCGCGCTGCGCCGCCCGAGCCCCGTCACGGTGGTGCCGCGCACGTCATCGCCTGCGCAGGCGGGGAAGTTGACGTTCATGAAGACGTCGCGCGTCCAGTCCTCGGCGACCAGCGCCCGGATCACCGCGGCGCCATGGTGCTGAGCCGCGTCCCAGCGGACCGCGCGGTCCGGGCCGGTGACCTGGCTCAGCGCGACCGCCCGGATGCCGAGCAGCGCCGCCTCCATCGCACCGGCGACGGTGCCGGAATAGATCACGTCCTCCGCCAGGTTGCCGCCGCGGTTGACGCCCGACAGCACGAGGTCGGGCTTGTGATCCTTGAGAAACTCGTGGACCGCGAGCAGGACGCAGTCGGTCGGGCTGCCGGACACGGCGAAGCGGCGGCGGCCGAGGCGCTGCAGCCGGATCGCGCCGGTCAGCGTGAAGGCATGGCTTGTGCCGCTCTGCTCGGTCTCCGGCGCGAAGACCCAGACGTCCTTGCTGAGGCTGCGCGCGATGCGCTCCAGCACCTTGAGGCCGGGCGCGTTGATCCCGTCGTCGTTGACCACCAGGATGCGCGCCCGCTCGAGATCCATCGCCGATCCCCCGCCGCCTATGCGATTCGCTCGAGGCCGCCCATGAAGGGGCGGAGCGCTTCGGGAATGACGACCGAGCCGTTGCCTTGCTGGTAGTTCTCCAGGATGGCGATCAGCGTGCGGCCGATCGCGAGGCCGGAGCCGTTCAGCGTGTGCACGAAACGGGTCCCCTTCTCGCCCGGCGTGCGGAAGCGCGCATCCATGCGCCGCGCCTGGAAGTCGCCGCAGTTGGAGCAGCTCGAAATCTCGCGATAGCTGCCCTGCCCCGGCAGCCAGACCTCGATGTCGTGCGTCTTGCGCGCGCTGAAGCCCATGTCGCCGGTGCAGAGCGTGACCACGCGATAGGGCAGCTCGAGGCGCTTCAGCACCGCCTCGGCGCAGCCGGTCATGCGCGCCAGCTCGGCATCGGACTCGTCCGGATGGGTCACGCTGACCAGCTCGACCTTGTTGAACTGGTGCTGGCG
>CAZPFL010000074.1:0-20908 GCA_964585785.1 uncultured Rhodospirillaceae bacterium
CCTACATTCCGAGCTCTTTGACCACGCCATATTCCTCGGCGAGCGCCTTGAGCTCCGCCCAGGTCTTGTCCTCGACATCGATGCCCGACTTGAGGTTGGCCTGGGTACGCTTGTGCTCGATCTCGCCCGGATAATAGATCTCGTCGACGCCGATCGCCTTGGGCGTCTCCTTGAGATATTTCGCGAAATCGGTGACTTCCTGCTTGAAGGTCGCGAGGTCGCGGAAGGCGTCGACCTTGAAGCACGCCATGAAGACGCCGTCGTTGTGCTTGCCGGATGGCTCCACGCCGAAACCGAGGCCCGGCAGGATGCCGGAAAAGATCTCGATCATCGCCGACAGGCCATAGCCCTTGTGTCCCTCCGGCCCGCCGAGCGGCAGGATCACGCCGCCCTGCCGGAGCGCGGCCGGATCGGTCGTCGCCCGGCCGTCCTTGTCGAGCACCCAGCCCTCCGGGATCGGCTTGCCGCGCGTCTGCGCGACCTTGAGCTTGCCGGCCGCCGCCGCCGAGGTCGCCATGTCGATGAAGAACGGCCCGTCCAGGTTGGACGGCATGGCGATGCTGATCGGGTTGGTGCCGAGCCGCGGCACGCGCCCGCCGAAGGGTGCCACCGTCTTGGGCGAGCGGCCGGAATCGGCGGTCATCATGCCGATCAGCCCCTCCTTCGACGCCATGATCGGGTAGTCGGCGACGCGGCCCACATGGCTCTGGTAGTGGACGGTGGTCGCGGCGACGCCGTTTTTCTTCGCCTTCTCGATGGTGAGCTTCATCGCGCGCTCCGAGACCACGTAGCCGAAGCCCCAGTTTCCGTTGATCACGGTCGTGCAGGGCGTCTCGCGCACGATCTCGAACTTGGCGCCCGGGACGATGTGCCCCTTCTTTACCCGGTCGATATAGACGGGGATCTGGATGATCCCGTGCGAATCATGGCCCGCCAAATTCGCGCCGATGCTGTGCTTGGAAATGATGGCGGCGTCGTCGGCGCTGGCGCCGGCGCCGCGCAGCAGCGCAGCGGCAATCTTCTCTAACTTGTCGGCAGCAATCTTGGGCATGTCCCCGGGCTCCTCTTTCAGGCGGTCGCGCGACAGGCGCAACCTTTTGGTAACCATTCTAAACGTATGACTTACACGGTCGCCGAGCGTCCCTTTCCAGCAAACCGCCCATGGCCGGATCCGATAAGCGTAAACTCCTCATACCCTGGCTGATCATCTTCGGTCTGTGGGCAGTGTTGCACGGCGCACTGGCCGCGTCGGTCGCCTCTCGCGTGTTCGAGGGACGGCTGGCCGGCCCTGACGAGTATATGCGCCTCGTCCGGGTGACCGAGCTTCGCGACGGCTCTGGATGGTACGACAGTGTCATAGAGCGAAGCAACGCGCCCTACGGCAGCACGATGCATTGGACACGGCCGCTGGACGTCCTGATCCTCGGCGGAGCCTACGCGCTCTCGCCGTTTCTGGGCGCCAAAGACGCGCTCTTCATATCGGGCGTCCTGATCTCGCCCCTGCTCGACCTGTTGATTTGCCTGGCCATGGCCTGGGCCGCCCTGCCGCTGTTCGGCCGCGACCGCTCGATCCTCGCCGCGTTGCTGGTGCTCATTCAGCCCAGCGTTCTGGCCTACTCCGCCGCCGGCCGCGCCGATCACCATACCCTTTTGTTCCTGCTGTTCGTCATCGCTCTCGGTGGAACAGTGCGGCTTTTGAGCCCGCGGCCGACGACCCGCGGCGCCCTGGCAGCCGGCATCGCCTACGGCATGGCGATCTGGGTGAGCGTCGAGATGACGCTGCTGGTCGCGCTCTGCCAGGCGACGACCGCCTTCGCCTGGGTCCGCTTCCGCGAGATCAAGGCGCGGCCGCAGCTTATCGCGGCCGCGGCCTTTCTCGCGACCATGCTGCTCGCGCTCGTCCTGGAGCACCCACCGTCGGCGCTTCTTGCGGTCGAGCTCGACCAAGTGTCGCTTCCCTTCGCGGTCATGGCGCTGCTCACCTGCGCGGTCTGGGGCACGGCCCGGGCGACGGAGCGCCGGTATCCGGATCGCATCACCACGCCCGTTCGGCGGGCGATCCTGCTGGGCGCCGCCGGCGGCATCGGCGTCCTCATTCTCCTTGCGCTCTTCCCGCAGCTTCTCGCTGGTCCGCTCGCGGGCGTCGACCCGCGGATCATGCAGATCTGGGACGCGCACGTCACCGAGAACGCGTCGCTGCTGCCACGCAACCTGAAGATGGCCGGCAAATTCCTACTGCTCATCGGCGCTGTCGGGCCGTGCCTCGTCTACGCCGCGATCGTCGCCTGGCGCCGGCGAAACGATCCGGACTCGCTCCCATGGACATTTCTCTCGATCCTGATCGCCGTCTATTTCGCCCTGGCGCTCGAGCTCGTCCGTGTCGCACCCTTCGCCGAGATCGCAAGCGTGCCGGTGCTGACGGTGATCACCGCCCGGCTCGGGACGTGGAGCGAGCACAGGAAGAACCGGCTGTTCCGGCTGCTCGCGACCGGCGCGACCGCGTTCCTCGCAATGTTCGGCAGCGTCGTCGCCGGCACCTGGCTGCTGACCATCTCGGCCGCGGCCTCGCCCCGCCATCACGGGCCGCAATGCCGGCTGACGCACATCGCGCCTTTGCTGAACGACCCGGCCGGTCTCGGCGCAAAGCCACTGGTTATCGGGGCGCTGATCGATCGCGGCCCGGAAATCCTCTACCGCACCCGCGACTTGGTCGTCGGCACGCCTTACCACCGCAACGGCGCGGGAATCTGGGACAGCTACCGTCTCTTCGCCGCACCAAAGAATGCCGAGAGCCGGGCGATCATCAATCGCCGCGGCATCGACCTACTGCTGATCTGTCCATCGAGCGCCGAGAAGCTTTTCTTCACCCGGCAGACGGGCAAAGACAATCTCTATACGCGGTTGCTCGACGGGAAGACGCCCGACTGGCTCGCCCAGGTGCCCATCGAGCCGGACCGCGCGGACGGCTACCGGCTCTATCGCGTCCTTCGCTGACCGCCCATCAACTCTTGCGCTGCTTGTCGAAACGCTGGACGAGGTGGTGGATGAGATCGAGCACCCGCGCTTCCGCCTTTGTCACGTTTCGCCCGTCGGCGACAGTGTAGATAGTGGTTTCCACCGCGAAGGCGCCAACCTGATAAAGGCTGACGGGAAATGCGCCCAGCCGATCGACCGCATGGCGCACCGCCGGATTGTCGGTGACGATGTTTTCCGCCCGCAGCGTCGTTCGGAAATCCAGGCTCACGTCGATCGCGCACTGGGTATTCAGAACGCCGTAATTGATGGCGCCGACTTCCAGATCGACCTGGATAATACTGCCGTCGGTCTTACGCACACCGATCGCGTCCAAGTCCTTGCGCAGCGTGCGCTCGAACGGCTCCGTGCTCTCGAACCCGCACTTCTTCGCGTTCTTCGTGAAATTCACCGTGAGCTTGTAGTAGCCGGTGATTTCCTTCGCCGCGCTCTCTGCAAAGGCGGGTTCGGCGGCAAGAAGAACGAGCGACGCCGCCAGCAGCGCCGCGCAGCGCATAATCCGAAACATGGTCATCTCTCCTGCGTTATAAGTCCGGACGGAGGCGGGGTCTCCCCTGTCTCACCATTGCATTGACGCCTCAGATTAGTCATTTGTTCCCAGACAGCCCGGATATCGGCCGTCGGACCGGCGGATGCAGGGCGTGCGACGCCCGCAGAAGTGCGTTTCAGGAGGCCATTTGATGAGATTTCGCAAGATCATGGTGCTCACCGGCGATCATGGCCTGCCGGACCCGACCAAGCGCGGCGCCCACTACAATCCGGAAGACATGGTCACGCATGAGGCGATGAAGCACGCCTTTGCGAGCCTGCCCGGATACGACTTCACCTTCCTGTCCGATCATGCGGCCTTCATGGAGCAGCTGGAGGCCGATCCGCCGGACCTCGTGGTGAATTTCTGCGATACCGGCCTCAAGAACGTGCCGGCGCACGAGCTCCATATCCCGGCGCATCTCGAAATCCTGGGCATTCCCTATACCGGCGCGCCGCCGGCGGCGATGGTGATCTGTTTCGACAAGGCCATCGTCCGCCTCGTCGCGCAGTCGCTCGGCGTCGCCGTCCCCGCCGAGGCCTTCATCGCCTGGGACGCGCCGCTCGACGCCTTGCCAAGCATTTATCCCGCCTTGATCAAGCCGAACACCGCGGACGGCAGCGTCGGCATCACCAAGGACGCGGTGGTTCACACTGCGGACGAGGCGTGCGCCTACCTCACCTGGCTTCGGAAGACGCTGCCGGGGCAGGATGCGCTGATCCAGGAATACCTCCCCGGCCCGGAATACGGCGTCGGCCTGATCGGCAACCCGGACACAGGGCTTACAGCCCTGCCGCCGCTGGAGGTGGATTTCAGCGGCCTGCCGGAAGGGCTCAACCCGATCCTGTCCTACGAATCGAAGGCGATCCCGGATTCGCCCTACTGGACCGAGATCAAGTTCAAACAGGCCGTGATCGAGCCGCCGGTCCAGACCGCCATGGTCGCCGCCGCGAAAACCCTATTCCGCCGCCTGTCGCTCCGCGATTACGGCCGCTTCGATTTCCGGCGCGGCGCCGACGGCACGCTGAAGCTGATGGAGGTCAACCCCAACCCGGCCTGGGCGAATGACGGTAAGCTCGCCTTCATGGCGGGTTTCGCGGGCATCGCCTATCGCGACATGCTGCGCATGATCCTGGAGGCCGCGATCGCCCGGCTGCAACCGCGCGGCTGACCCTCACACCAGACGCCGCGGCACCGACAGATTCCAGACCCGGCGGTCGAACAGCGTGTCGCCTTCGAAGGCTTCGACGTCGCCCGAGAACTGAAACAGCTCGGCGGTGGCGGTGAGCCGGGTCCGCGATTCGACCCGCACCGACCAGTCGTCCCGCCGCATCACCATGCGCTGGGACAGCTCCACGCGGGCCGACAAGGGGTCGTTCTCTACGATGCTGAAATACTTGTTGAAGGTGTAGCCCAGGTCGAGATTGATCTCCTCGATGCGGGCCAGCGACGCGCCGCCAAGCTCGCCGCCGTCGCTGACCAGGCTGTAAACGGTTTCGTTCGTAGCGAGATCGATCTCGAGGCTGCGCTTCAGCGGCAGGCGCCGCAACGTCTTCTGCGCGCTGGCCGGCGCCGCTTCCGGCGCTTCGAAGGGCCGCAGGCGCTTGTCCTTGGGCGACGGCGGCCGCACCGGCAGGGTCAGCACGCCCGTGCCCGTGCGCATGGTCAGGATGGGCGCTTCCGGCGACGGCCAGGCGATGGGCCAATAGCTCGACGAGATCGAGAGCCGCATGCGGCTTCCGGCCGGAAACGCATGCGCGATGTCGTTGAGCTGCACGCGCACCGGGTGCCAGCGCCCGGGGCGAAGCGGCGACGGCTTGCCGTGACTCCGGCGATGGGTAAGGTTCAGCAACCCATAGCAGACCCGCGTCGCCGCGCCGTCGGCGGCCACGTCGCTGAGACGCACGGCGATGAGCGCGACGGGCTTGTCGGATTTGATCTCGAGCGTGACCGTGGGGGCGCCGAGAATCTCCACCCGCTCGGGCAGCGGATCGCTGTCGAACACCACGGAGCCGCCGTCGTCCGGCCGCTGGTCGCGCGGCATCTCCCCCTCGGTGCCGAAGGCGCACCACTCGCCGGCCCTGAGCCCCGTGGTCTGCGGCGAAGAGAAGGAGATCTCCGTCTCGTTGGCCGGCCGCGCGGACAGATGGCCGGGATTGAGATAGCGCCGCATGGTGCGGATTCGCGACGACGGCCAGCAATCCTCCGCGACCCAGCGTCCCGGCCGCTCCTGATAGGTCGGCTGCGGCGGCACGCTTTCCTGCATCCAGACGCGATAGGCCGGCTCGTCCATGATCCCGGTCTCGACGTCCTTGAGCCAGTGCGACCACCAGCGCACCGCCTCCTGCAGGAAGCCGATCGACGGGCCCGGCGTGGCGTCGTGCGGAAAGACATGCGCCCAGGGGCCGATCAGCCCCTTCTTCGGGCAATCGAGATTGGCCAGCAGCCGCGGCACCGCGTTGCTGTAGGCATCCGCCCATCCGCCAATCGCGTAGACGGCGCAGCCGATGCGGCCGTAGTTCTCGCAGACCGAGCCGTGCCGCCAGTAGTCGTCGCGCCAGGGATGGCTCATCCAGGTGACCGGGAAGGGCTCGAGCGCCTCCAGCCGCTCACGCCACATGTCGCGCCAGCGTTCGCCGACGATTTCCGGGTCCGGCGGATAGGCGCTGTAGAGCGTCAGGATCGAGCCCCACTGCATGTTCTCGTTGAGCAGGCAGCCGCCCATGTAGTGCGCGTCGTCCGCATAGCGGTCGTCGGTGGAGCAAAGTGTGATGATCGCCTTAAGCGCGGGCGGGCGCAGCGCCGCGACCTGGAGCGCGTTGAAGCCGCCCCAGGAAATTCCCATCATGCCGACCTTGCCGCTGCACCAGGGCTGCGCCGCGATCCAGGCGATGGTTTCGAGCGCGTCGTCGAGCTCCTGCTGCGAATACTCGTCGTGTAGCACGCCGTCGGAATCGCCCGATCCGCGGATATCGACCCTGAGGCTGGCGAAGCCCTTGGCCGCGAAATAGCGGTGGATCGGCTCGTCGCGGGCGCGCATGAAGTCGCGCTTGCGGTAGGGAATGTATTCGAGGATCGCGGGGACCGGCTCGGTCTCCGCCGAAGCCGGCAGCCAGACCCGGGCGGCGATCCGGCAGCCGTCCGACATCGGGATCCAGATATTCTCGATTTCCTGGACGCCGTCGAGCGAGATGCCGCCGTTTCCTTCGTTGCCGGGCTGCGTGTCCATTCAGCGAGCCGATCCGGCCGCGGCGCCCGGCCGGCGCTTACGCTGCTGCACGAGCTGCTGGGTCGACCAGTAGCTGAGCGCCAGCCGCGCCCGCAGCTTGATGCCGGTGTCGAGATCCCAGCAATTGACGATGGCGAGGCGAAAGCCGCCGGGCGGCATCGAATGCGCCCGCGGCGGCTTGTCCTCGTGGAAGGTTATCTGGACGCTCGAGACGCCCGGCGTCTGCAGCAGCTCCTCGACCAGTTCGCGCGGCGGGTGGCGATACTGGATATTGTGTGCGCCGAACAGCACGACGCTGTAGCCGTCGCGCCGGTCTTCGTCGGCGAATTCCCATTCGCCCTTCGCATAGAGGCGCACCAGCGCGTCTAGCCAGCCCTTGCCGTAGAGGTCCGGCCATTGATCCGAAAACCGCAGATGCGCCTCGATGATGCGCGCGTCGATCGTCTCGAAATTGACCATGCCGGTATAGCCGGCCATGTGGCGGCGCAACCACGCGCCGCAATAATCCTCGATCTCCGGCCGCGCCGCGCCGAGCACGGTCCAGTAGTCGAACATGCCGTCGCCAATGGCTTTGCCGACGACATGGCGCCACCACTTCGCCTCGCCCTTCACCACCGCGACGTCGCTGCTGACATGCTCGCCGTCCAGCAGCGCCATCCACATATGGCCGGGCCGCTGGTTGTACTGATATTCCTTCGCGGTCCGCAGGATGCGGCTGCCGGCGCCCATCCCGCGCATGTTGTAGATCGGCTTGCTGAACACCGGGAAGGTCTCCGGCTCCAGTCCGTGCGGGCCGTTGGCGAGACCCTGCGAGTCGGCGATCATCATCTTGTTGTAGATCCAGCGGTATTCGGGAAAGAGCTGGTACGCGTCGCCGTCTTCCGTCGGAATGAATAGCTCGTCCGGGCAGGCGACATGCTCGAAATATTGCATGCGCCACGGATCGCGCTCGACAATGGGCATATGGTCCCCTTCAGTTGCGGAATCCGAAGGGTGCTAAGGTACAGGAACCCGAAAACGGGCTCCATAGCGAGTTTGGCCGTCGGGAGGAGGGCATGCCGGTAACGCCGCGCATCAGGAAAGGCGGGGAGAAAGGCGGGCTGACGATCCGTGACCGCATCGGCATCGACGTGGGCCGCACGCTCTCCGTCGAGGACGCGATCGAGTGGGCCGCCGACAACGGCGTCCGCTATCTCGACTGCCAGATCGACATCGAGCCGAACGTGCTCGAAAGCTTCGACGAAGGGCGGTGCACGCCAATCCGCGAGGCCTGCAAGCGACGCGGCATCCATCTCGGCCTGCACACGCTGTCCGCAGTCAATATCGCCGAGGTGTCGCCCTTCCTGCGTGACGCGGCGGACGCCTATCTGCACGGCTACGTCGACGCGGCGCGGCGGCTCGACGCGGAATGGGTCGAGGTGCACGCCGGCTATCATTTCTCCAGCGACAAGGACATGCGCATGGAGGCAGGTCTGCGCCGCCTCGAGCGCGTGACGGCCTACGCAGCCGAGCGCGGCGTGCAGCTCCTGCTGGAGAACCTGAACCGCGAGCCCGACCGGGCGGAGGTGCACTATCTCGCGCATACGGTCGAGGAGTGCCGGTATTACTTCGACGCGATCCGCTCGCCGGCGCTCGCCTGGTCCTTCACGGTGAACCACGCGACGCTGGTGCCGGAAGGCATCGCCGGCTTTCTCGACGGCATGCCGTGCGAGCGGTTGAAGGAAGTCCGCCTCGCCGACAACAACGGCGAATACGAGCTGCACATGTTTCCCGGCGACGGCATCATCGACTTCACCGACACCTTCCGGCGCGTCGAGGCGACCGGCTTCGCCGGCCATTACATGTGCGCCTTCGGCTCGCTCGAGACCATGCTGCGCGGCCGCGACCTGCTCGCCGCGCTTTACGACGACGCCTAGCCGCGCCGGGCGAGATGCGCGACGACCCGCGCGCGCAGCATTTCCGCGAGGAAACCGACGAGCAACCCAACCGCCGGGTTGACCATCACGGTGGCGAGCGCGGCGCCGGCGATGACCGGCCAGCAGGACAGCCGCGCGTCGAACACGCGCTTCGACAGCGCCAGATCCGCGCCGGCGACGGCGAGGAAGGCGCCGACCGCGGCCATCGGGATCATCCGCATCAGGTCCAGCGCCATGCCCGAGAAGAACAGGCCGAGCGCGAGGCAGAGCGCGCCCAGGATCAGCGGCGCCACGCCGGTGCGGGCGCCGAAGCGGTGGTGCGCGATCAGCCCACCCGCGCCGTGACACATCGGCAGCGCGCCGAAGGGCGTGAGCAGCAGGTTCGCCAGGCCCGACGTAACGGTCAGCCGTCGCTCGGTGACCCGGCCTGGCACATCAGGGAACAGGGCGTGGGCCAAGGCGGCGGTGACGATGATCGCGTTGGTGATCGTGAGCGCGAGCTGCGGCAGCACCGCCTGCCGGAGCGCCGTCGCCGCATCGTCCCATGACGGAAGCGCAAGCCCCGGCAGCGTGAGGTGCACGGCCGTGGACGCGGGCACCGAGGCAAGGCCGAAGACCTGTCCCGCGCCGACCGCGACGGCGAGCGCAACGAGCGTCGCCGGAAAGCGCGGGATCAGCATCAGGGCGCAGACGAGCGCGAGCACGCCGAGCCCGAGCCAGGGGATCTGTAGCATCAGCTTGAAGCCGAGCAGCGCCAGGGTCAGCCCGAGGCCGAGCTGCAGCCCGGCGACGACCGATTGCGGGATCGCCTTCGACAGACGATCGATCAACCCGGTGACGGCGAGCAGCAGCAGCACGACGCCCAGGATCACGCCCGTCGCCGCCACCGCGCCGGGCGCCAGATGCGTCGTGATGATGATGGCCGATACCGCCTTCATGGGCTGCACCGGGATCGGCAGACGGTAGAACGCGCCGGTCGCCCCGTAAAACAGGCCGAAGCCCACGAACACGCCGACCGGCGACAACCCGCCGACCGTCAGCACCGACACGACATGCGGCAGGAAGGTGCCGAGATCGCCGAAAGCGCCGGCGAGATCGCCCAGCCAGGATCGCGGCTTCTTCGCCGCCGTCGCAGCGCTGCCGCTTGGTGACGATTTTCCGGGCTCGGTCCGCGCATCGTCCATGAGAGACCCGCTCCAGCCGCTGTTTGTCCCGCTCGCGTGCGGCAAATTTTACAGCAGCCTTCCACATTTAGCGCCGTCTCGCGTTTCTCACAACCACGGAGCTATGGAACGGCTCACAACCTCCCGCTATGGGATTGCATATTGTGTTTTCTCGACGCGTCCTCTACGATTTTTTCGAATAAAACGACAAACTGGATAGGCTGTGCAGGATTTTGGCGCCGCATTCGGACTCGCCTTTCATCTGATATTTTCCGGTGATCCGGATCTCGCGGAGATCATTCTGCTGTCCCTTCAGGTCAGCCTGACGGCGGTCAGCACGGCCTGCCTGATCGGTCTGCCGATCGGCGCGGCCGCGGCGGTTTATCGCTTTCCCGGTCGCAACGCGCTCATCCTCGCCCTGAACGCGATGATGGGCCTGCCGCCGGTCGTCGTCGGGCTGCTGATTTACCTGACGCTGTCGAACGCGGGGCCGCTTGGTGTCCTCGGCCTTCTCTACACGCCGACGGCGATGATCATCGCCCAGACGGTGCTGGTCACGCCGATCATCGCCGCGCTCGCGCGGCAAGTCATCGCCGACATGCACGCGGAGTATGACGAGCAGCTTCGCTCGCTCAGCCTTTCCGGCCCGCGCACCATGGCGACGCTGTTGTGGGACGGCCGTTACAGCCTTCTGACCGTCGCACTCGCCGGCTTCGGCCGCGCCATCGCCGAGGTCGGCGCGGTGATCATCGTCGGCGGCAACATCAACCACGCCACCCGCATGATGACCACGGCGATCGCGCTGGAGACCTCGAAAGGCGACCTCGGCCTGGCGCTCGCGCTGGGCTTCATCCTGATCAGTCTCGCGGTGTTCGTGAACGGCTGCGTCATGGCCTTGCGCTCGACCGCGGTGAGGACCGCCTATGCCTGACGCGGCGCACGGCCCGATGGCGCAGCGCGCAGGCGCCGCCGGCCCCGCGATCCTGCCGCTCGAGGCTCGCGGCCTCGTCTTCGACGCCGGCGGCAAGCGCTTGATCGACGGCATCGACCTGCGACTAGACGCCGGTCCGCGAACCGTCATCATCGGGCCAAACGGCGCCGGCAAGAGCCTGCTGCTGCGCCTGTTGCACGGCCTGATCGAACCAACCGCCGGCTCCGTGCTGTGGCAAGGCAAACCCGCCGACGGCAATGTGCGCCGCCGTCAGGCGATGGTGTTTCAGCGCCCGGTCCTGCTGCGCCGCTCCGCCGCCGCGAACATGCGTCATGCGCTGCACGCGCACGGCGTTTCGCGGCGGGAGGCGAAAGAGCGCGCCCAACGCTGGCTGGCCAATGCCGGGTTGTCCGGTCTCGCCGACCGGGCCGCGCGCGTGCTGTCGGGCGGCGAGCAGCAGCGCCTCGCCCTTGCGCGCGCGCTCAGCCTGGAACCGGAGGTGCTGTTCCTCGACGAGCCGACCGCCAGCCTCGATCCCGCATCGACGCTCGGCATCGAGGACCTGATCCAAAACGCGGCCGCCGCCGGAACCAAGATCGTTCTCATCACCCACAACCTCGGCCAGGCCCGCCGCATCGCCGACGAGGTGATCTTTCTCTATCGCGGCCGGATCGAAGCGCGTGGCCCCGCGCCCGCCTTCTTCGATGCGCCCGGCAGTGAGAAGGCGCGCGCCTACATCGACGGAAGAATCGTTCTGTAACCATGATCCGAAAAATCCAAAACGGGAGAAACACCATGCTGCGCAGAAACTTTCTCGCTCTCGCCGCGACACTGGTGGTCGCCGTCGGCGCTACGTCGCTGGCCGCGCATCATGCATCGGCCGCCGACAAGTTCATCGTCGTGCAATCGACGACCTCGACGCAGAACTCCGGCCTGTTCGATTACATACTGCCCAAGTTCAAGGCGAAGACGGGGATCGAGGTTCGCGTCGTTGCCGTCGGCACCGGACAGGCGCTCAAGAACGCGCGCAATGGCGACGGCGACGTGGTGCTCGTTCATGCCAAGGCGGCGGAGCTGAAGTTCCTGCACGAAGGCTACGGCGTGAAGCGCTTCGACGTGATGTATAACGACTTCATCATCGTCGGCCCGGCCAAGGACCCCGCCGGCGTGGCGGGCATGAAGGACGTCAAGGCGGCGCTGAAAAAGATCGCCGCGGCTAAAGCGCCCTTCGCCTCGCGCGGCGACGACAGCGGCACGGACAAGAAGGAGAAGGCGCTGTGGAAGGCCGTGGGCCTTAATCCAGCCAAGGCGGGCGGCGGCTGGTACCGCGAGACCGGCTCGGGCATGGGCGCCACGCTCAACACCGCCGTCGGCATGGGCGCCTATGCGCTGACCGATCGCGCGACTTGGATCGCCTTCAAGAACAAGCGCGACTTCAAGATCGACGTCCAAGGCGACAAGGATCTGTTCAACCAGTATGGCGTCATGCTGGTGAACCCGAAAAAGCACCCGAATGTGAAGGTCAAGGAAGGCCAGGCCTTCATCGACTGGCTGCTCAGCCCCGAAGGCCAGGCGCTTATCGCCTCCTATCGGCGGGGCGGCCAGCAACTGTTCTTCCCGAACGGCCCAGGCGCCAAAAAACAGAGCTGATCGGGAAGCGCGGGGCGTCCTTGGCAGCGGCTGGTCACGCGCCGGGGACGTCCCGCATCCAAAGTTGAGCGCATGCGACGCTGGCACCTCTTCCTGCTGCCCCGCCTCCTGCCGATGCAAGGCTAAGGCGCTGACTGAATCCGACCGGCCGACTTACGGCCCGTTGTAGTGGACCTTGCCGAAACCGCCGATGTCATAGCCGCCCAGCTCGGCCGCCTTGGTGCGGAAGGCGTCGCCGCGGCAGAATTCGATGAAGATCTGGAAGGCCGGGTCGAAATAGGCGTGCCGGAACACCACGATATCGTAACGCTCGCGCAGCAAGGGGGCGAAGCCGAGGCGGAACTGATGCGCGATGCAGCCGAGCCCGAGCCCGGCGTCCGCCTTGTTCTCGGAAACCGCGACGGCAACGTCGGCTTCGCTGCGCGCGGCCGGCAGGATCATCTCGATCCCGGCGCGGTCCACGCCCTCGCGCTCGAGCAGCGCTTCGAACAGCACCTGCGTTCCCGCTTCGGGCTGCCGCGGCATGAAGCGAAGGCCGCGCAGGTCATGGACGGTCCGGATCTTTCGCGGGTTCCGGTCGGCGACGATAAAGCCGCGCTCACGCCAGGCCCATTCGAGCAGGACGACCGGTTGCCCGGCCAGCTCGTCTTCGACATGGCCGAGGTTCCAGTCCTCGGTCTCAGCCTCGTAAAGGTGAACCCCGGCCGCCACCGCCTGTCCCCCCTTGAGCCGGGCGAGCCCATCGAGGCTGCCGTCGAAAAAGGAGGCGAGCCCGCTGCGGGATTCGCGTAGCGCCCAATCGAGCAAGGGGTCGTGGCTGCCGGCGAAAACGAGGGGACGCTCGACTGTCCGGGCGACTGCCGGCGCGCCGCTGCTATGCCGCGAGACCCATGCCTCGACGGCCGCGCGGGGAAAGATCAGCTTGCCGGTGGCACGGCTGCAGGGGATCTCGCCCGAGGCCGCCAGCGCATAGACCTTGCGCTCCTTGACCCGAAGGAAGGCGGCAAGCTCGCGGACGGTCAGAAATTCGGGCTTTCCCTCTGCCATGGCACGCTAATCTAGCGTAATTCGCAGCCGCGCGTGAACTGCATGATGCGGCGCGAGACGGGCTATTCCATTCCTGCGGCAGGGCGCTAAGATCGCCCGGAAAGATCCAGCGGGCTGGACGGGCCGGCACGCCGGCCAATCGGGGCTCGCCCGGCGTTTCGAAGAACCGGACCCATCACAGGAGGGATTCATGGCACTGATCGAAAAGGACGTCATCGTCACCACCAAGCACGGCAAAATGCCGGCCTTCGCCGCCTGCCCCGATGGCGAGGGGGCGGTTCCGGCAATCATCTTCTACATGGATGCGCCCGGCTTCCGGACGGAGCTCTGCAATATGGCGCGCCGGATCGCCAAGCACGGCTACTACTGCCTGCTGCCGGACATGTACTACCGCCTCGGCACCGTGCGCTTCGACCTGCCCCGCCGCAACGACGGCATGTCGGCGGTGATCCGCGCCTCGATGAACCATCTGACCAACGCCGATGTGGTCGATGACACCTCGGCCATGCTCGCCTGGCTCGATGCGCAGGCGCAGGTCCGTCCCGGCAAGGTCGGCTGCGTCGGGCACTGCATGAGCGGGCAATACATCACGACCGTATCCGCGCGATTCCCGCACCGCATGGCCGCGGCGGCGTCGCTCTACGGTGTGCGCATCGTGACCGATCAGGAGGATTCGCCGCACCTGCTCGTGGACAAGGTAAAGGGCGAGCTCTACTACGCCTTCGCCGAGGTCGACCATTCGGTTCCGGAGCATGTCATCCCGGCCCTCCGCGCCGCGCTGGAAAAGGCCGGCACGCGGGCAACCGTTGACGTCTATCCTGGCACGCAGCACGGCTTCCAATTCTCCGAGCGCGCGGTCTATTCGCCCGAGGCGTCCGAGCAGGCTTGGGACAAGATCTTCAAGCTGTGGGATCGCAATCTGAAATAACCGACGGCACCGACCGGGCCGCTACTTGATCGCGACGGGGAAGGCCGGGGCCGCATGGGTCCGCACCGGCCTTTTCGCTGCCGGCCTGTCAGCGTTGAGGCCGGTCTCCGGGAAGAACGCCGGCCGCGCTACAAAGACCGGCTCGCGGATCAGCGACGCCAGGGTCCGGATGTAGGCCGTGACGTCGCGCGCGCCGTGATTGCGGACGAGCCACGCGATATGGGCCGCCAGCGCCGCCTCGTCATCCCGCCGCGCCGCATCGACGCAGCGGAGGAAGGCGACCTCGTCATGCGTGAGGATCGGCCATCGCACGGCACCGACGCGCATGCGCCGCCGGCCGAACAGCGCGAGCCCGTGGACGATTTGCAGGAAGACGACGAAGCAGGGCCGGCCCTGCGGCTCGCCCCGAACATCGACGAAACAGGCCAGCGTGGCGGCGGCGCCCGACGGCGCGCTGCGCATCGCCTCCACCAGCATCCGCCCCGCCTCGGTCAGGGAGCCGAGGCAATAACAATCCTTCGCGCTCGAAAAATGCATGATCAACCCAAAGCCCGGCGTCGCCTGTTGTCGGAACCGGCTCTTATGGTAGGGGCGCTCGCCGCGTCCGTCAATGCGAATTGTTCGCAATCGCAATATATGCGGTCAAGCGAGCCGGGCCGATTATCGCGGCAGGACCGGCGGACGCCGTTAGGCGCGGCCGAAATCGGTCTCGTAAAGCGCGTCGAGCCGGGCGAGCACCGGCGCCGGCAGCGGGCCCATCTCGACCGCCTGCAGCGCCTCGTCGATATGGTGCAACTCGGACATGCCGATGATCGCGCAGGACACGTCCGGGTTCGACAGCACGAAGCGCAGCGCGACCTGCCCGCGCGTGCCCTGGTCCGTGCCGATCGCGTCGAAGACGGCCTTCGCCTTGCGCTCTTCCTCGGCCAGCACGGTGTTGTCCGTGAGCATGCTCTCGCGGCCCGTGCGCTCGTCGGTCGCAATGACGCCCGCGCCGAAAATGCGGATCGCCATCACCGCCGCGCCGTTCTTGCGGCACGCATCGATGATGCCGTTCAGGTTATGCCCGGTCCACGCCTTGGGCATGGCGCGCGCCGCGCTGGGATTGAGCATGTTGTAATAGACCTGCGCCGAGTCGAAACGCCCGCTGTTGATGACCTCGCAGATCGCCGGCGCCTCGCCGATGGCGGTGATGCCCATATGACGGATCAGCCCCTTCTCGCGCAGCCGTTCCAGCCCATCGGCCACGCCGTCCTTGCCCAAGATATGGTCGACCGTCATCACCCGCCCGCCGGCCGTATAGCCGATCCGGTTGTGAAGCTGCAGCAGATCGACCGACGACCGCTTGAGGCGGGCGAGGCTCGCCTTGAAGCGCTCCTCGATCTGCGCCGGGACATCGGTCAGGTTGTCCACGTCGAGGCTGAACTTGGTCGAGAGGTACGGCTTTTCCTTGACCTCGGGCAGCAGCCAGCCGAGCGCTTCTTCCGACTTGCCGTTGCCGTATTGCGCGGCGGTGTCGATCCAGTTGATTCCGCCGGCGAGCGCGCGGCGGATCGCCTCCCGTTTCGTCGCATCGTCCTTGTGGATAATGATGCCGCCGACAGCGCCGCCGCCGAAGATAATCTCCGACACCTTGATGCCGCTGCGTCCGAATGTCCGGTATTTCATTGTGCTCCTCCCTGGTTCTCGCGGCTGATTGCCTCAGCTTTTCGCGACCACGCCCTGTGACGGCGGCCGCCGGATCAGCTTCCAGATGTTCGGCAGCTCGCCGACCGGCACTTCAATCAAGGCCGGCCCTTTCGCGTCCAGGGCTTCGCGCAACGCGCGCCGCAACTCTTCCGGCGTCTTCGCGCGCAAGCCCAGCATGCCGAAGCTCTTCGCCAACATGACGAAGTCCGGGTTGTGCAGATCGACCGCGATGTTGCGCCCGCCATAGCTGTCCTTCTGGATGCGCTTCACGTTGCCGAAGGCGCCGTCGGCGAAGACGATGCAGACGACGTTGATGCCGTGCGCCACGGCGGTCGACAGCTCCTGTACGTTGAACATGAAGCCGCCGTCGCCGGAGATCACTACGACCTTGCGATCGGGATAGGCGACCTGGGCGCCGAGCCCCGTGGGATAGGCGTAGCCGAGCGTGCCCTGGTAGCCGGGTGTGATCAGCGTGCGCGGCTGATAGATCGGCACGTCGTATTGCGTATAGGTGGCGAGCTGCGTCACGTCGGTGACGATGATCGCGTCGTCCGGCAGCTCCTCGCGAATCACCGTGGCGAGGCTGTGTTGCGGCTCGAGGCTGGCGAGTCGGCCATGCACCTCCTCCTTGAGCGCGGTCAGCTCGGCCTTGCGCGAGGCGCGCTTGCGGTTGTGCTTGCCGAGCTGCTCGGCCAGCAGCGACAGACCGGTGCGGGCGCTCGCGACGATGCCGATATCCGCGGGCCGCGGCTTCACCGACTGCTCCGGATCGATGTCGATGCGCACCGTCTTCACTTCGGTCTCCCGGCCCCAGGCGAGCGCGGGCGCGAGGAAGCGCGTGCCGACGATCAACGCCGCGTCGGCATCGCCCCACAGCTCCTGTCCGCCGATCATGTTCTGCGCCAGGTAGTGGCGATCGCTGACCGCGCCGCGGCCGGTCCGGCTCATCACCACCGGCGCTTCCAGCAGCTCGGCGACGCGCAGCAGCTCCTTCTCCGCGCCGAAGATCCCGCTGCCGACGAAGATCACCGGCTTCTCCGCCGCGCCCAGCAATTTTGCCGCCGCGGCGATCGTCTGCTCGTCGGTGTCGGGGCCTTCGTTGAAGCGCTCGGGCTCGAGCAGCTCCACGTCTTCACTCTTTCCCATGACGTCGGGCGCCATCTCGAACACCGCCGGCTGGTTGCGGCCGGCCAGCATGGCGCGAAAGGCCTCGCGCAGCTTCTCCGGCGCCTCGGCGGGCGTGTCGGCGCGGCCGACCCAATTCACGACGCCGCGCATCGCCATCTCCTGGTCGCGGATCTCGTGCGGAATGCCGAGGCCGAGGCCGATCTGGTAGGACGGGATCTGGCCGGTGAGGCACAGCACCGGCGCGTTCGACCCGGCGGCGGTAGAGAGCGCGGCGCCGGTGTTGAGTACGCCCGGTCCCGGCACGACGATGCAGGTTCCCACCTTCCCCGTCGCCTGGGCATAGCCGAGCGCCATGTAGGCGGCGCCCTGCTCGTGGCGGGTGTGGATCACGCGGACCTCGTCCTTGACCTCGTAGAGCGCGTCGAAGGTGTTGTCGAGCTGCACGCCCGGCAGGCCGAAAATCGTGTCAACGCCTTGGCGCATGAGGGTTCTGACGATGGCTTGTCCGCCCGTCATTTTGGTCATTCGGGGAATCCTCCGGGGGATGGAGCCGGGCCGCGCCGGCCCGCTCGGTGTCGGTTGTCTACGCAATAGTCTCCCCACGACTACCCCTTGGCAAGAGACGGAGCACGCCGCAACAGTCGCGCCGTCACCCCGGGCAGCCGCCAAGTGGCGAATTTGACCGCTATTGGGGACAGTGATTACATGATCGCATCAATTTCCCCCGAAATCGCACACCGAGCGAGCGTCGACGGCATGGCGATCGCGGGGAGCCGTGCGGCCTGAACGCCGCCGGTCCAAACAAACAGTTAGGGAGAATGTCGTGAAGAAACTTGGACAAAGCAGAGGCAGGCGATGGCGCCTGCTGGCGGCCGCTGCGTTCTTGGCGGCGTCAACGCTCGGCCTGAGCGCGGCCGCGCAAGCAAAGGACCCGGAGATCGTCGTGCGCATCGGCTGGACGACCGCGCCCGACAGCATCTCGGGCGACGAAGTCCGCATGTGGGCCAACCTCGTGGACGTGAACTCCGGCGGCCGCATTCAGATCAAGGGCTTCCCCTCGGCGCTGCTCGGTAAGGAAAACACCGAGCTCGAAGGGCTGGTCACCGGAACGCATGACGTCTTCACCCACATTTCGAGCTTCACCGGCAAGATCAAGGAGCAGCGCTTCTGGGACCTGCCCTTCCTGTTCAAGGACCGGGAGGCCGTCGCGCGCCTGGTGGACGGCCCGCTGCGCGCCGACATGGAGCAGCAGTTCCGCAAGAATGGCATGGAGCTGCTCGCCTTCTGGGGCTTCGGCTATCGCCAGTTCACGAGCAACGTCCGTCCGATCCACGTGCCCGAGGATCTCAAGGGCGTCAAGCACCGCATCCCGGGCGGCAAGTCCAAGATGATGCTGTTCAAGGCGCTCGGCGCCAACCCGTCGACGGTGTCCTTCCCGGAGCTGTATCAGGCGCTCAAGACCGGCGTCGTCGACAGCCAAGACAACCCGCTCAGCATGATCTACACGAGCAAGTTCTATGAGGTGACGAAATACCTCTCGCTCTGCAATTACGTGTACAACCCGCTGATCGTGGCGGCCGGCGGTCCCTTCTGGAAGAAGCTGCCCGACTGGGCGAAGCCGATCCTCAAGCAGTCCGCGCGCGACGTGGAAGGCTGGTCGCGCATGTTAAGCGAGAAGATCGACATCGTGCTGCTCCAGAAGATCAAGGCGGAAGCGCCCAACCTCAAGATCAATACCTGCGATCCGAAGGATGTTCCGAAGTGGAAGGCGGCAGCCAAGCCGGTCTACGACGAGTTCGAGAAGGAAGCCGGCAAGGCATGGGCCGAGAAGGTGTACCGCGTCGTCGACGGAGGCTACGCGAACTAGCGGCCGCGCCGGCGTCCGGCCGAGGAAAAAACCGGTCTTTCGTCTCCTGCGGCGCGGTCGCGCTGCGGAGACGGCAGGCCGGTTTCCTTTAGCCGCCCGGCACGGAGAACACGCAATCACCCGACATACGTAAACGGTTCGATGTGCCTCTCTTAACCCGAAACGGACGAGCTTGGTTCATGCGATCCACTTTTTTCACGGCCTATTCGGCCATGCTGCGCGCCTGCAATATCCTGTGCGGGATCATCCTGTGCATCGAGGTCGCGCTCATCACGGTCAACGTGAGCTCGCGCTTTTTCTTCAATCATACCTGGGGCTGGATGGACGAGTTCTGCCAGTACACGCTCCTGTGGATGCTGACCTTCGGCACGACGAGCCTGATGGACCGCTACGCGCTGTTCTACACCGAGGTCCTGCTGCTGTTCATCGAGAAGGCCGTCATCCGACGCGCGATCTTCGTGTTCAACAGCGTGATCATGCTCGTCTTCTTTGCCGTCGTCTTCTGGACGGGGATCACCTACGTGCGCGCGACCTGGTCCTTCAACCTCGATTACGCCGACATCCCGAAATACTGGTTCTACAGCTGCATGCCGGTCTGGGGCGTCCTGATGTTCATCGTCCTCACCAAGAAGCTGATCGGCATGGAAGAACCCGAGATCACCGAGACAGATCCCGACATGTAATGCGGCCGGCGCAGCGGATGCGAAACGGCTCCACAAAATCAAAATGAAAGAGGGCGGAAAATGGCTGGTCTCTTCGTTGGGCTGATTATCCTCTTGATCCTACTGGCGGTGCCGATTGCGCTCGCGCTTGGCATGATCGGCATGCTTTCGCTCGTCCTCAGCGGCGAAAGCGTCATCAATTTCCACGGCCAGATGACCGGTGGCCTCGATTCCTTCGTGATCATCGCCATCCCGCTCTTCATCTTCACCGGCGAGGTCCTGGCCAGTGGGCAGGTCGCCAAGCGGCTGATCGACTTCGCCAACAGCATCGTCGGCTGGATCTCCGGCGGCCTGGCGCACGCCAACATCGTCACCGCGATGCTTTTCGCCAACGTGTCGGGCTCCGCCGTGGCGGACGCCGCGTCCGTCGGTTCCGTGCTTATCCCGGAGATGGAGCGGCGCGGCTATTCGCGCGGCTTCTCGGTCGCGGTGACCTCGATGTCGGCGTCGATCGGGATCCTGATCCCGCCCAGCATCGGCATGATCCTCTATTCCGTCGTCTCGGACGTTTCCATCGCCAAGCTGTTCGCCGCCGGATACGTTCCCGGTGTGCTTTACGGCTTCTGTCTGATGTCGGTCGCCTACTACATCGCGAAGAAACGCGGCTACCCGACGCACGAGCCATTCCGAATCGGCAATGTGGTTCAGCGGTTCAACCAGTCCGCCGTCGCGCTGCTGGTGCCGGTCACCATCGTGGTCGGCATCGTCGGTGGGATATTCACCCCGACCGAGGGCGCGGCGATCACCGCCACGCTCTCGATCGTCGCCGCGACGCTGGTCTATCGCGGCATGCGGTTCCGCGACCTGCCCCGTAGCTTCATCACCGCCGCCCAGCGTTCGGCGAACGTGCTGCTGCTGCTCGCGATCAGCTCAGTCTTTTCGCATTACCTGATCACGATGGGCATTCCGCAAGCGATGGCGGCGATGATCACCGGCTGGCACTTGCCGCCGAGCATGGTGATCCTGGTGATCATCGCCTTCCTGACCGTCTGCGGCATGTTCCTGCACGGCGCGCCGATGATCCTGATGTTCACGCCGATCTTCCTGCCGATCGTCGATGCGATCGGCATGGACCG
>CAZPFL010000075.1:0-20889 GCA_964585785.1 uncultured Rhodospirillaceae bacterium
CTGGATCTTCAGCCCGATCGGCGAGCCGCTCTACCGCGTCAAGTCCTGCCGCGGCCTGTTCCCGACCAACATCGCCTATGGCGGGCCAGGGAACCGCACGGTGTTCATCACCGAGTCCGATACCGGCACCATCCTGCGGGCCGAGCTGCCCGTGCCCGGCCGCAAGATGTATTCGCACATGGACTAGCCGGCGCTACGCCCGGCCGAGCCAGATCTTCACCGCCTGCGCGGCCGCGTCCTTCGCGCGCTCGCCGATCTCCTCGTCGCTCAGCGTGCTGAGCGGATGCTGGATGACGACGGGCTGCAGCTCCGCCATGCCGAGCGCCGCCTTCTGCACCTCCGCCTCGTGGAGAAATTCCGTCGTGACGATGACGGCGGTCGCCCTGTCCTGGCCTTCGAGACTTACGGCGTCATGCATACAGCACGACGTGCAAGACCCTCAGTCGCCGATCGCGGTGAGAACGATGTCGTTCGCCGCGATGATGTCGCCGAGCAAGCCGGGCGCCGCGTTCTTCGAGAAGCTTTCCTTCTCGTAGAAATTCACGGCGGCGAATTTGTAGTCCTGCTCAAGGACCGCGCGCGTCTTGCGCAGCAGCGTGTTGCCGTTCCACTTCTTGTTGCTCAGGATGCCGAGGCGAAGGCCGTTCAGGTCCTTCGCGCGCTTGCCGAGCGGAATCGGCGTCGTCTCGACGACCCCGCGCGGGTCGTAGACGATCTGGCCGCTCTTCGGATTATCGAGAGGCATGGTGTCTCCTTCTCACAGGTAGCAAGTGCCGTCGACGCAGTTCATGCTGCCACCGGCCGGCGCCTTGCCGTTGATCTCGCGCAGCACCGGGCTCGCCATGTGGCCCCAGCCGGGGATGAAGGCGGAGAAGCGGCCCGCCTCGCCGCCGATGCAGAACAGGTGGATATTGTCGGGGCTCGGCACCGCGGGGATCGGCGCGTCGAGCTCGCGCTTGTACCATTTGGGCAGACTGCGGTTGTAGACCTTGCCGTAACGGTGCTGGAAGGCGACGTCGCCGAATTTGTTGCCCGAGTTGTACCAGAGGTAATAGCGGATATCGTGCCGCGTCCACTGGTACTTGCCCATCACCCGCGCATGCTCCGGCCCGAGCACGACGGCGCAATGGCCGGCGCTGACCGCGTTGTTGTGCGCGATCGTGCTCATCGCCGAGGCGATGCTGTCGAGAATGCCTTCCGGGTCGTCGGCGACGTGGTTGGTCACGCTGTGCGGCGGCTCGGCCGGCATGACGAAAACGGTCGAATCCTCCTCCGCGAAGCCCTTCTCGACGTGGTAGGGCGCGATGCAGCCGACCTCTTCATTCTCGGCGACGCAGTAGGTGTATTTGGCGGGCGAGCCCAACGTGCTCTTGTCCAGGTCGCCCGGCCAGCCGCCGCCGACGTTGAGCAGGATCATGCGGATGGCGCGGCCGATCGTGGCGTTCGCCCGGTTGCCGGAGCCGAAGGCGTTGTGCCCGGAATTCATGCCGATCTGATTGCGGATCGGCCCGTTCACCACGAGCAGCGGCGACGCCATATGCGTCGTCGCCTGCACGCCGTGCAGGTTGAAGGCGGGCGAGCAGAGCGCGAGCATCGCCGCGCGCACCACCGGCGCGTATTCCGGCAGGCAGCCCGCCATCACCATGTTGATCGCCAGCACCTCGCGGGTCAGCGTGCCCCAGCGCGGCGGCACCCGCCCTTCGACGAACTCGGCGTCGCCGCCCAGGGCTTCGATCATCGCCTCGATTTTCGCCGGCGTCGGCGGCACGACCGGGAAGCCGTCGGAGTAGCCCTGCCGGTAATACCATTCGACCAGATCGACATCGTTCGGGACCACCGACTGGGCGCCGGTTATCGTATCCGAACGGCGTTCAACCGCATCGCTTTTCATCGTTCCATCTTCCTTCGAAGCCGCATTGTCGCGGTTCCGCCCCACTATGCCGCAGCGGCGGGTTTCCCTTCAATTCTTTCTTAATTCACCTTATTATTTCGTTTTATGCATTAATCGAACCGGCGGAGCCTCAAGCCATGGCAAGCCCCGCGGCAGCCAGCCGCCCCGACCTCTCGTCCCGACAGCTGCAATGCGTCGTCTCGCTCGCGCGCTACGGCAGCTTCGTCGCCGCCGCGTCCGACCTCGACCTGTCGCAGCCGGCGCTGACCCGCGCCATCATGCGCATCGAGGAGACGCTCGGCGTTCGTCTGTTCACGCGCAGCACCCGGCGGGTCGCGCTGACCGCCGCAGGCCGCGAATTCGTGCCGGTCGCCGAGCGGCTGATTGCCGATCTCGAGATCGGCATCCAGAACATGCGGGCGCTCGGCGCGCGCCCGCGCGGCCGGCTCGTCATCGCGTCGCTCATGTCGGTCGCTTACGGGCTGCTGCCGGAGATCATCGCCGCCTATCGTGCGCGCTATCACGGCGTGGACCTGGAGCTGCGCGAAGGCGTGCTGAGCGCCGTCACGGAGGACGTGCGGAGCGGCGTCGCCGATTTCGGCATCGGCGACATCACCAATCCCTCGACCATCCCCGCGGTGATCGACGCGGAGCCGCTGACGCAAAGCGGCTTTCACGTCGTGCTGCGCCGCGGTCATCCCCTGGCGAAAAAGCGCGCCCTGCAAATGGCGGATCTGCGCGGCGAAGCGATCATCGCCATGCCGTTCGGCGCCGGGATGCGCCGCTCGATCGACGCGGCCGCGGCGGATGCCGGCATCGCCTTCGACCGCACGATCACGGTGAGCCAGTTCGCGACCATCTTCAAACTCGTGCAGGCGGGCGTCGGTCTTTCGATCGTGCCCGACCTCGCGCTGGCCTCGTCGACCTATGAAGGGCTCGTTTCGCGTGTCCTGAGGGAGCCCCGGCTCGGCCTCAAGCTCGGGCTGCTGCGACTCCGCAGCCGGCCGGCCTCGCCGGCGGCCGAGGGCTTCGTCGAGCTACTGCGCGCGCGCCTCAACGCGAAGCGCCAACGCGGCCCGAGAGATACGGGCGGCGTTGTGGTATAATTTTATGGCAGTCCCTGTTCGTCTCCGTCCGAGCGAGCCAAATCCGCTTGGGTTTCGGTCGAAGGGTTATGTTGGAGACGGCAAGGGCGGTTTTCTTTAGAACTGAGTTGGACGCTAAGCTGCTGGATTGGCGGGATGATCGAGAATCGTTTCTCTCCTTCAATGAATGATAGAAATGATGTCCGGCTGCGTGCTTTGGTCGATGTCAGCGCGTCATTTGAATATTGGTAACGGCCCATGGGAACGATGGACGTCTCGAAAGAAAAAGCCGGAGAGGCTGCGGCCTTCCTCAAGAACTTGGCCAATGAAAATCGGCTGATGGTCCTATGTCACCTGGCACAGGGTGAAAAGACCGTCACCGAGCTCGAGCACCTGATCGGCATCCGCCAGCCGAACCTGTCGCAGCAATTGGCCCGCCTGCGCGCCGAGGGGCTGGTGAAATGCCGGCGCAAGGCCAAGTCGGTCTATTACGGACTGGACAGCGCCGAGGTCGTCCTCGTCATCCAGCTGCTGTACCGGCTGTTCTGCGTGCGCGACGAGTCCCCGACGATCACCCTGACGCGCGAGATGGAGCTCGCGGTTCCCTAGCCCGCGGCTCCTCGCCGAAAAGATTAGTCGCCGACCCTGTCCCGCGGGGCCGCGCTCGCCAATCAGGCGTCATTGCAGCCGCGCGCGATAGCGATGAACCTCGGCGGGGGACATGGGCTTGGCCCGAGCCGATTTTACCGCCGCGGCATCGACAGGCTGCAGCTTCGCCGGCCGGAGCGCGGCGTTGTTCCAAGCACTGCGGATATACTGCACGATCGATGCAATCTCGGCATCCGTGAGATGGCTGAAGGGCGGCATCTGTCCATTATACTCGTGCGGCCCGACCATAATTTTGCCCTCGAGGCCGTTGAGCAGGACATAGGCCGGGAACAGGCGGTCGCGCATCAGATCATGATTGCCGGCGAGCGGCGGGAATTCGCGCGGTCGGCCCTCACCGTTCTGTTGATGGCAACCGACACACTGCTCGGCGAATAGCTTGTCACCGGTCGGCGCCTTCGCCGGACCGGCCTCGGCCTCAGCGACCGCCTTCGGCGGCGGATTGGGCCCGAGATAACTGCCGAGATAGTCAAGAATCTTGGCGCGCCGCTCGGGCGGGATGCGCAGGCCGTATTGGCGCATGCTGTCGATGATCGCATCCCAGTCGTCACGTGTGATGCCGGCCGACTCCGTCAGGTATTGCAGATCATGGCAGGTGCGGCACGCGCCATAGACCAGATCGCGATTCAGTCCCGGCGGCAGCTCGATCTCATCGGCGGCACATGGCGTGGCAAACAGGGCGACGACCGCCGTCAGCGCCGCGCCGAGTGCGACGCCGAGGCGCCGCAGCCGCTCCTTGTAATCTTGCATCATATCGGATGGTCCGTTAGCGGAAGGCCGGCGCCACCCCGTGTCTCGCTGAGCCAAGGAGGCATCGCGAAACCAGGGCGGCGCCTGGTCTACCCTTCCTGGGTCACGCGAAGGTTACGTCGAGTCGCTCGACGCCGTTCCATTCGTAGCCGCGCGGGTTCCACAGCGCCAAGCCGTTGATCGGCTGCGTACGGCCGAGCGCGTCGGTCGCCCGTGACATCAGGACTTGCTGTCCCGCGTGCACACGGACCTTGGCGGACCAGTGCCACCACGCCCACGGACTCTCCGCCGGCTTGACCGTCGCTTGATGCCAGGTCTTGCCGCCGTCCGCCGAAACCTCGACTGAAGTAATCGGCCCTAAGCCGTCGTTGAAGGCAACGCCGGTCATCTCGATCGTGCCGGCCTTGGGCTTGTCTTCCGGCAGCGGCGAGAAAATAACGCTCTTGATCTTGTGGCCATACGTCGGCGCGCTGTTGGTCAAGTTATAGTCATTGGCCTTGAACTTGCCCGGCTCGACGGGCGTCAGCGGCATCCGGTAACCGACCGACTGATACGCGCTGGGCGACTGCTCGGCGGCAAACAGGAGCACCGTCAGAAGCTTGACATTCATGTTGCCGTAATAGCCGGGGATGATGAGACGCACCGGCCCGCCATGCACCGCCGGGATCGGCTCGCCGTTCATCTTGAGCGCCAGGATGGCGTTATCGAGCGCCGGATCGTCGATGTGATAGCTCTTGGCAAAGTCCGAGCCTTCCGGCGTCGCAGGCTGATCCCAACCTTCCGCGGTGAGCCAGCGGACCGAAGCGGCCGGCTCCATCTTGAGGTCGGCCAGGAACGGCCGCAACGGCACGCCTTCCCACTCGACATTGCCCATACCGCCGTTCTTCCACTGGCCGCCCGCGACCTTCTGCTTGGCGGCGTAGAAGGAGCGGCCATTTCCGGCGCATTGCAGGACCGAGACGCGCTTTTCCTGCGGCCTCTTTTGGAGGTCGGCGATGGTGACGGTGCGCGGCCGCTGCACCAATCCGTCAACCCGGATGGTCCAGTCCTTGACCATCTGCGCCGGCGGCAGTCCCGTCGTTGCGTACCACTTGGCGTCGCCCTCATGCGGGTAATGGAAGCGGCTGAACAGGATTTCCTTCGGCGTGTGGTCGTACTTGCGGAGCAAGGCGATCGGCGTCTCCGTGACGCCGAGCTTGGCGTTGTGAATGATCATATCGGCCGACTTGCCGTGAATGATCTGATCGGCGGTCATCGACGCCTTCGCCAGCGCCCGGCCGACAAGAGTCGGGACAATGCCCAGCGCTAGGCCCGCGGCGCCTGTCAGCGCGTTGAACCGACGGCGCGAGATGGGAAAACGATCGTCGTCTCGTGGCATATTCTTTTCCTCCCTGAATTCCCCACGGAATGGATGTACACATCCATAGATATTCGTATGCGAATACGTGCATATGATAAGTCGATTTTAGGGCCGCCTGCAACGCGCGAATAGCTGCGCTATGTCATCGTAACAGCGGAATGCGATCCCGCCTGCGAGGCTTATTCACGTCAGGGTGGCGTGATAATGCGTTCGCGACAAGCGCGTGCTGCGCTGCACGGGTCGCCATCGCCTTTTAAAGACGATGCTGTTTCGCGCGTGCCCGAGACGCTGTCGCTGAACGACGGGCTCGGCCTTTTCGCGCGGTCGGGCGGCGAATCGCCTCGATGAATTTCATGAATTTAATCGATGCGTGACGCGTATGTCATGTGCCGGCAATCAAATCGATTTAACGGTAGCCGGGCAGATGACGCCCAACCGATCTGAAAGAACCGGATGAAGTAACGACAAGGGCTACACGTGATCCGCGGCCGAAATTCCGTCGGCCGCCGGCGCGAAAGCATTCCCTTTTATATGCGGTATCTGTCCGACAAGGCCCCACGGTCTTTCGGAGACGGGTGGAGTCACGCTGAAGCTTGCGAAACAGAAACTCCTTCAACTCTCCAACGGAGCGTGTGAGATGAAAAAACTAAGCCTGTGGGCGTTTGCCACAACCGTCATCGTGGCGGCGGCGATCAGTCCGGCGCAATCCTCTGACGGTCGCGGCGGACATGATGACAACGGCAGAAACTCCTATGCGATCGGCCTCTGGGGCGACATGCCTTACTCGACGGAGCAGGCGACGGTCGGCATCCCGAATCTTATCGCGGACATGAATTCGCAGCGGCTGGCCTTCACGGTCCACGACGGTGACCTCAAGACCGGCAATGGCCTCCCCGTCTGCGATGACGCGCTGTACACCACGTCGCTCAACTATTTCAACAGCCTCGTCGCGCCGGCCGTCTTCACGCCCGGCGATAACGACTGGACGGATTGCGATCGTCCGAACAATGGCTCGTTCAATTCGCTCGAGCGCCTCGACTATGAGCGCGAAGTCTTCTTCAGCACGCCCTTTTCCTTGGGCAAACATCGGATGCGCCAGGAAGTGCAGAAGGACGCGCTGTGTCTCGGTCTCACGACTCACGATCCGAATACCTGGGCCAAGATCAAGGTCCCGTGCGTCGAGAACCGCCGCTGGACGGTCGGCCGCGTCACCTACGCGACCCTCAACATCCAAGGCTCGTGCAACAACCTCTGCGGCGACGGCGCCGACGCGGACGAGTATAACGCCCGCAATCAGGCCAACATCGCGTGGATGCAGGAGACCTTCGCGGCCGCGAAGGCGCGCAAGTCCGTGGCGGTCATGTTCATCTCGCAAGCCGATCCCGGATGGGACCAGTCGGACACCACGCGCGCGCCGCTGCGCGATCCGATGACGCTCGCGGAGACCGACTCGGATCCCGACGGCTTCAAAGATTTTCTCGTCGCGCTGCGTGACGAGGTAATCGCCTTTCGCAAGCCCGTCGCCTATGTGCACGGCGACTCGCACTACTTCCGCATCGACCGGCCGTTCCTGGACGCCCAGGGCCGCCGTCTCGAGAACTTCACGCGCGTCGAAACCTTCGGCGACCACGCGAAATTCGACAACGCGCAGGACGATCTGAACGACGTGCAGTGGCTTAAAGTCATCGTGAATCCGCAAAGCCGCGAAGTGTTCAGCTATCAGGCGCAGATCGTGCCGGCGAACCGCGTGGCGGTCCCGGCGCCCTGACGTCGCGCCTTTAAAGACAAACCGGCATTCGCTCCTTCCGCGCCTTGCCGCGCGGGAGGAGCTGCCGGCCGGTTGGTCAGTCGAAGAGCCCCAGGTCGATCGCGTCGCCCATGGCGCAGTAGCCGAGATCGCTCGGGTGGAGCCCGTCGCCGCAGTCGTATTTCGGCAACATCTGGGTCGGAAGCTCGGGGTCGCGCAGCGCCTTGTCGAAATCGGCGACGCCGTCGAACGCGCCGCTGTTGCGGATCCAGTCGTTCACCGCCACGCGATGCTCCTCACGCACCGGGTTCCAGGCGCCGGGCAGATAGGTCTCGTTGCCGAACGGCGTCAGCGTGGCGCCGATCAGCTTGATCCCGCCCACCTGCGCCCGTATCGCCATCTGATGGAGGCCAGCGATCATCCGCTCCGCGGTGACTTCCTCTTCCGGTTTGGCGTGGCGGTTGCGCAGATCGTTGGTGCCGAGCATCACGATCGCATGCGTCACGCCGGGCTGCGCCAGCACGTCGCGATCGAACCGCCGGAGCCCGCTGTCGCCGCGCACGTCATGCAGGATACGGTTGCCGCCGAGGCCCTGGTTCATCACGCCGAGCGGCCGGCCGCCCTTGCGCGCAATCAGCCGCCGGGCGAGCTGGTCGGGCCAGCGGCTGAAGGTGTCGTGGGTCGAGATATTGGCGTCGGTCAGCGAATCGCCCAGCGTGACCACGCCGCCCGTTTCTTTCGACGCCAGCACGTCGACGCCGCTGACGAAGAACCATTCGTCGGTGAGCTTGCCGACCGGCATCACATCCTCGGCGGCGAAATTGCCCGGCGGAGAGATGTAGTTGGTCTGCCGCGCGTAGCGTCCGGTGATTTGGAAAGCGGCCAGTATCTCGCCGGGCAGATAAAGCGAGACCGCGAGGTCCGCCAAAGGCGCGACGTCGAGCGCCACGGAGTCGCTGATCGCCAGCGCGCCGGCCGCGACGGTGACCGAGCTCGCGCCGCCGAAGGTGAGCACGCGCGCGGAACCCGGCACGATCGCCGGCCCCTTGTCCCGAATCCCGATCGACGCGGCGCCGATCACGAGATTGCCGCGGCCGTAGGCGTTCGACACACGCACGCGCAGCGTGTCGCCGCCAATGCTGATGCGCGGGTTCATGCGCAGTGTCTGATTGTTGAGGCTGACGCCAGCCTCGCTCGGGGCCGGCGCGGTCGCCCAGGTGCCGACCCAATGCCTGTCCTTGTCCATCGGCTGTCTCCTCCTGTCGCGGCGTGATCTTGATTATGACGCCCGGGCGCGGATCAACGCCGGCGACGGCGCCGCGCATGCCGTGGGAACGAGTCCGCGTCGTTCTTAAAGTAAGAATAGTCTAGGGCGGCAAGCGGCGTCGCGACAATCGCGCTAAGGCCGCCGCGGCGGCAGGTTGACCGTCTGATCGACCTGCCCTTCGGGCTCGATCTCGACCTCGAGATTTTCCAGGAAGCGGCAGACCATCATATAGAAGCCGATGGTCAGCAGCAGCTCGGCGATCTCGCGGTGCGAGAGATGCCGCGCGACCGCCTCATAGGCAGCATCGCTCGCCTTCACGTCACGCACGACTTCGTCGGTGAAGCGCAGCGCGGCGCGCTCGAGCGGCGTGAACACGGCGGCATCGGGGTTATCCTTCGTCGCCGCGATCTTCTCGTCCGATACGCCGACATGGCTTGCGACGACGAGATGCTGATGGATCTCATAGGCCGCGTCAGACAGGTAGCCGACCCGCAGGATCACCAGCTCGCGCAGAACCGGGTCGAGATCCGCTTTGAACAGCAGCGCGTTGCCCAGCTTCATGAAGCCGTAAAGCGATGTCTCGGCATGCGGCAGCATGCGGTAGATGTTGAGCATCGGCCGGATGCGGCCGACGAAGCTCTTCACGTCGTCGGGCAGGGTGTCGAGGTCGGGGTACGGGATGCGCGCCATGGGTCGGGGGTCCGGTATCGGCGATCAGGCGGTTGGCGGAAGAGTGTGGGAGTCGAACCCACCAGGAACGTCCTACGCCCCTCAACGGTTTTGAAGACCGAGCCGGAGACCGCCCCGGATACTCCTCCAGGACCGATCCTAGGGAAGCCCACATCCGCGTCAAGTCCGCCCGCTGGCGGCCGATTTCGGGCTGGCCCCGGCCCTGGAATTCGCCCGGCGCGCTATTCGACCTTTTCGACCAGCGCGAACACCTCGGCGGCCGGGCGATGGATCCGCCGCGCGTCGCCTTCCCGCCGCGTCAGGCCGAGGCCGTCGAAGAACTCCAGAACCTGGATGGCGACGTTGCGGCCGATGCCCGACGCGTCGCGGAAGGCGCGCGCGTCGAACATGCCGTCGGGCGATTTCCGGGCGACCGTCTCCGCCACATGCGCCAGCCGGCGCAAGGTCTCGGTCAGGTAGTAGCGATTGTCGGCGACCCGATGGACCATGCGCATGCGCGTCACCCGGGCGAAGAATTGCTCGAGCGTGCGCAGGTCGACATCCAGCTCTTCGGCGATCTCGCGAATCCGCGGCGGCCGCATGTCGTCAACGTCGAGCAACGCCGACACCCGCTCCCAGAGCGCGGCATCCGCCGCGAGAAGCGCCGGACGATGGCCCGTCAGCGAGACGCCCGCGCCATCCCGCACCACCTTCTTCTCGCGCAGCAGGTCGAGGACAACCGCCGACATCACGTCCGGCGTAACCCGTTCCGGCAGCGTCCGCCGGAGCCGCTCCTCGGCAGGGCCCGGCTGGTCGGGGCGCAGGTCGTGCCAGCGCCCCAGCGCCGCCAGCACCGCGTCGCGCGTCGCCTGCCAGTAGCCGGGGGCGATGCCGGTCGGATCGTCCGGCTTGCCGACGCGAACCATATCCGCGCCGCGCCAGAGCGCCTCCGCCTGGGCGTTGTCGAGATTCCACGCGAGCGCGAGCCGGCTGAGCGGAACGCCCGCGGCGGACAGGTCAAGGACGGACGCGAGCCGATCGGCCGCCGGCTCCCGCTCCAGTGCGCGCAGCATGGCCAGGCGCTTCTGGGTGCGCCGGCCCTTTCGGGGCGAGAACGGGTCGATCACGGCGCCGCCGCCGATCGTGCGCTGCGCCGACTGGTCGCGAAGGATCAGGCGGTCGCCGCGGACCGTATTGACCGGCCGGTCGAGCACAAGCTGGACCAGGCCGGCCGCGCCCGGCGCGATCGCCGCCTCCTCGAGCACGGCGACGCGTCCGGTGATGTCGGACGCGCCGAGATGGACGTGCACCGGCGACCAATGCCTGAGCGGCCGCCCTTCCGAGGCGAGCAGCCGCACCCGCGCGTCGATCAGCCGCGTCGGCGCATGCACGGCCGGCGCGACGAGCCAGTCGCCGCGATGCACCAGCTCCTTGCTCAGGCCGCTCCCGGTGATGTTGACGGCGCAACGCTCGCCGGCCGCGCCGGCCTGCGCCTGCTGATTCTGGGCATGGATCGCGCGGACCCGAACCGGCAGCCCTTGCGGCGACAGGGTCAGGCGATCGCCGACGGCGACGGACCCCGAAAACACGGTCCCGGTGACGACGATGCCGGCGCCCGTCAGCGTGAAACAGCGGTCGATCGCGAGGCGGAACTGGCCCGCCCGGCTCCGCTCGGCAAGCGCCGCCGCAACCTCAGCCAGATGCTCGCGAAGCGTCGGCACCCCTTCCCGCGTCATCGCCGAGACCGGGAAGACCGGTATTCCCGCCAGGCCGGTCGCCGAGACCAGGCCCTCGGTCTGCCGCCGCACCTCGTCGACGCGCTCTGCCGGCACGCGGTCAATCTTGGTCAGCGCAACCGCGCCCGCCTTGACCCCCAGCAGATCGAGGATCGCCAGATGCTCCTCCGTCTGCGGCATCGGCCCGTCGTCGGCGGCGACCACGAGCAGCGCGAAGTCGATCCCCGTGACGCCGGCCAGCATGTTGCGGACGAAGCGCTCGTGTCCCGGCACGTCGATGAAGCCGACCCGCGTCCCGTCCGCCAGGTTGTCATAGGCGAAGCCGAGGTCGATCGAGACGCCGCGCTGCTTCTCTTCCGGCAGGCGGTCGGTATCGACGCCCGTCAAGGCCTTCACCAGGAGGGTCTTGCCGTGATCGATATGGCCTGCGGTCGCGATGATCACCGACCGGCCTCAGGACAGGTCGAGTTGATCGAGCTGCGCGAGGAACGCCGCCTCGTCATCGAGGCAGCGCAGGTCGAGCAGGAAAGCGTCATTCTGAATGCGCCCGATGACCGGCACGGGCAGCGCCCGGAACCCCGCGGCGAGACGGTTGAGCGCCTTGCCGCGCCCGCGCCCCTCCGCCGTCGGCCGAAGCCGCAGGGCGACGCTCGGCAGCAGATCGACGGGCAGCGCGCCGCTGCCGATCTGGCTCCGGCACGCCTCGGTGTCGACCGTCACCGCGCCGCCGAGATGCTGCGCAACCGGCGGCTGGAGCCTGGCGGCGAGCGCCGCGATGTCGTCCAGCGGACGGCTCAGCATACGGAGCGTCGGCAGCCGCTCGGCCAGCCGGTCCGTGTCGAGATAAAGCGCAAGAACCGCGTTCAGGGCGGCGATCGTCATCTTGTCCAAGCGCAGCGCCCGCTTCAGCGGATTGCGGCGCAGCTTGGCGATCAGGTCACGGCGCCCGACGATAATGCCGGCCTGCGGGCCGCCGAGCAGCTTGTCGCCGCTGAAGGTCACGAGGTCGGCGCCGGCGGCGATCGCCTCGGCGGGCGTTTCTTCATGCGGCAACCCATAGGCGGCAAGGTCGACCAGCGTGCCGCTGCCGAGGTCCACGACATAAGGCATCCCGTGGCGTTGCGCCAACGCGGCCAGGTCCTTCTCGGGAACGCTCGCGGTGAAGCCCTGCACTTCGTAATTGCTCGTGTGCACGCTCATCAGCATCGCCGTGCGCGGGCCGATCGCGCCCTCGTAATCCCTCAGATGGGTACGGTTCGTCGTACCGACCTCGCAGAGCTTGCACCCGGCGCGCGCCATGATGTCCGGCATCCGGAAGGCGCCACCGATCTCGATCAGCTCGCCGCGCGATACGGGCACCTCTTTGCGCAAGGCGAGCGTGTTCAGCACAAGCAGAACGGCCGCGGCGTTGTTGTTGACGACGGTGGCCGCCTCAGCCCCGGTCAGCTTACACAGCAAGGCGTCGATATGGCTGTCGCGGTCGCCGCGCGCACCCTTCTCGAGGTCGAATTCCAGGTTGCTCGCCCCTCCGGATACCGCCGCCACGGCCTCGATCGCTTCCCGTGGTAAGGCCGCGCGGCCGAGATTGGTGTGCAGCACCGTGCCTGTGAGGTTGAACACCGGCACGAGGGACGGCCGCGACTCCCGTGCTATGCGCCGGGCGACGGCCTGCACGATCGCATCTTCGGAAGCTTCCGCCATGGCGCCGCCGCGCGCCGCCGCCTCACGCAGCCCGGCCAGCACATCCCGCGTGGCGCCGGTTACCAAGCCGCGCCCATACTGTTCCTCCAGCGCCGCGACGGCGGGAAGCCGGAGAATCCGATCAACAGACGGAAGCATGAACCGCTTGGACGCGTTCACCGTGGACATGGCGCCTCGAAAGACATCCGAAATGAGGGTGGTTCAAAAGGTTAGGTCGCCCCCCCGCGAGCGTCAACTTGCGCCCGCAGGGCCGCGGGTTTCCCGCCGTTCTCGGTTGACCGCCGTTAACCAAATCTTCGCAACTTTTCGTTAAATTCTTCGAAGCAGCAAGGGTGCCCCAGGGGCAGCCGATCGAGTTTTCGACGAGCCTCAACGGTATAGGGATCGAGAGCCACCAGCGACAAAGGTGTACGACAGGCGGTACGCCGCGCCGATCCTCCCGATCCCGCGCCGGCTGAGACGGTGCAAGCCAAAGACGTTCTCCCTCATGCAAACTCAAGGCGGTTCCCGTGACATTCGGGAACCGCCGCCTTCTTGCCCGCTGCGCCGCATGCGCGCGTCCGAGCAACATCGGACCACCACCGACTCACGACGATTCCCGGCGAGTCGCCGAAAAACCGCGGTGCGACACGCAGAACCCTGTTCTGCCTAACTTTTGCGACTTTGTACAATTCGTCGTCAATCAAGAACGCCGCAAATTTAGTCAACTGATTAATTATTGACCTTGCAAATTTTGGGTTGTGTTTTCCGCGCAACATTTTGAAATGAAAACCGTAATCCCCGACCGAAACCTTTGACCACAACTGCGTACCGGGGGAATCTCGTCGCAGAAATCATCCTGAATTAATGGGTGATGCAAACTTAATTTTCGACCGGCGCTTAATTTCTCTAAACGCAACACTCGGCCACCTACGCCCGCAGGCTCAGAATTGCTTGGCAGGCTTGGTCACTCCGCGATGAGAAGGCGACCCCAAGAAGCGGCGGCCGGTTCGAGAAGAAGGTCTTGCAGAGCCCAAGTCAGGCGGACGCTCGTCAACCATTGGTTTGCTACAAGTCAAACAGCTTAGCATTTGGGCAGAAGTCAAAGGCGTGTTGAGTTCTCGGGAATAAAAGCGCTGCGGCTTCAAGAGCCTAAAAATACCAACGATGGCATGTGTCTTGCACTTCGGGGATGAGTTTCGCGACGCGATACGAACAGAGGGAAGGACTAAAAATATGCGCAAATGGTTGCTTGCCTGCTGCACTGCGTGTCTCGCAGTTGTAGCGACAAACGCGCTGGCCGCGGACGACAAGGACGCGGTCGACAATTTCTTCGACAAGCTGGGGACGTTTTCCGCCAGCGTGGCCGGGACCACCGACTACACCTTCCGCGGAATTTCTCAGACGAGCCAGGGCGCCGCGGTTCAGGGCTCGTTCGGGTGGTCGAAGGACTTCACCGTGGGCAAACAGAAGGTCGGAGCCTATGCCAGCGCTTGGGGATCCAACCTCAATTTCAAGGACGGTGACCAGGCTGACCTGGAAATCGATTACTCCGGCGGTCTGACGACGACGGTCTCGGGCCTGAAGCTCGACGCTTTCGCCGTCGGCTACACCTATCCGGACGCGCGGTCGTCGCTGAACTACGACTATGTCGAAGCGGCCTTCGGCGCCGATTACGATTTCGGCATCGTCGATGTGGGTGGTCAGTTCTACTGGTCGCCTGATTTCTTCGGTGGGATCGGCGACGCCTACTACGTCTCCGGTGTCGTCAACGTGCCGCTGCCGTTCAAGCTGACCGCTTCCGGTCACGTCGGCTACAGCACCTTCACCAAGGCCTCGGCCACCGATTACGCGGACTGGTCGCTCTCGCTGACGCGGAATATCCTCGGCTTCGATCTGAGTATCGCTTATGTCGATACCAATCTGAGCACGAGCGATTGCGGCAACACCCATAACTGTGATGCTCGCGGCGTGTTTACGATCGCTAAATCGTTCTAACGCCACGCTGCCCCAAGGGCGAACCCGCTTCGGCGGGTTCCCGCCCCGCCAATACTACGTGATCGCAGCAAGTATGGTCAGACCACCTCGTCCTTGCGCGAGGTGGTCTCTCCATATCGCTTCAGTGCCGGCTCCTTGAGCCCGCGGAACGCTTCCGCCACCTGCGCGCTGGTCTTACGGTTTTCCCGCTCGAACAGGCTGTTGCCCTGAAGGTCGCTCTCGACCAGGAAGGGGCCGAAATTCTCGACCTCGAGCACCCAGATCGCCTGTGCGATGCCGAGCTCTTTCAGCCACAAGACATCGCGGACCCGGGTGATGCCGCGGCCGAGCAGCGCGCCGGTGCCATAGCCGACCGTGGTCAGATAGACGGCCTTGTTCGGCACGAAATACTTGCGGTAGTCCGCTTCGGACATGCCGCCCTTGCCCATGATGATCTTGACGCCGGACAGCTTGAACCATTCGGTCAAGTACTTCGCGAAACGGAAGCTCGCCGTCGCCGTCACGGCACCGACCTTGAAGCTGCCGTCATCCTCGACCGATGCCGCCGGCGAGCAATGGAAGGTCACGTTCGTCAGCGTGCGGAGATCGACCGGCGGCTTGATGCCTTCCGCGATCGCGCGATGATACACGCCCTCGCGGCCCGTATAGACGACGCCGTCGAGATAGACCACGTCGCCCAGGCGAAGCCCCGCCAGGTCCTCGTCCGTAATCGGTGTCTTGAGGCGGACCTTCCTCAGCCCGCCGCTCTGGCCGTTTCCGTCGCTGACCATTCGATCGTGTCCCTTCGCATATAGGGGGTGAACCACCGCGGGTCGGTGCGGTATTCGATGCTGCCGTCCGCGTGCAGCCGCGCCGTGGCGCGCCGCGACGAGAGGCAGAAGCTGTGCACGCTCATCGGCATGCCGCCGGTGTGGGTGTAGCCGACCTCGATATGACAATCGACGACCATGGACTTGCCGACGAAGCCCATCGGGCCCATGCCGATGTTGTTGCCCATGTTCTCCAGCTCTTTCTCGAGCGCGGCGATCTGCGGATCGGGATTCGCTTCGCCCACGGTGCGCAGACACGCAGCCTGCTTGCCGAGGGTCATCGCCACGTCCTTGCTGCCGCCGAGGCCGATGCCGACAATCGCCGGCTGGCAGGCGAGGCCGCGCCGGCCGAACTCATACATGACATCGAGAAAGAACTTCTTGATGCCGTCGATGCCGTCGCCCGGGAACAGCATGCGGTAGTCGCTGCCGAACAGGCCGCCCTTGTGCACCGTCGTGATGTCGACCCAGTCGGCGTCCGGCTCGAAGGAATAGTCGATTTCGGGCGCGTTGATGCCGACATTGTTGTTGTTGTCGCGCCGGCTCAGCGGATGCACCCGGTTGGGCCGCAGCGGCACCTCGTGGGTCGCCTCGGCCGTGGCGAGGCGGAGCATGTGCTCGAGCGCGACGAAGCCGCCCTCGACCTGCGCCTCGTTGCCGGCCTTGACGAAGTAGCGCGGCACGCCGGTGTCGGCGCACATCGCGCGGCGGTCCTGCTCGGCCGCGTCCCAATTCTCCAGCATCGACAGCAGAACGAAGCGGCTGAGCTCCTCCTGCTCCTTCTCGACCATCTTCTCGATGCCGTGCTTATAGTCGCGCGGGATATCGATCGCCGCCCGGGACATGATTTCCTTGCCCGCTTCGAGGATCTGTTTCTTACCAATCATGGTGCTTTCCTCTCATTCAGCGGCATCGTCCGCGAGAAGGCTCTGGCCGGGCCGGACGCGGGTGAAGGCCACGGGGATACTATCTATCGAAATAGCGCCATCGCGCAGGCGGACAACCGTGTTGGCCGAGGTATCGAGGTCGCGGGTTTCCGGGAAATCCTCGCGGAAATGCGCGCCGCGCGAATCCTCGCGCACGATCGCCGCTTCCGCGATGGCGCGCCCGACCAGGATCTGGCTTTCCAGGTTGAGCCAGTCATGCCAGGTCAGATTGAACGCCCGCCCGGTCTCCGCGACGCCGGTGGTCCGCAGTTCCTGCTCCAGCTCCGCCAGGCCCGCGAGACCCCGCTTCAGGCCCTCCGCGGTGCGCATGATCCCGACCTCGTCCCACATCAGATTGTGCAGCTTGAGGCGCAGCTCGCTGACATTGCCGCTGCTGTTCGAGAAGGGCTGCAGGCAGCGCGCGATGGTCTCTTCGATCACCGTCTCGTCCGGATCGACGAGGCCGCCCTCGCGGCGCACCCAGCCCGGCATCACGTCACCCGCGACGCCGCCGAAAACCGTGGAATTGGCGACGCCGTTGCCGCCGAGCCGGTTCGCGCCATGGGCGCCGCCGGCATCCTCGCCCGCGACGAACACGCCCGGCATCTCGGTGAAGCAGTTCTCGTCGAACTTGATGCCGCCCATCATGTAGTGCGCGGTCGGCACGACCTCGACCAGCCCTTTGACCAGATCGAAGCCGACGTCGCGGCAACGGTCGACCATGCCCTTGAACTGCTGGACGACCATGCGCGAATCGAGATGCGCCATGGTGATGAACAGTCCGCCATTGGGGCCGGTACGGCCCTGGCGCATCACTTCGTACATCCCGCGGCTGACGATGTCGCGGGTCGCCCGCTCGCCGCGGTCGTCGAATTCATGCATGAAGCGCTGCTTGCTGCCATCCAGCAGATAGCCGCCCGCGCCCCGCAGGCCTTCTTCGATGATCGTGCCGGTGATGCGCGTGTCCTCGCCGGCGACCAGCCCGGTCGGATGGAACTGCACCATCTCCATGTCGATCAGCGGCAGCCCCAGCCGCAGCGCCATCGCGATGCCGTCGCAGGACTTGTCGCCCGACGGCGTGTGGAACTTGTACATCGACGGCCCGCCGCCGGTGCCGATCATCACGGCCTTGGCCTGGACGAACACGAACTCGCCCGTCCGCATATCGGTCATCAGCACGCCGGAAATGCGCGAGCCGTCGCGGGACGGCACCAAGGCAACGGCGCGATGCTCTTCCAGCCGATGGATGCCGCGGGCCCAGACCTGCTCCGCCAGCCGGCTGATGATCTCGATCCCCGTCAGGCTGCCCTTGTGCACCGTACGGTCGAAGGTCTGCCCCGCGAACGCCTTCTGATGGATCGTACCGTCCGGGTTGCGGTCGAAGAAGCAGCCGAGGTCGTTTTCCAGCTCGTGGATCCGCTCGATCGCGACATTGACGAGCTTCCAGGCGATCTCCTGATTGTTCAGCCACTTGCCGCCATGGATCGTGTCCATAAAGTGCCGCTCGACAGAGTCTTCCTTGGCGATCGCGACGTTGTAGCCGCCCTGCACCATGCGGGTGCAGCCGCATTTGCCCAGCAGCCCCTTCACCGCCACGGTGATCGACAGGTCGGGATCGGCCTTGTGCGCATGCAGGGCCGCGAACAGGCCGGCGCCGCCGCTGCCGAGGATGAGAATATCCGTGCTCTTGCGTTCTATCTGCGCCATTAGCCGCTCCCGTTTCCGTCAGAACGCGCGCATGAGAAAGATCAGCCCGGCGGCGACCGCCACCCCGGCCATGATCGCGATCAGCGTCTTCTGCCAGTCCCGCCAGGGCAGGAACTCGATCGCCAGCAGGCGGATGCCGCCCGTCATATGCGCGGCGAACAGCACCACCAGCACCGTCTCGGCGAACTTGACCAGCGGCATCTGCGTCCAGCTGAGGAATCCGTCGAGCTTGGCCGCCCCTTGCAGCGCCAGCGACAGGACGTAGAGGTGCGCCGGCAGGAAAAGCACCAGCCCGATCCCCGAAACCCGGTGCACCACAAAGGCCCAATAGGCCGGATGGTTCCGCGTCGCCATCGCCTGGTTCATGTGACCGCCCCCACCGCCCGGAAGCCGAGCACGAGAATCAGGAGGCAGAAGGCGAGCGCGGCGGCGTTCAGGCTGCGCCCGTGCCAGGACGTCATCTCGCGGACGATGCTCCTGAGGCCGATCGAGCCGTGCACCGCGGCGGCGACCACGAACAGGCCGTAGAACAGCATCCAGAAGACGCTGCCTTGCGTGCGGCCGAGGATCTCAGCCGCCGTCAGCCCGCCGCGGATGGCGTAGAGAATGGTCAGCAGATGGACCAGCACGATCGGCGCCAGCACCATCGCGCTCAGGCGCTGCGCCATGTAGAGCCAGAGCTCGACCCGGGCCGTCATATGTCACCCTTCAACGCGGCGACCAGGGTCGCGCGTTTCAGGCCCGCGATGGATGCAGTCGGGTTCAGCCCCTTGGGGCAATAGGTCGTACAGTTCTGATGGCTATGGCAGGCGTGACAGCCGGCGTCCACCGCGACGGCGGCCAGATGCCCGTTGCGGTCAGCGTCCCGCACGTCGTTGACCAGCGTCCAGGCCCGGTTGAGCTGCGCCGGCCCGAGGTAGTCGGGGTTCCAGCTCACCACGTCGCAGGCGGCATAGCACACGCCGCAGCCGATGCATTCGATGCCGGCGCTGGCCGCCTTGCGCTCTTTGCTGTCCGGCGCCACGGAAGCGAATTCCTGCGAGCCCGGCTCGCTCGGCACGAAACGGCCGCCCGCCGTCTGCCATTTGTCGAAGAAGACGGTCATGTCGGCGGCAAGGTCCTTGATGACCGGCATGTTGCGCAACGGCGCCAGGCGGAGCTTGCCGTCCTTGGCGACCTTGGCGGCATGCGTGCGGCAGGTCCAGCGCGGGGCGCCGTTGACCATCATGGCGCAGGAGCCGCACATCCCGATCCGGCAGGCGAAGCGGTAGGACAGTGTGGCGTCGAGCCGCCGCTGGATATAGCTGACGACGTCGAGGATCGTCTGCTTCTCCTGGTGGGGCACCGAATACGTCTGGAAGAATCCATCTTCACGGCCGCGCCATACCTCGACCGTCAGCGCGCCGCCACTCAGCTCTTCCTGCGCCACTTTTCCTCCTCGGGATCAGGCTCCAAGGCCCGATCGCCACAAGTCTTTTGCACGACATAGCAGGTCATCGGCCGTTCCAGCAAGCTGGGACCGGACGGGCAATCGGCCCGTATCGGGGGGAACGTCTACTCGTCAACAATATTGGCGACAATATTTCCAAGCCGCGCTGGAAAGGCAATAAAAATCCGCCGCGGAACCGCACCGGACCGAATGCCGGATCGATACAGCCGTCGCAATTCAGGGTCGAACACTCTCAGGAAGGCATCGGGCGGCGCTGCCGGGCGCGCCGCTGCGTCGCCGGCCCCATTCGTGGACAATTTTGTCGGCAATGGGCTTATGACCCTATACTGAGCCAGCGGTTATTGCCGTTAGCGCCTGCGATGATGAGTCGCACGCTTGCGGCAATTCGTCTAACATGTCCGCAAGAGCCTGGATAAAAGCATCAGGATTACAGGGAGACTCGTCAATGAAATCAGCGACTTTGCTAAGGGCCGTCATAGGGTCTGCGCTTGCCGCGGTCGTCGCCGCTGCGCTGGCGACACCGGCCGCCGCCGAGACCAAAGAGGTCCGTCTCGCGGAGCAATTCGGTTTGCTCTACGTGCCACTGAACGTCGTCGTCGAGCGAAAGCTCATCCAAAAGCACGCCAAGATGCTGGGGCTGCCGGAGCCCACGGTCAAGCTGTACAAGATCAGCGGCGGCGCGAACATCAACAAGGCGCTTCTTGCCAGGCAGCTTGATTTCGGGGCCGCCGGCGTCGGCCCGGCCCTGAAGCTGTGGGGCAAGACGAAAGGGCGCTTCAAGATCGCCTTCGACATGACCCACATGCCGTTGAAGCTGATCACGAACGACCCGAAGGTCAAACGGATCGAGGATTACCTCACCGTCAAGGACCACAAGATCGCGACCCCGGCGGCCAAGGTCTCGATCCAGGCCGTCGTTCTGGAGATGGCGGCGGAGCGCATCTGGCACCAGGCGGACAAGCTCGACCACCTGGTCGTTTCCATGAAGCATCCCACCGCGCTCGCGGCCATTCTGTCGGGCGGTCAGGCGGTGAAGAGCCATTTCGCGACCCTTCCCTACTCCTATCAGGAGCTCAAGAGCGGCAAGGCGCACGAGGTGACCAACTCCTACAAGCTGCTGGGCGGCGAGCACTCGACGCTGGTGATGA
>CAZPFL010000076.1:0-20645 GCA_964585785.1 uncultured Rhodospirillaceae bacterium
GATGCGTCTGCGGCTCGGTCATGAACGGCCAGGTCACGCGCTCGTCGTTCAGGATATTCGCCACGAACAGCGGGATATGGATGTTGTGGTTCGTGTCGCGGCCGCCGGCTTCCAGCAGCAGCACTTGGTAGCGGCCGTTCTCACTCAGCCGCGCGGCCACCGCGCAGCCCGCCGAGCCGGCGCCCACGACGACGTAATCGAATTCGGCATTCTCGGGGATCGTCGAAACATACATCAGGCAGCTCCACCCTACAGCGCTCGGCCCGCCGGATCGTTAACGCCGGCAGGCGCAATTCTTTTTTCTCGGTGCTCATTGTGGTTGAGATCGCGGATTTACGCAAAATCGCCGCGGCGCGCTTTTTGACAGTCGATATCCGTGGGCACCACAATCGTCGGGATACCGGGATCGTCCATGCGATCCGTCGTTGTCCGTGGAGCCAATCCCGCTCGAAACGAGAGCGCTGCCGTTCGGGCCTGTGCGCCGGCCGGCAGAAAAAACATGCATACCCGGGGAAAGGAAACGTCATGAGACTACCCGTCACGGCCGCCATTCTGGCGGCGTTTGTCCTAGCGGCAGCCGTCGTTGCCGGCAATTCATCCGTTGCGAAAGCGGCAACCAAATATTGCGACGGCCCGAAAGTGACGTGGCGCACGTCCTTCTGGGGCAAGCGCCGCGCCATCACCGAAGGTATGGAATATGTCGCCAAGGCCGCGAAGGAGGCCACCTGCGGCAAGTTCAATATCCAGCTCTTCTATGGCGAGCAGCTGTCGAAATCGCGGGAGAATTTGGACGCGATCAAGGTCGGCGCCGTCCAGGGGGCGCAGATGTGCTCGTCCTACCATCCCGGCAAGGTGCGGGCGCTGGGCGTGCTGGACCTGCCCTTCCTGCCGATTCCAAACCTCGACGTCATGCAGGCCGTCGACACGCGCATGTACGAGACGCCGGAATTCAAGAAGTCGCTCGGCGATTGGAACGCGATGTATTACATGGCGATGATGCTGCCGCAGTTCGAGATGATGGGCCGCGGTAAGGCGCCGCGCACGCTGGAAGATTGGAAGGGGATGCGCGTGCGCGCGCTCGGCGGCATGGGCAAGGCGATGGCCGGTCTCGGCGCGGTGCCGACAAGCATGCCGGCCTCCGAGGTCTACACGGCGCTCCAGCGCGGCACGATCGATGCCGTGGGCTTCGCCTATACCTATGCGTTCTCCGCCTTCAAGATCGACGATCTGTCGACCTGGTACACGACAAACATGGCGTTGGGATCGCTCAACTGCCTCTTTGTCGTCAACAAGGCCGCCTACGCCAAATTGCCGGCGCAATACAAGACGATCCTCGAAGAGGTGCGGAAGCCCGGCTACGAGGCCCTGAAAGAGGCCTACTACAAGAAGGATAAGGTGAACCTTCCCAAGTGGCAGGCAAAGAAGAGCTTGAAGCCGATCACCTATACCGAGGACGAACTGAATAAGCTGCGCAAGGTCGGCGGCAAGCCGGTTTGGGATGAATGGGTCAAGCAGAACGAAGCCGAAGGGATCCCCGCGCAGAAGCTCCTTGACCTCGTCCTCAAGACCGCCCGAGAGCTTTCCAAGAAATAGATATGGGACAGTGCTGACTGGTGGCGGCGGAATCCGAGGCGATTTCGCCGCCGCCTATCTGATGGCCGTCCCGTGGCGGCACTGCCTGCCGTTCCGTTCGTGATCGACGGTATCCGCGCTTTTTTCGGCGGCTGAGGCTTAATGCGGCCGGTCGCCCGCGACCGAGAGCCGGTGCATCACGCGGCGGTAGCCATGGTAGTCGTTGACCGCCAGGTGCTGGGCCGCCCGGTTGTCCCAGATCGCGAAGGTGCCGGCCTGCCAGCGATAACGGCAGGTGAACTCGGGCCGGTCCTTGTGTTGGAACAGGAACTCCAGCAGCGGACGGCTTTCCGCCTCGGTCCAGCCGTCGAACCGGACCGTGTGCAGCGCATTGACGTAAAGCGCCTTGCGCCCGGTTTCGGGATGCGTCCGTACGACGGGATGCACCGCTTCGAGGATCATGTTGTCCTGGCTGACCAGCTTGACGCTTTGATAGGTGTTGCCGGCGGCACGGCCGCCGCCCTTTCGGGCCGCCGCGCTGTTGACCGCGCGCAGGCTCTGCAGAATGGCCTTCATGCCGTCCGACAGCGTCTCGTAGGCGAGGTACATGTTGGAGAACAGCGTATCGCCGCCATAGGGCGGAACCTCCACCGAATACAGTACGGTGGCCATCGGCGGGCAGTCGGTATAGGTCGTGTCGGAATGCCAGCCTTCGCCGAAATTCTTCCTTTCGTCGGGCTCCTTGATCAGGGCGAAGACATGCGGCTCTTCCGGAAACCCCTCGGCAAAGGGGTAGAAGCCGAGGGGGCCGAAATTCTCGGAAACCCTGGCCATGGCCCTCGGATCGAGCGACTGGCCCGGAAAGGCGAGCATGAGGTGGTCGCGAAAGGCCGCCCTGATCTCGTCCCAGGTTTCCGCATCCGCACCAGTCAGGTCGACGCCGCGAATCTCGGCGCCGATCGCGCCGGCCAGCGGCAAGACGGAGATTTTTTTGTAAGTCACGGACTCACTCATTGCTGCGAATGGCATTTCATCTATGCCGGCGCAGAAATTATACGCGAAAGGGCGGATCGCCCGCTATTCCGCCTGATTGTTGCACAGGCACAAAGCCAGGTCCGCGAAGTCCGCAGGCTCCACGATCCCGGCCGGCCAATCGCGGCGCTGAGTCTATCGCCCGCCGTCTACGCCGCGGCGACGTTGCTCGCGGCGTCCTTCATGGTCGCCGCGAGCAGTCCGTAGCACGCGGTCCACGCGGCTTTCGTTTCCGGCGTGAACGCGTCGCCGAGCCCTTTCTCGAGCGTCCACAGCAAGGCGGTGCCGACCGTGTCGTAGTCCTTGTCCTTGACGCCGTAACCGACATGACGACGCCCGAGCTCCTGCACCGCGGGCACGATCGTCTCGAGCTTGGTGAGGCCGCCGACCGCCGTTGCGATCATCGACATCAGCTTCTGGATCTGCGGCTTGAGGTCTTCCGGGAAGAGCGGCCTGAGCTCCGGATCGAGCGTGAACAATTGATTATAGAACAGCTCGCCGGCGGTATCCTTGATCGGCAGGACCTTGCGGAAGCTGTCCTGGACGAGTTCGATCTGCGCTGGGGTCATTTTATGATCTCCTATGCTTGTCGTTGCCCGTTTCGGGGATGACGCATGCGCGCTACTGGACGGGAATGCGCAGCACGACGCCGCCCATCACGTCGCCGAGCTTGAAGTCGTGACGGGGCGAATCCTTGTGCGCGTTGTGGCAGCCGACGCAGGCCGGGGCGACCGCGGTGTCGGCGTAGACGGCAGTGAAGTATTTCTTCCCGCCGAGCGTTTCGTCGGCGTAGTAGTTCTTGCCCTTGTTGTCGGCGACGAATTTGAGGCCCGTCTTCTCGACGTCCGTCCGGGGCGCGTTCTGTTTGTTGACCGGCCACATGCTGAGGAGCTGATAGCTGAAGGCCTCGGTCTTCTTGCCGACCATCTCCGAGCCGTAGCGGAACATCTGGGCCGGCAATGGCAGCGCCTTGTCGTCCTTCCAGTGCTCGCTCGCCTTGATGATCTTCTCTTCGTTCTGCAGGCGGTTGACGACGAGGCGCGTGTAGATCGTGCGGTCGGAGTCCATGACCGCATGCAGGGCGTCGGCCATCTGCTGCGGGGTGATTCCCGCCGTCTCCTTCGGTTTGTCGCAGCTGGCCAGGAAGGCGGCCAGAACGAGCAGCGGCGTGGCTTTGGCGTAAGTCAGTCTCATGACGTTGCTCCTTTTCATTGAGTGGATGGAACCGAGGGCTTGGGGGTGCGCTGCCGCCGCTCGACCCAGTCGAGGCTCGGGATGTGGTGCGACGGAAGCTTGGAGAAATTGCTGCGGATGACTTCCGGATCGGCGAGCGCGTCGATGGCGAGGCCGAGGCCGTGGCAGTTCAGGCAGACCGAGCGGATCATCTTTTCGTTCGGCCGCAGGTTCATGTTCTGATTGTGCTGAGCCAGCACGAAGTCACCCTTTTCGCCGTGGTGGATTTCGCGCGGCATGTGACAGGTGGCGCAGCTCACGCCTGCTCCAGGCGGCCGCGTTCCCGCGATCTCTCCGTCCCAAGCCGCGGCATGCGCCGATTGCAGGTAGTTCCGCGTGTGCGCGTCGTTATGGCAGCCCATGCAGGCTTCGACGGCCGCATGCCGGACGTCGAAGCGGTGCGCCGCGTGACAGCTGTTGCAGCCGAGTGTCTTGTCGTGCGCGTCGGCGCGCATTGGCAGCCGCGCCATCGCCGGCGACATCGGGGTCAGCGGGACGGAAAGGCCGCTGGCGAGCCGCATGCCGTGACGGCCGGCGAGGAAGCCGGCGTTCTCATTCGCGTGACAGGTCGCGCAGGCTTCATGGCCCGGCTTGTCGATCCACTGCGCGACCGTCTGGCCTTTCGCCTTCGGCATGTGGCAGTCGGCGCAGGAGACGCCGGCCTTGGCGTGCAGCGTCGCCTCCCATTCCTTGACGATGGCGGGATTGGTCGCCCTGGCCGTGATCTCCGGCCTCAGCGACGTGCGGTCGAGCGCCATGCTCGCGCGCTGGACCCAGGCGGCGCTCGTCGGGCTGCGGTCGATGACGGCGACTTGCGGCACCGCTTTGAGCGGGAGCTCGTGCAGATGCTTGGCGAGGAAGTCCTCGTAGAGCGCACGGTTGTCGTGGAAGTTATGGCAGCCGGCCGAGGCGCAGGTGTCGAAGGCGAGGCCCTTGTGGCTCGGGCGGTCTTTGAAAATCGTCTGGTGACATTTGAAGCAGTAGTCGCCGGGCAAGGTGAGTCCCATGGCCAGCGTGATGCCGGGCCGGTGCTCCTGGTGGCAGGTGACGCAGTAGCGTGCGTCGAGCGCAGCGACGCGGTCGGCGTTGCGGGGATCGGTGAATTTGGTGCGGGGATGGCTGTCGTTCTCGCGCGCGAGATCGTCGCCGTGGCATTTCACGCAGGCGTTCTGCAGCAGCTCGCGGCCGCCGAAGGGGCTGGTGTGACAGACCTCGCAGGCGAGCTCGATCTGATGATGCCCGTCGGTCGTCCGGCCGATCAGGAAGAGCGTGCGGTCGCGGCTGACCAGGATCCAGCTGAAATACCCGGACAGGCCGATCACGGCGGTAATCCAGCAGGCCCAGATGATGGTTTTCCGCTGCATCATCGCCGCCCGCTAGAAGTAATAGACCGACAGGACGTGGAAGCCGAGCAGCGTCGGCAGCGGCCAGCAGGCAAGGATGTGAAGCCAGAGCGACAGCTTGCGCGCCCGGGCGCCGCCGTTGCGGCTAAGCCGGTGTTCGATCGCGATGACGGCGCCGGACGTCGACCCGAGCAGGATCACCGCGAGGAAGGACAGCATCAGATAGCGGTTGAGATGCTCGCCGAGATGCAGGCCGGTATGAACGACGAGCGCGGTAATCGTGGCGGCGCCGAGGGCGACATGGACGAAACGCCAGGCGCCGTAGTCGCCGAACCGCATCCAGCGCGCGCGCTTGCGCAGCGACAAAAGGATCGCGAGCAGGCCGAGGCCCAGCAGCGTAAAGCCGGAAATCTGCTTGTACAGGCCGTCGGTCCACAGCAGGTCGATCTGAAAGGCTGGCTGCACGCTTTGGCGATAGCCGGGCGACGGCAGGAACAGAATGGCGCCCGCGACCAGCAAAGCGAGGACCGACAGCGCGATGATGCTGCGCGCGAAGGCGGGTGCGGCGGGCTTGACCTGCTGGCCCGCGAGCGCCGCCACCAGCGGTCGGCAGGAGCCGCAGACGGTCGACGCGTTGGTCACCGCCTGCAGCGCGTCGACCGTGCGCGCGCCGGCCGCGATCGCTTCGCTGAGCGTGCCGCGGGTGACGCCGGTGCAATTGCAGATCGTCGCCGTCTCCGGCCACGCTGCGATGTTGGCGGCATCGTCATCGCCCCACAGGCGTCCGGTCTTGACGAAGCGTCGCGCCTGCCAGGGCATGATTCGCCGCTGGTGGGTCACGGCTTCCTGAAGGCGGTTGATCTCGGGCCAGTCGCCGACCGCGATCGCCGCCGCGATACGGCCCTTGCGCCGGATGATCCGCCGATAGACACCGGTCTCCGGCTGCGCATAGGTCAGGCTGCGCATCGCTGGATCTTCCGAGGCGGCCGCCGGGCCGCCCATGCTGAAGACCGGTACGCCCACCACTTTCAGCTTCGTCGCGGCGATCGAGCCTTCGTAGCGCGCGGCGCCGTCGAGGATGTGGTGCGCCGCCACGCCCGCTTGCTCCAGCCCCGGCGCGACGAGGCCGTAGACCTGGCCGCGATGCTCGACGCATTCGCCGATGGCGTACACGTTCGGGGCCGAGGTCTGCATGTTGTCGTCGACCTCGATGCCGCGCCCGACGCGAATGCCGGCGTCGCGCGCGATCTCCAAGTTGGGGCGGATACCGGCGCAGATGACGATGGTGTCGCAGGGCAAGTCGCGGCCGTCGGTCAGGCGGACGCCCGTTATCTCGTCGCCGGCGATCACCTCACGGACGCCGACGCCGGTCATGACGGTCAGGCCGATCGCGGTCAGGCGCTCCGCCAGCAGCGCGCCGCCGACGCTGTCGAGCTGCTGCGGCATCAGCCAGCGCCCGTGCTCGACGACGGTGGTTTCGACGCCGCGGCGGTGAAGGCCGCGCGCGGCCTCCAGCCCCAGGAGACCGCCGCCCACGACCAGCGCCTTGCGGCAGCGTGGCCAGTGGGCGAGCAGCCTTTCCGCATCATTGATGTCGCGGAAGGTGAAGATGTGGCGATGCTGGACCGCGAGCGGGGCGGGAATATGCGGCCGCGATCCCGTTGCGATCACCAGCTTGGCGTAGGAATGCGTGATGCCCGCGGCGTCGGTCACCGTCCGGGCTTCGCAATCGATGGCGACGACGCGCCGATGGATGAGGTGGACATGCGGCGTCCGGTCGGTCTGCGACCAGGGCAGATAGATGTCCGATACCGCCGTTTCGCCGGCGAAAAGCGGCGTCAGCAGGACGCGGTTATAAGGCGCCCAGCGCTCTTCGCCGAAGATCAGGATTGTCTGGTCGGGCGCCTGGCGGCGCAGCTCGCGCGCCAGCTTCATGCCCGCGGGACCCGCGCCGATGACGACGATGGGCGCTACGGCCACGTCCGCAACCACGGCTGGCGCGTCGGCGGTCGAGAAGGACGTCTCGGCGTCTGGTCTGTTCGCGGCTACGAGCATTGCGCACAATCTCGCTGGCGGTTGTTGGCGATAGGGCCCATCTCCCGATGCATGCCATAGGCGTTCATCAGGTCTCTCGCCGTTGAGAGAAGATGCTGTTTGGCCGCTGGCGCCATGCCAGGAGGTGCGCGACGGCGGTGTCCGCACGGCGGCTGAAGGGGGAAGTGCAATTCGTATACCAACGGCCGCGCGCCGTCGGATCGTCGGAAATCTGCGCCCTTGCGGGATATGGCGACGTCATCGGCCCGCCCGGCCGATCCACGGGCTAACAAAAAACAGGCGGGATTACGTCCGCTTGATCAGAATTTCATCAAATGCGGGTGCTGCAGGTAGGGTGCGGGGTCATGCCTCGTCCTCCCTTTCTTCCCGGCGCCATTCGTCGCCGAGCAGCTCCGGCTGCGCGTAGTCGAGCAGGCGCTGGTAGTGGTCGGCGTAGTCTTCGACGAACAGCGAGCGGACGATCCCCTCGGCCAGCCGAACCGCGCCATCGCTGATCGCCGGAATGTCGCCTGTCAACTTGTACTGGCTCATCGTGGCGGCGTAGTTGAAGCAGTATACCCGGCCGACCCAGGGAGCGTCACCCGGGACGCGTTCGGTGAATTCGAACCGCGCGCCGAGGAAGGGATGCTCGGCGAATTCATGGACCGGCATATCCGGATCGACATAACGATCACGCCACAGCGCGATATGCGGTGCGAGGCGCGCCAGCTCCGGCCGGCGTGGCCAGTCGACGACGAAGCCGGTCCCGAGAATGACGAAATCGAACGCTGTCTCGCCGAGACGGGTCGTCAGCAGCACGCGGTCCGTCTCCGCCCGGACGCCGAGGATCGGGCAGGCGGTATGGACCGCGAAAGTCTCGTGCCGGGACGCGCGCAGCATCGAATCCCTCGGCGGCGGTGTCTGGCAGTCGGCGACATAGGCGTTGATCGCCCATTTCCGTTCCGGCGGCAGGTCCGCGAAGCCGAGCGCGAGGCCGGGGTTCGAGACGCCCATGCCCTTGTTGATGCGCGGGATGTCCGGCCGGCGCACGAGCATGTCTACGGCTGCCGCCCCCGCTTCCAGCGCCTCCGCCGCGTTGTCGACCGCGGACGCGCCCGCGCCGATCACGGCAATCCGCTTGCCGGCCAGGCTCGCGAAATCGATGGCGTCACCGGAATGCGCGCAGAGATGCGTCGGCAGATCGCGGAAGATCGGTGGCGTATACGGGCCGCCGAGACCGTCACGGCCAGTGGCGAGGACCACGCGCCGCGCCGCGACAGGGCGTGTCTTCCCGCCCGCCGCGAGCGTCACGGTGAGCCCGTGGCCGTCGCCCGCGAGATCGACCATCTCGGTCTCGTTCGCGACGGGAATGGCCAGCACCCGCTTGTACCAGCGGAGATAGTCCATCCACTGCGTCCGCGGGATCTTCCCGAGCCGGTCCCAGGCCTCGCGGCCGAACCGGGCTTCGAACCAGGCGCGGAAGGTCAGATTCGGCAGGCCCAGCGCCGGGCCGGCGAGATGCTTCGGCGATCGCAGCGTCTCCATCCGGGCATAGGTGACCCATGGCCCTTCCAGGTCTGCCGGGGCTCTGTCGAACAGGCGGATGTTGCGCACCCCGAGCCGCATCAGCGCGAAGGCGGCGGTCAGGCCCGCCATGCCGGCGCCGATGATGGCGACATCGAGCACGGCGCCATGCCGCGGATGCGTGCGCGCGCGAACCCAGTCGCGCGCCGGCTGCGCCAGAAGCTCGAGGTCACGCCGGAGCCGCGCCTCGAGCGCCGCGATCGTCTCCGGCCCTTGGTCAGGCGCTTGGTCGACGTCGTCCATGCCCGGAAGCGTATCGCGATCCGGCCGCGAAGACAGCCTGCAATTATCGGCGTGGGTGAGGCGCGCCGGGCCCACTTGCGCGCGTTCGGCGGGGATGATAGAGACGGCCGCGTCACTGGGGAGTAGCCGCCTCCGACGAAGGAGGGGATACGTCAACAGGCTTGGCCTTCGGGCCATGGCGTATCCGGCTGACAAGCATGGCGAGACCTTTGGCTTTGACGGTCCGGACCTTGGGTCGGGCGGTCCGTCGAGCCACGGGTATGCCGCCCGGCCCAGTCAGGATTGCCAGTGGACGCCTTCCTTGTTTCGACCGTCGTCGTTGCCGTTGCCGAGATCGGCGACAAGACCCAACTCTTGGCGCTGATGCTGACCCTCCGTTTCAGCAAGCCGGCGCCGATCATCCTCGGCATTCTCATCGCCACGCTCGCCAATCACGCCGCCGCCGCATGGCTCGGATCGTCGGTCGCCGGCCTCATCAGCCCGACGAGCCAGCGCTGGATCGTCGGCGCGTCTTTCCTCGTGATGGCGGTGTGGGTGCTGGTGCCGGACCGGACGGATGACGCCGAGCGCTGGACCAATCGCTTCGGGGCGTTCGGCACGACGCTGGTGTCGTTCTTCCTCGTCGAGATCGGCGACAAGACGCAGATTGCGACCATAGCGCTGGCGGCGCGTTACCACGCGGTTCTCTGGGTGACGGCCGGAACCACGCTCGGGATGATGCTGGCGAACGTGCCGGTGGTCTTGCTCGGCCGGCTGGCGGCGGCGCGCCTTCCGCTCAAGGCGATGCGCATCACCGCGGCCGTCGCTTTCACGGTGCTGGCCGTCGCGACCTTGTTCGAACCCGTGGCCGCGGTGGTCGCCCGGTTTCTGGCGCGTTAAAGTAGCCTGCCGTAGCGCTGCAAGGCCGGGCGCGGTCTTCAGAAGTTGCGGCGAAGCGCCAGTAAGGCGCGGTGGAATCAAGCTAAATCGCGGCATGGGAGGAACCGATATGAACAGAATGCTGTCGACCGCTTTCGGATTGGCGGTGTGCTTTGCCGTCTCGCAAATCGGCGTCGCGGGCGACGCATCGGCGGCGGCTCTCAAGGTCCTTTCGGACAAGACAGTGACCGGTTTCCCCTTTCCGGAATCGGTGGGCTGCGACGCGGCGAACAAGGTTCTCTACGTAAGCCAGTTCGTCTCCGCGCTGAAGCCGACGCAGAAAGACGGCAAGGGCCGGATCAGCAAGGTCTCGCTGACGGGCAAGATGCTGGTGAAGGATTTCCTGCCCGGGCCAGGCGAGAAGATCAACAAGCCGAAGGGCAACTGGATCGTCGGCGACACGCTTTGGGTGACCGATATCGACGCCATCTGGTCCTTTGATCTCAAGACCAAGAAAGGCAGGCGCGTCGCGCTGCCGGGCGCCAAATTCGCCAACGACCTCACCGTGATGAACAACGCCGTCTATGTCAGCGACAATATCGCCGACCGGATGTACCGCGTGGCACCCGCCGACTTCCTGAAGATGAAAGGCGAGCCGAAGGTCACGGTTCTCTTTTCCGGCAAGTCCATCAATCCCAACGGCGTGTATCCCGGCGCGGACGGCGCGCTCCTGATGGTCGGTTACCCGGCGCCGGGCCATGCGGGCGGCATCTACACCATGATGCCGGGCAAGGACCCACAGCTGATGTCCAAGAGTATCGGCCGCCTCGACGGGCTCTACCGGATGAAAAACGGCGACCTTCTGATCACGGACTGGACTTCAGGATCGCTGATGCGCTGGAGCGCGAATTCGGGCACGCACACGCTGGCGACCGGCTTTAAAGGACCGGCGGACTTGTGCGCCATGCCGAACGCCAAGGGCCTTCTGGTCGTCGTTCCCGACCTGGTCAAGAGCGAGTTGCGGTTCATCCAGCTCGCGCAGTAGACAGGGACCGGCCTTACCTTTCATGCTTGGGCTCTCACCGCCCAGCGGTGGGAGCCGGCATCGTGTCGCCCACTGGGCGAAAGGGCCGGCCCAGAAAAGATTGATTGAAGGAGCCCCAATGCCCGGCGTTTATTTCGACGAGCTGACCGTCGGTCAGATTTTCCACCACGCGATCCGCCGCACGATCACCGAGACGGACAATGTCTGGTTCACCGCGCTGACCCACAATCCGGCCTATCTGCATCTTGACGAGGAGTATTGCCGGACCCAGACGGAATTCGGCCAGCGTATCGTCAACAGCTGCTTCACGCTGGCCCTCATGGTCGGCATCTCCGTTCACGAGACGACGCTCGGCACCGCGGTAGCCAATCTCGGCTGGGAGGAGGTTACCTTCCCGAAGCCGGTGTTCCACGGGGATACGATCCGGGTCGAGACGGAGGTGGTGGCGCTGCGCGAGAGCCGGTCGCGGCCGACCGCCGGCATCGTCACCTTCGTCCACCGCGCCTATAACCAGAAGGACGAGCTGGTCGCGCAGTGCAAGCGCTCGGGGCTGCAGCTCAAGCGGCCGAAGAGTTAGGGAGGAGAGATACAATGAACCTGCGCTCCTGGCTGTTCATTCCTGGCGACAGCGAGAAGAAGCTGGCCAAGTCCGACGACTGCGGCGCCGATGCCGTGATCCTCGATCTGGAGGATTCGGTCGCGGCCGAACGCCGGCCGCTGGCGCACAAGCTGGTGCGCGCGATGCTGGACGCGCGCCCGCGCGGCAGCCGCCGGCCCGAGCTGTGGGTCCGCATGAACCCGATCAACGAAGGCGGACTCTACGACCTGCCGCATATCGTCGGCGGCAACCCGGACGGCATCGTGCAGCCAAAGATCGATGGGCCGCTGGACGTCATCCGGCTCGGCCACTGCCTCGACGCGCTGGAGGCGGCGGCCGGGATCGAAATGGGCACGATCAACATCCTGCCGGTGGCGAACGAGACCGCGAAAGGGGCGCTGACCCTTGCCGCCTTCGGCACGATGCGGGTGCCGCGCCTCATCGGCCTCACTTGGGGGATGGAGGATCTGAGCGCCGCGCTCGGCGCCAGCACCTACCGCAACCCGGACGGCAGCTTCACGCACACCTACTGGTCGATGCGCACGGCGACGCTGCTCGCCTGCAAGGCCGCCGGCGTGCAGGCGATCGAGAACCTGGACGTCGACTTCCGCAATCCCGATGGCCTGTTCGAAAGCTCGCTGCAGGCGGCGCGGGAAGGCTTTACCGGCCGGATCGCCATCCACCCGGCGCAGGTCGCGCCGATCAACCGCGCGTTCACGCCGTCGGAGGAAGACGTCGCCTTCGCGCGCCGGATCGTCGCCGCCTTCGACGCCAATCCGGGCGCCGGCACGATCGGCCTCGACGGCAAGATGATCGACATGCCGCATCTGAAGCAGGCCCGCCACGTACTGGCGATGCACGAGGCCTACGCCGCCCGCGAAAAGGGAGGCTGAACCGACGTTCCTATGGGGCGGCTTGCGCGCGGGCGGTCCGCCGGGCGGCAGGCCTTGCGGCCCTTCGTCGGCGCTTGAATTTCCTTCAAGGCTCCGGCAGGCTCCGGAAATGGCGAACCCCAAGATGACGTTGCCGCCCTTTGCCGCCCTCCGCGCCTTTCACGCGGCGGCGACGCATGACCGGTTTCGCGACGCGGCGGACAGCCTTGGCCTCACGGAATCGGCGATAAGCCACCAGGTCCGGCGGCTCGAGGAATTCCTCCACACCGCCTTGATCGACCGGTCCGGCAAACGTCCCATATTGACCGACGCGGGCCGGCGATATCTGGAGCAGATCGATCCGGCCATGCGGCAGATCCAGGCCGCGACTGAGGCGCTGTTGCCGGCCAGCGGTCGCAGCACGGTGCGGCTGACCTTGCCGCCGTCGCTTGCCGCCGCGTGGCTGATCCCGCACCTCGGCGCTTTTGAGCGGGAAAACGCGGAGATCGACCTCCAGCTCATCGCGACGACGCGCGTCATCGACTTGAAGCGAGAGCAGATCGACCTCGCGATCCGTTATGGAAAAGGCGCGTGGGCGGACATCGATGCCGCCTTTCTGCTCGAGGAGCGGGCGATGCCGGTTTGCGCACCGGGCTATCTCGAACCGCCGCCGCGCGCGCTGTCGCCCAACGCGCTCCGCCATGTGCGGTTCATCGTCAACGGAAGCTTCCCGGACGAGTGGGAGGAATGGGCGCGTGCCCGCGGCATGACGCCGCCCGCGCGCAACGATCTGATCGTGCTCGACGCGATGGAGCAGGCGCTCGCGGTCGCCGAGTCCGGGCACGGCCTGGCCATGGGCCGGCGGCCGGTCGTCGACGACTGGCTGGCGCGCGGCCGGCTGATCGCGCCCTTCGGCGATGCCGACCCGACCGGCGCGGCCTATTACCTATGTCGGCCGACCGGCGCGATGCCAACGGCCGCAGGGCGGCGGCTGGAGCGCTGGCTGATGAAGAAAGCTGCGGAGTGGCGCGGCGCGGACGGATAGCCAGCGCTTCCAGTGCTTGAATTTCATTCAAGTGAGCGTGAAGCGAACTTATTGGATTTCCGAGCCGGTCGATCCCATTCTCCGGTTAACGCCGGCGGACGCCGTGATCATCGCGCCGCCCGTGCCGGGCAAGAGGACAACGTGAGGAAGAACGGAGATGAGTGAAATGACATCTGTCGTATCGCCGCGGGCCAAGACGCCGCGCGCCGCGGCCGGCGTGAGTGCGCCGATGACCTTCATCCGGCCGCAGGACACCAAACCCGTGTTCCACAGCTCCGCCTTGACCGGTGGCGCGCCGAAGCTCTTCTTCGACGTGGATTCCCACATGGTCTCGATCGCCGACATGCGCGACGACGCGGACGCGCTGTCGATCGACCGGGAAGGGTTCAAGCTGCTGCGCGCGCCCACGGCAGTCGACGATCTGTATGACGACGAGGCCGTGAAGCGGATCTATTACCCGGAGATCGAGGCGCTGCTGCGCCGTGAGTTCGGCGCCAGCCGGGTCGCGATCTTCGACGCGACGCGCCGCTCGGACGGCGGGACCGGCGCGCTCAACCCCGACGGACTGCGCGGCCCGGCGACGCGGGTGCATGTCGACTATACGGTCAAGAGCGGCCCGCAGCGTGTCAAAGATATTCTCGGCGAAGCCGAAGCGGCGCGTCTCGCCGCGGCGGGCGCGCGGATTGTTCAGGTCAATGTCTGGCGGCCGATCCGCGGCCCGGTGGAACGCGCGCCTTTGGCGCTCGCCGATGCCTCCAGCGTGAAGCCGGAGGAGCTGGTCGCAACCGACCAGATCTTCCCCGACCGCGTGGGTGAAATCTACAACGTGGCCTATGCGCCTGAGCAGCGCTGGTACTACGCGTCCCGGATGACGCGGGACGAAGTGATCCTGATCAAGGGATGGGACAGCGCCGACGACGGCCGGGCGCGGTTCACGCCGCACGGCGCGTTCAACCTGCCCGATACGCGTGCCGACGCGCCGCCGCGCGAAAGCATCGAGGTCCGGACGCTCGTCGTCATCGAGTAATCGAAACAGCGGCGCCGCCCACCGGGCGGCGCCGCAGCGTATCAGGCCGGCGTTTCTTCCTGCCGGGCGTCATCCACCGCGCGGCCCTTGAACCGCAGCTCCAGCTTCCGCGCCAGGACGTAGAACACCGGCGTCAGCACCAGGCCGAAGAAGGTGACGCCGACCATGCCCCAGAAGACGGCGACGCCGATCGCCTGCCGCATCTCGGCGCCGGCGCCGCGGGACAGGACGAGCGGCACGACGCCCATGATGAAGGCGAAGGACGTCATCAGGATCGGTCGAAGCCGGATGCGGGCCGCTGCGATCGTCGCTTCGACGAGGCTTCGGCCGCGCCGCTCGAGCTCGCGGGCGAACTCGACGATCAGGATGGCGTTCTTCGAGGCGAGCCCGGCCAGCACGAACAGGCTCACCTGCGTGAAGATGTTGTTGTCGCCGCCGAAGTAATAGACCCCGAAAATCGCCGACAGGATGCTCATCGGCACGATCAGAATCACCGCGAGCGGCAAGGCCAGACTCTCGTATTGCGCGGCGAGCACGAGAAACACCAGCAGGATACAGAGCGGGAAGATGAAGACGGCGGTATTGCCCGCGAGGATCTGCTGATAGGTCAGCTCCGTCCACTCGAACGACATGCCCTGCGGCAGCGTCTCGTGAAGAATGCGCGTGATGGCGTCCTGCGCCTGCCCGCTGGAATAGCCGGGCGCCGGGTTGCCGGTGAGGTCGGCCGAACGGAAACCGTTGAATCGCATCGCCGTCTCGGGCCCGAAGCTTTCGCGGACCGAAAGCACCGATCCCAGCGGCACCATCCGCCCGTCGCTGGTCTTTGTCTTCAGATTGAGAATGTCCTCGGGCTTCGACCTGAGTGACGAATCGGCCTGGGCGATAACCTGGTAGGTCCGTCCGAACTGGTTGAAGTCGTTGATATAGAGCGAGCCGAGATAGACCTGCAGGGTGTTGAACACCTCGCTGATCGGAATGCCCAGCTGATTCGCCTTGGTGCGGTCGACCACCACCTTGAGCTGCGGGGCGTCGATGTTGTAGCTCGTGAACACGCCGGACAGCTCCGGCGCCGCGCGTGCCTTGGCGAGCACATGCTGCATCGCTTCATCCAGCGCCTTGTAGCCGAGATCGGCGCGGTCCTCGACCTGCAGCTTGAATCCGCCGACGGTGCCGAGGCCGCGCACCGGCGGCGCCGGGAAGATGGCGATGAAGGCCTCGTTGATGGCAGCGAACTTCTGCTGCAGCCGATGGGCGATTGCGAAGCCGGAAAGCGACGGGTCCTTGCGCTTGTCGAAAGAATCAAGCGTCACGAAGACGATGCCGGCGCTCGAGCTGTTGACGAAGCCGTTGATCGAGAGGCCGGGGAAAGCGACGGCGCCGGCCACGCCCTTCTCGGCGAGCGCGATCTTGGACATCCGCCGGATGACGTCTTCGGTGCGCTCCAACGTGGCGCCTTGCGGAAGCTGGGCGAAGCCGACGAGATACTGTTTGTCCTGCGCCGGCACGAAACCGGACGGCACGAGCTGAAAGCCGACATAGGTGAGACCCAGCAGCCCGGCATAGACGGCCATGATGATGCCCTTGCGGCCCAGGAAGCCGCCGACGCCGCGCTCGTAAAACGCGGTCGCCCTTCCAAAACCGCGATTGAAGCCCCGGAAGAACCAGCCGAGCGCGAAATCGATCGCCCGCGTCAGCAGATCCTTCTTGGCGCCATGCGGTTTCAGCAGGATCGCGGACAAGGCGGGGCTCAGCGTCAGCGAGTTGACGGTCGAGATGATCGTCGCGATCGCGATGGTCAGCGCGAACTGCTTGTAGAACATGCCGGTCAGCCCGCTGATGAAGGCGATCGGCACGAACACGCCGGTGATGACCAGCGAGGTCGCGATGATCGGCCCGGTCACCTCCTTCATCGCGGCGACGGTTGCGTCGTGCGGGTTCAGGCCCTCCCGGATATTGCGCTCGACGTTCTCGACCACGACGATTGCGTCGTCGACGACGATGCCGATCGCGAGGATCAGGCCGAACAGCGACAGCACGTTGATCGAAAAGCCCAGGAACAGCATGAGCGCGAAGGTGCCGACGATCGATACCGGTACCGACAGCAGCGGAATGATCGACGCCCGCCAGGTCTGCAAAAAGACGATGACGACGAGGACCACGAGTGCGACGGCTTCGAACAGCGTGTGGACGACGGACTCGATCGAATCCGAGACGAAGACCGTCGGGTCGTAGACGATGCTGTACTCGACGCCCTCCGGAAAATTGCGGCTGATCTCCGCCATCGTCTTGCGAACGTCGCGTGATATCTGCAGCGCGTTCGCGCCCGGTGCGGCGAAGATCGGGATGGCCACCGCGGGCTTGTTGTTGAGCAGCGACCGGAGCGCGAACTGCTGGGCGTCGAGCTCGATGCGGGCGACATCGCCGAGCCGCGTGATCGTCCCGTTCGCATCGCGCTTGATGACGATCTGCGCGAACTGCTCGGGTGAGCTGAGCCGGCCCTGGACATTGATCGGCCGCTGCAGCACGACGTTCTTGTCATAAGGCGGCCCGCCGATCGTGCCGCCGGCAACCTGCAGGTTCTGCGCGCGAATGGCATCAACGACGTCGCCTGCCGTCATCTGGCGTTCGGCCACCTTCTCCGGGTTCAGCCAGATGCGCATGGCATAGTCGCCGGAGCCGAACAGCCGGACCTGCCCCACGCCGGGCAGCCGCGCCAGCCGGTCCTTCACGTTGAGCACGGCGTAGTTGCGCAGGTAGAGCATATCGTAACGCTCGTTCGACGAACGCAGGTGGACCACCATGGTCAGGTCGGGCGAGCTCTTCACCACGGTCACGCCAAGCTGGCGTGTCACGTCAGGCAACCGCGGCAAGGCCTGCGACACCCGATTCTGCACCTTCTGCTGCGCCAGGTCGGGGTCCGTGCCGATCGCAAAGGTGACGGTGATCGTGAGGATACCGTCCGTCGTCGCGAGCGAGTTCATGTAAAGCATGCCCTCGACGCCGTTGATCTGCTCTTCGAGCGGCGTCGCGACGGTTTCCGCGATCTCGGTCGGGTTGCCGCCGGGAAACTGGGCGGTGACGACGATCGAGGGCGGGGAGACCTCCGGGTACTCCGCGATCGGAAGCTGGAACATGGCAATCAGGCCGGCCAGAAAGATCAGCGTGGAAACCACGCCGGCAAAAATCGGCCGGTCGATGAAAAAACGTGAGAACGTCATTGTTCGACTGCTTGGAAAATTGGGTTGGAAACGGCGCCGGCGGGCGGACGCCGCGCAGCCGCTATTGATCGGCCGCGACGCGCGCCTGTCCGCCGTTTGACGCCTGCGCCTGCTTAGGCGCGACCAGAACGTTCGGGCGCACCAGCATCAGGCCGCTGACGATCACCTGATCGCCCGACTTGAGGCCCTTGCTGATAATCCGCTCGCCGCCGATGCTCGCCCCGAGCGCCACCTCGCGATAGGCGGCTTTCTTGTCCGGGCGGACGACATAGACGAATTTCCGGTCCTGGTCGGTCAGGATGGCGCGTTCGGTCAGCAGCACGGCATCCTGCTTCGTCGCCGACCCCATCTTGACGCGGGCGAACATGCCGGGCAGGAGGCGGCCGTCGGTGTTGGCGAAATAGGCGCGGGCGCGGATCGTGCCGGTCTTGGGGTCGATCTGGTTGTCGAAGGAATGGATACGCCCATCGATCGCCTCATTGCCTTCCGAACCGGGGAACAGCCGGACCGGGATGGTCTGCTCCGACTTGGTGTCGCGCGCGACGGAGCGGACATAGCGAAGGTAGGTGTTCTCATCGACCTCGAAATCGGCGTAGATCCCATCCTTCGACACGATCGTGGTCAGCAGCGGCGCGTTCGCGCCGGCCTGCACGATGTTGCCGACCGTCACTTCGACGCGGCTGACCCGGCCGGCGATCGGCGCCTTTACATAGGCGTGATCCAGGTCGACCTCCGCCTGCACGAGCCGTGCATCCGCGGTTTCGACGGCGCTTTTGGCGCTGGCGAAGTCGTTCGCCCGTTGATCGAGGGTGCTCTCGGCGATCGCGTGGGTGCGGATCAGCTTGCGCGCGCGCATCAGCTCACGCTCGGAGAAGCTGCGGCGCTCCTGGGCTGCCGCCAGGTCGGCACGCGCTTGCGTCACCGCCGCCTCGAAGGTCTGCGGCTCGATCACGAACAAGACATCGCCCTTGGCGACCGTCTGGCCGTCTTGGAAGTGCACCTCGACGATCCGCCCGCTGACCTGCGGGCGCAGATCGACCTGATCGACGGCGTCGAGGCGGGCCGGAAAGCTGCGCCAGACGCGCACCGGGCGCTTCTCGACGGTAACCGTTTCGACCGGGAGAGCGGGCGGCGCCTTGGCGATTGTTTGTCCGGAAGCCGTCATCGTGAGCTCGTGCCGGGCAAAGAGAGCGGCGCCGATGCCGGCTGCGATCACGGCTGCGCCGATTACGATTTTGGATGTCGCGATCCGGGACATTGCGGGAACCTTTTGTCGGAAAGAAGGTAAAGTTGGAAAGAGGCTACGGGAGCGTACCGATTGGTTTGCTGCACTGCAACAATAGATACCGACCGGTATGTCGTCAAGCGATATTTTTTTGACGGACGGATCGTTCACGAAGGATTGAAAGGGATGCTGTCCGGCGCGCGGCCGGGCGCAACGCCGTCAGCCGGCCGCAGGCTCCAGCATTTTGGCCGGTTTCCGGCGAAATTCGGGCTTCAGGTCGAGCAGGCGGTAAAAGCCCTCGCGCAAATCCGGCTCGATCGTGGCGGTGTTGTCCATGACCCGCCCATAGATCAGCAGGCCCTGCATATACTGGAACAGCAGGCGGCTGAGCTGAATCGGGTCCGGATCCCCCTCGAGCACCCCGTCCGCCTTCAGCCCGCGGACCAGCGCGATGTAGTACCGCATGCCGTTCTCGGCCATTTCCACGCTGGCGAGGCGGACTTTTTCCTCGGCGACGCCGACCTGGCCGCCGCAGGTGAAGAACGGGCAGCCGGCGATCTCCGGGGTTTCGTGCTCTTCGCCGCCCGCGTCCGGGCATGACGGCGCGCCGTGCTGCCGGCCGATCACGAACTGGATCAGATTTTCCAAATTTTCCAAAGGGGTAAAGGAAGGGGAATAGATCGCGTCCAGCTCTTTCTTGAACGCCTCCCAATAATGCTTGGAGGCGGCGTAATAGAGATCGGCCTTGCTCTCGAAATGATGGTAAAAGGCGCCCTTGGTCACGCCCGCCTGCGCGCAGATCTCGTTGACGCCGACATTGTCGTAATTGCTCTGCCAGACCAACTGGATAGCGGTGTCCAGAAGCTTATCCCTGGTCTTGCTCGGGTCGCGGATCAAAGGGCTTCTCCTCGGATACCCTTTATATACATACTGGTCGGTTTCTGATCAAGTCTGGCCGGCCGCCCCCTACCGCGCCGGTACCACCCGCTCGAGAAACGCGATCGCGGCGCCGGCGAAGTTGTCGTTGCGGTCGCCGGCAACCATGTGGGCGGCATTCTCGACGCGGACATATTCCGCATGCGGGCATTGCTTCAGGAAGCTCTGCGCGCCTTCCTCGCTCAGCACGTTCGACAGCCCACCGCGCACCAGCAGCGTCGGCAGCGTCAGCCGGTCCGCGCATGCGCTGAGTCGCTCGCGACGGCCGTCGTCCTCGCGCCAGGCGCGCCGGCGCGCCGGGTCCCAATGCCAGTGATACTTGCCGTCCTTGCCGAGCCGGATGTTCTTGGCCAACCCGTCGAGGGTGCGCGGCCGCTTGCGGTGCGGCTGGTAGTTGGCGATGGCTTCCGCCACTTCTTCCAGGCTGTCGAAACCCTCGGGCTTCTGGTTCATGAAGGCCTGGATCTCGCGCCGGCCCTGCGCCTCGATCTTGGGCGCCATATCGACCAGCACGAGCGCGCGCGCGTCAACCTTGCCTTCGCCCACGGCGACGAGGCTGGTGGCGCCGCCCATCGAAGCACCGACCAGGATCGGATGCTTGTCGCCGAGTGCCTCGATGACGCAGCAAAGGTCCGCGACCATGTCGTCGAGGCTGTAAGCGTCTTCCGGCGCCCAGTCAGAGTCCCCATGTCCGCGCGCGTCGAAGGCGACGACGTGATAGCCCTCGTTGCCGAGGGTTTCGCCCGCGCCCTTCCAGGCGTGGCGGGTCTGGCCGCCGCC
>CAZPFL010000077.1:0-20621 GCA_964585785.1 uncultured Rhodospirillaceae bacterium
TCCCCTAACCCATTGAGACATCGACCGTATATTTCCCGATAGTTTGCTCCTAAGTCCCTGACATCTCACACTCCTCACGAGCCTCTTAATCAGCGGGTCAAAGGTTCGAGTCCTTTAGCGCCCACCAATTTCACCCCTCCATCGCCATCGCGTCTCGCCTCCGCTAACATCGTAAGTTGCGGGTCGCCGGCGGGCCCCGCATCAAGCAACGGAGGGCCAGGGTCATGAAGATCGGCGTCAACCTGATCAATTTCGGGCCCTCGGCGAGCGCGGGCGTGCTGCGCCGTTGGGCGGCGCTGGTTGAGGCCTTGGGCTACCACCTGCTGATGACCTCGGACCACATCGCGGTCACGCCGGATGTCGGCAAGCGCTACCCGGCGCCCTGGTTCGAGCCGATCGGCACGCTGGGCTGGCTCGCCGGGATCACCAAGCGCATCGAGCTTGGCACGACGGTGATCATCCTGCCCTACCGCAGCCCGCTGGAGACGGCGCGCGCCTTCGCCAATCTCGACCAGCTGAGCGGCGGTCGGTGCATCCTCGGCGTCGGCGTTGGCTGGGCCCAGGAGGAGTTCGCCGCGCTCAACGTCCCGTTCGAGAAGCGGGGCGCCATCGCCAACGAATATCTGGCGGCGATCAAGACATTGTGGACCGAGGACATCGCATCCTTCGAGGGCAAGTTTGTGCGCTTTTCGAACGTGGACACCGCGCCGCGCCCGGCGCGGACGCCGCATCCGCCGATCTGGGTGGGCGGCGCGAGCGACGCCGCGATGCGCCGCGCTATCCGCTACGGCGACGCCTGGCACCCGATTCGTATCCGCGAGCGCTGGTTCCGTGAGGAAGGCATCCCGCGGCTGCGTGCGCTTGCCGATGAGGAAGGGAAGCCCGTGCCGACGCTCTGCCCACGCATTCGGCTCCGGCTGACCGATACGCCGCGGCCAGACGAGGACCGCGTCATGGGCGAGGGCACGGTGGACCAGGTGCGGCGCGACATGGCGGCGCTCGAATTGCTCGGCTGTCGCTACGTGCTGCTCGACAGCTATTACGACGATGTCGAGGCGACCCGCCATTACGAGACCGCCTGGCGCATGCTGACCGTTATGGCCGAGACGGTGCTGGACCTGGACCGCGAAGCCCTGCGCTGAGCGCCAACCTGAACACCGGGCTCTATGCCGATGCGTTTCGCGCCGCGGATTTTCTGAAAAAGCCGGACATGTCAATCGCGAGCCGGTTTAGCCTGGCAATGCCAGTCACAAGCGTTAAGGGGCTGCGCCGGTTTTGCCGGACACAGCCCCTTAGCCACCTCGTAGGCTCACCCAAACCTAGCCGCGATGGCGGTCATGGTTATGAGGGTGCCCAAAATCGAACAGATTCATCAGATCGCCGATCGCCGGACCGTTTTTCGGCACATAGGGATTGGCGCGGCTAACGACCGGATTCGGCAAGTTGTCACGGCTGCGGTGCGAAATCTTGGGAAGATGCCAGTTCTCCTCGATGAACTTCAGCAGCGAGACATGGTCGTAGTAGGTGTGGTCGACAAAACCCTTCTTGGCGTAGCGCGACACTGCGATGAACGGGATGCGGGTGCCGTCGCCGAAGAAGTCCAGCGGCTGGATGTAACCGGAGTCGTAGTAGCCGCCGCCTTCATCGGTTGTGACGAAAATCGCCGTCGAGGCCCAGAGCCGATCATTGTTTTTCACCTGGTTGATCAGAGCCTCCAGGAACTTCTCATACAGATCGGTGGTTGAGTCGGCGGGATGGCCGGCAAGCGCCTCGAACGGACGCACGAAGGACACGGCAGGAAGCGTGCCGTTGCCCACGTCTTTGAGGAAGGCACCGTAATTTTGCAGCCTCGCCTCTTTCGCCGGGTTCTCCATGATGTTGGAAAAAGCCGTCAGAGGATCGCAAATGTCGCAGTAGTAGTGGTAGGGAAGCGGCACACCGTCTACCGAGTTCGCGAACACCGTCGGATCATCGCCACGGTCGGCCGTGTAGTACTTCCACGACACGCCATGCGCGCTCATAACGTCGGCAATGGTTCGGAAGTTCTGCGGCGGCAGCGTGAACTGGTCCGAACCGAGCGGACGCGGATTGCTGCTCGTCTGGTTCCAATACAGGTTATAGTTATTCACCAGGTAGTAGTGGTCGGGCGCGCAGTTGGTCCGATGGACGCCGTGCTGTTTGAGCTGTTGGTTCACCGAAGCGACGCCGGGCTGTGAGGGATCGGAACAGTTCACATAGGAGCCGCCACTGTAGCCGTCCTGAATGTAATAGTTGTTGGTGTCGGGCGCTGGATCAGGATTCTCGATCTGATTGCTGTATGGCACGGCGGCCGAGCCGTCGAGCTTGTCCGGATTGGTGAAGTAAGCCACATCGCCCGAGACGAGCGCGATGAAATTGGCGCCCGTTCCGCCCATTATTGCCTGATGATAATTGTCGCTCATCGCGTAATTGTCGGCCAGCGACTTGAAGAACGACGCGTCACCCGGCTGCGCCTTGCCGGCGGCGTCGGTAAACGGGTTCATGTTGTAGAAACCCATCGAGATGGCGCCTTCCCCTGGGTTGAACCCGCCGGACGGATACGGCTTGCCGTCTGAGCCCGTGCCGATGGTTTCCTCGACCCAGACGAACTTGTCGTGCTTGCCGCCGTCCACGTCCTGCCACATCTGGAAAAAACGATGCACGGGATCGCCAGTATAGGCGGCGTAGGGCACATATTTGCTGATCTGGAAGGGGCCGTTCGGCAAATCGGCGGGAAAACGGGTATCCTCCACGCCCGACGGAAGCCCGGTTGCGCTCGGGTCGGCCCAGGTGGTGTAGGGACGCGGCAATGTCGTGTATTCATCGGTCGAGGCGGTCACGGCGCTGTAGACGTCTTCGTCAAGTCCAACGCGCTGCTTGGCCAGATCGAAATGCGGCCCCGGCGTACCGTCGGCATTGACGATGCCTTTACTCAGAAGATTACTGATCCTCTGACCATCCTTCGGCTGGTAGGTGCCGAACAGGTTATCAAAAGTATGATTTTCGCCGATGATGATGATTACGTGCTTGATCGGCGTCTTCGTGTCACCTCTATGAAGCATGTAAGCATTCGCTGAGGCCAGCGTCAGCGCGCAGAGCGCGCTGGTCGCCAGAGCCAACGATTTGAACTTAGCCATCAGTCGCATCGAAACGTCTCCCTATAGCGCCGCAAGATGAAAGGTGGGATGAACCCTGAGACGATGAAATGACGCATCGTCACGAAACGGCACTCCGTTCCGCGCGATGAGTATTTTCGAAGATGACTTCAATTTGATGGTGTTTCCCGAACGGTTTGATGAAACGCTGTCACGGAGACGGTGTTGACACGTTAAGCGGATGGCCTGCGCTGACCGCACGGTCGCTGCGAATGGTGCCGCTCGCGGGGTCTCCGCCTCCCATGGCCAGCCCGGCAGACATCCGCTAGGATCTGCGCGGCTTGCGCGATTGGCCGGCCGTTACCACCTCTATGCGGAATTTGTTGGGTGTAACCGTCACATGAGTAGCAGCGGCGGCGGATCTGGCGGCGTACGCGACCTGCGGCTCGATTTCTTTCGCGGTCTGGCGCTGTTCTGCATCTTCATCGACCACATCCCGAACAACGTCCTGGCGAATTTCACAATCAAGTCGATCGCCTTGGGCGATGCGGCCGAGGTCTTCATCCTGATTTCGGGCTATGCCGCCGGCATGGTCTACGGCCGCGCCTTCGACCGCCAGGGGACGCTTACGGCAAGCGCCCGGATCTACCACCGCGTCTGGCAGCTTTATGTCGCGCATGTCTTCCTGTTCATGCTGTTCATGGCCACCGTGGCGCAGGCGGCCGCCAACCTGAACGCCGGGCTCTATGCCGATGAGTTCCGCGCCGCCGATTTCCTGAAGGAGCCGGACGTGGCGGTGATCATGGCGCTGACGCTGCGGTTCCAGCCCGCCTTCATGGATATTCTCCCGGTCTATATCGTCCTGCTGTTGGCGCTGCCGGCCGTTCTTCTGGGCCTGCGCCGCTGGCCGCTGCCGGTGCTCGGCCTGTCCTTCGCGCTCTGGCTCGCCGTCCAGTTCGACCGGGGGATCAACCTTTCGGCCTATCCGGGGCAGAGCCAGGTCTGGTTCTTCAACCCCTTCGCCTGGCAGGCGCTGTTCTTCTTCAGCGCGTGGCTGGGCTGGCGCAGCAACCACGGCGGCGTCGCCTGGCTGGCAAACCGCTGGCTGTTCTGGCTCGCCGTGGCCATCGCCGCCGCCGGCTTTCTGCTGCGGGTCGACTGGACCCTGCATTGGCTCTACGACCCGTTCCCCGCCTTCTTCACCCAAGCGCTGTGGCCGTTGATGAGCAAGACCGACCTGTCGCCGCTGCGTTTCGCCAATGTGCTGGCCCTGGCGCTCCTGGTGGCCCGGCTCATTCCGCCGCAGACGCGTTTTCTCGCAGGACCCATCGCGCAGCCTTTCGTCATGTGCGGCCGGCATTCGCTGTACATCTTCTGCCTCGGGATCCTGCTTTCGGTCATTGGCCACTTGGTTATCAACGAGCAATTTGGGGGAATCGTCCTTCAGGCTACGGTGACAGCGGCCGGAATTGCCGTCATGATCGGCGTCGCCGGGCTGATGGACTGGTTCGCCGTCGCAAGCGGATCGCCCAAGGCACGGGTGGCGGGGAGAGGGTCATAGAATGGCAACGGCCTTGCTGCGCCTGGGTTTTCGGCTCATTGCGGTGACCGGCTTCGGACTGCTGGCCCTGCCGGTGGCGACCGCATTCGCGGCCGGCTGCGTCGTTCCCTCGGATGCCTTCGTTTTCGAGCCGAAGCTGCCGCGGACCGTGGCGGCGCTGTCGGCCGGCGGGACCGTCACCATCGTGGCCATCGGCTCGGCCTCGACGGTGGGCCGCGCGGCGGGCGGCCCGGACTATGCGTGGCCCAAGCAGCTCGGGGTCTCGCTCGCCAAGGAATTCCCGAAAGCGAAGATCTCGGTCGTCAACCTGGGCAAGGCGCGCCAGACCGCGGCCAATATGGCGGCGCGGTTTGCTAAGGAGATCCTTCCGTTGGCGCCGGCACTGGTGATTTGGGAGACCGGGACCGTGGACGCGGTGCGAGGCGTCGAGCTCAGCGCCTTTCGCGAGACGCTGCAGTCGGGGCTCGCGCAGCTCCGGGCAGCGAGCGAGGTCATGATGATGGACATCCAGTTCTCGCGCCGGACCCATATCATGACCGATTTCGAGCCCTATGAATCCGCGATCCGCGAGGTCGCGGACGTCAATGACGTGCCGATGTTCCCGCGCAACGAACTGATGCGCTACTGGTCGGAATCGGGTGCGTTCGACTACACGGTCGAGAAGAAGGACGAGCAGCAGGCGATGGCGCGGCGTCTTTACGCCTGCATCGGCCGCGCCTTGGCCGAATTCATCGCGCGGCGTCCGCACGCTGAGGGAAGCAACCCGTGACGCGGATCGGCCTGCTGCTCGGCTTGTGTATCGGCCTCACGATCGCCACGGCGCAGGCGCAGGATCCGTTGCTCGATACCGCCTATGACGGGCCGTTCGATTGCACGGCGCCTGCGTCGGTCACGCAGTTCAAGGTGGCCTTGCCGAATACCGCCCGCGCGATCCGCCGCGGCAAGGCGCTCTCCATCGTCGCCATCGGCTCTTCTTCGACGGAAGGGGTCGGCGCTACGGACCGCAGCCATACCTATCCGGCGCAGCTGGCCGCCGAGCTCAAGCGCCGCTGGCCCAGGCTTACGATCGACGTGGTCAACAAGGGCGTGGGCGGTGAGGACGCACGGCAGATGCTACGCCGTTTCGAAACCGACGTCCTTCCCTACAAGCCGCAGCTCGTGATCTGGCAGGTCGGCAGCAACTACACGCTGCGCAGCGGCGATTTCGATGCCTATGCCGCCATCGTGCGCAAAGGGATCAATCGGCTCAAGGCCGCGCACACCGACGTCATTCTGATGGATCCGCAATACGCGCCCAAGATTCTGGCCAAGCCGGTTCACCGTCGCATCATCGACAGCATGGGCATGCTGGCCAATGATGCGAAGATCGCGCTCTTCCGCCGCTATGCGGTCATGCGGGATTGGGTGTCGAGCGGCCGCCACCGCATGGACGAGATAATCTCGCGCGACCATCTGCACATGAATGACGCGAGTTACGGCTGCATCGGCCGGCTTCTTGCCGACAGCGTAGCGACCGCGGCCACGATTGCGGCGACCGGGCCGTCGACGCCGGGGCAAGGCCCCGTACTGCCGCCAACGGCGATCCGCTGAGCGCGCCGCGCCGGAAAGAAAAGGCCCCGCATGGCGATGCGAGGCCTCAGCCTTGCGCGGCTCGTATGCGCGGCGATTACACTTCCGTTGAGGTGATCTTGTACTTGAAGGCGTTGGGATCGATCCCGTCGAGCCAGTCGCTCTTGTGCTCCGCCTCGGGGTACATGAGGAAGTTGAACGGATCCTTCGGCCCGTTGGGCAGGGAAAAATCACGCGCCGAGTTGTAGGCCATCCAGTTCATCTCCCAATAGCCGAACAGCCGCTTGCGAAGCGCGACGATCTTCGGGTCTTGCAACGGCAGCTTCTCCTGGAGAATGGCTTTGCGAACGTCGGCCGGATCGACCGGAATCCAGCCCACGCCGGTGATGTGGAACTCCGCGCGGCAATGCTGCGCTTTCGATATGTTGCCCGACGACCCCAGGCTCTTGAATTGTCGCGACGCGGCGACGCGGATTCCGTACACCTCGCGGGCCGGTAGGCCGGCCGCGCGTGCGAGCCCGACGAAGAGCGCGTTGAGGTCCGCGCACTTGCCGCCGAGATTGCCGCTTTCGAGCATGAATTTGATATCGCCGATGCCGCATCCTTTGACCTTCGGGTCGCGGAAGGTGTTGTCCACGATCCAGTCGTAGATCGCTTGCGCCTTTTCGAGCGGCGTATGTTTGCCGGCGACCATCTTGGTCGCGCTGTCCTGCACGATACCGGCGATCGGCATGTGCTTGGTCGGCTTCAGGTAGAGCGCGACCGACGGGTCGGCCTCCATACGGCGTATTTTCGCGGCCGCTTTGAGGTCAGCGGCGTAGTCGCGGGTTTCGATCTCGAAGACGGCGCGCGACGGCGCGACGGCGCTACCGCCCAGCCAGGTGGTGTAGATCATGGGCGCGCGATAGATGTCGTCATAGAATTCGCCAGAGTCGGCCGCCGCACCGCCCGGTGTCCAACGGATCGAGCGAACACGCTGATAGGGCGTCTGGCTCGGCACGGGAAGCCACATCTTCAGAGGGCCCGACGCGACGGCCGGCGCGGCTTCCACCTCGATCTTGAAGCGCCGCCATTTGATGTCGGGCGCCAGGTCGGCTGCTGGGGCCGCGGCCGCGGCAGATATCGCCTTGGGCAGAAATGCGCTCGCGGCGGAGAGGCCGCCGATCGCGGCAGTCGCGGTCAAGAAAGTGCGACGATCCATGATTGATTTACCCTCCCATGGAATTCGTAAATGAAAGGACGATGCCGGGACACGGCATGGAACATGCGCATCACGGACATCCGGTCTGTGGGGTTCGCCGAGCGGGGAGTCGTCTGTCAGAACGGCGCTTGCCGCTCCCACTGCCTGAACCAGGCACCGACATTGAAATCCGTCGCTGGCCCGATTCAACAACCCTCGGGGTCCTCAGGTCAAGCGGCGTCGTGCAGCGGCGTCAGATTGGCCCGCGGACGGATTATTCGACGACGCCGAAACGCGGCGGCGGGAAGAGAGGCTGCGGTGGCGCGGTGTCTTGCTTGGCGCTCGCCGCCTTGGACGCCATCGACCGCAGTTTCGTGGCTTCCTCTGCAGCCTTCTTGCGTTCGGCGCGAAGCGCCGTCTCCGCGACGTCGGCGCGCCGGGTCGCCGTATCGAGGCGTTTGCGCAGCGCATCCAGCTTTGCGGTGAGCGCCGCATCGTGCTCGAGGACCTTGCGTTGCGCGTCGATGGCGTCCGACGACTGGACGCTCGCCGGCTCCGTCGCCTTGCCGGTCGTCGCGACACTATCGGCCGTGATGGCCTTGTCGCTCGCGGTGGGCGGCGGCGTAGCCGGGGCGGCAGCCGTTGCGGGGTTGACCGTGTTGGCGGGCGCCGTTGGTGAAACGGCGGCTGTCTTTGATGGCGTGGGAGCGCTGTCGGTCCGTTCGGCCGGCTGCTTCATGACCGTGCCGTCGACCGCGGGCGCAGGCGCCGGTTCGGCTACGGCCGCGGGTGGTTGCGATGCAGGGGCCGTTGCCGGTGGCGGCGCAGCGGCGGTGAGCGCGGGCGAAGGGCTGGCGGCCTTGGCAGGGGACGGGGCAGGCACCGAAACGGCGGCGGACGCAGGTGCGGGAGGCGAAGGCGACTTGGCGGCGCGGAACGTCCCTCTCGCCACGACGATGGCAGCGCCTGCGGTTACCGCGAGCGCGAGGACGATAGCGGTCGATGGACGGAGCAACGGATTTCGGCGGCGAGGCGTCAGCGCAGGGCGGGGCGCGCGGTGAGAAGTATCGCTGCGGGTTCCCGGCAGGATCTCGATATTCGCCACGTCGCGCGCCGGCACAGGGCGGGGCCTGCTCGAGCGCTCTTCCAATGCCCGTTGCGCGGCTTCCGCTTTCCAGGCGGCCTGCGCGTCGATCAGACGCTGCTGGAAGTCCCGTCCCAGCCGGTCGCGCGCGGCCTGAAACCTTTCCTCGTATTCGGCGCGTAACGCGCGCTCCATATTCTCCACGTCGTCGGGAACGGCCGGCTGCTGGTCCTGTTTCGCCGGCGAGCCTTTCTTTGTGGTCGCCTGGCCGGATTTCTGATGCCGCGCTTTATCAATCAGCGTGCCGGCAAGGGCGGACTTGGCATCCTTGGCGTTTTGTTCGGCGTTGCGGACGCGCCCCTCGGCCGTTTCCAACTGTCGCTCGAGGCGCGCGATGCGATCGATCAGCATCGCGCGTTCAAGCGCATCGTCGGTGCGCCGTTGCTTGGGGTTTTGGCTATCGTTGTTGGTCATCTGCCCGAAAATTTGAAAGGGACGTTGGCGACCGGCGCCAAACGAACATTAGCATCGACACGTCCTATTGGCGTATGGCGGGCGCGGTTTGCTGGTAATGCTCCCACACGGCCTTCATCGTCAGGGGCCGATGCCCGCGCGCCAATCGCAGTGGCGGTACGGGTGCGATTTTGATCGACGAGTTCCGGCAGGCCGCTTTGGCCAGGTCGAAGGGGAGCGCCGGCGCGCTTTCGGTCAAAGTCCAGTCGAAGGGTCTGACGCGCATACGGCCGCGGTCGCGGCAAAAGCCTGAGATCGAAGCGCCCGTTGCGATGTTCAAGGACTCGTAAGTGAGGTTTCCTTTGACGATCGCGGCCGATCCCAGAATGATCTTCACGGCATCGACCGGCCCGTTGACGGTTCCCTCGATATGCGCCGTTCGCGCGACGATCGCGCCATCGACGAATCCGCGAGCGGTGACAACGAGCCGCTTGCAGCGGATGTCGCCCTCGATGCGGCCGTCGACCTGGATGGTGCCGCTGAACGAAATGTCGGCGGACCGGGTATCGTCGCACCCGATAACGAGCACCGTGGCGTCGCCTGCGGCCCGCGTATTGCTCGAAGCGTTGGTGCGGAATGCGGTTTCAAGGTTTTCTCGCAACATAGTCAGTCATCCCGGCGGCTGCTCCCTCTGTCTCGACGAGGAATGGGGACGAATTCCTTATAAGCCGCCGCTCCCTTTATGGTTTCTGACAAAAAATCATGCGTCACCAAGAACGCTGGCCTACCCTTCGGATGGGCGCAATACCGCCAAAGGCTAGCTTTGCGCCGCCGGCCTGCTCCTAATTCGTCCCATAGGGTCAATCGCTTAGGGATTCAGGCTGGCCGGGCCTTCGGAAGGGCGGTGGAAAGCGCGGGATTGGCGCAAGAGATTTTGCGCTTTTGTTGCGAATCATCGGCCCGTCGCTGGTGGGGAGGGACCTCGCGCCGGCCAAAGAAATGGCCGCCTGCGGTTTGTCGGCATTGATCCGGAATAATTTTCACCGCCGCGCCAATCGAATTGCGGTGGATAACACCGCAGAAAGGGAAAATTTAAGATAGATAAATAATATTACAAATACTCGTTTTACAAGAAATGTGACGGCAAGACACTCGCAAATAATCCGGTCCGTCGGTATAATTCGGGCTGGATTTGGCGCCACAAAAAGACCAAATTCGCACCGTACCAGAAGGCCTTGGCCTTGAAGGTCGCTTTCAGGGCCGTCAGTGAGCGCCCGTCGTGGCGCAAAGGAGCGGATGATGTGGAAGAAGGCCGTTGCAGGGGGGATCGTTGTCGTCGCGCTGGCGCTCGCCGGCTGCGAGGGCAACCAGATGGGACAGAAGCAGACCATCGGTACGCTCGGCGGCGCGGCGCTCGGCGGTCTTTTGGGGTCGCAGATCGGCGGCGGCTCCGGAAGGCTTGTCGCGACGGGGCTGGGCGTTTTCCTGGGTGGCTTGGCCGGCAGCGAGATCGGCAAGAGCCTGGATCGCGCGGATCGTCTCGAGGCAAATCAGGCGTACAACAAGATGCAAACAGCGCCGATCGGCGAGACGATTAACTGGAACAACCCGCAATCGGGTCATTCGGGCACCTACACGCCCGTTCGCGACGGTACGTCGAGCTCCGGCCGGTACTGCCGGGAGTTCCAGCAGACGATTACCGTTGGCGGAAAGACTCAGCAGGGCTACGGGACCGCATGCCGCCAGCCGGACGGAACCTGGCAGATCGTGAACGGCTAAGTCGGCGATCGGCAGATTCGGATGTGCGAGAGGCGCAATCCTCTCGCCTGCGCTAAAAAAAACCGCCTCGCGTGACGCGAGGCGGTTTCACATATTGTCTTTAACTTAGCTTCTATCGATCTGGATCTATTGCCGCGCTTCGCGGAAGTTGCCGGTATCGGCATTACCCAATATCTGGTCAACCGCGCGCGTTATTCCGATCCACGTCGCACCGCCCTTGAAGTCCTCCGCGGCAAGTCGTCTCTGCGCTTGCATCGCGGCTCGGAGCGGCGCGTCTTCGCCGTGTTTTTGGACCAATAGCTTAGCTATTTGCCACCCACTGTCGTCTTGCTTCATCTCCCCCTCGAGACTTAGCTGCAAGCACTCCTGGCGCCAACAACGTCGCCTAGGGCGCTTTAACTACTACCAGCATTTCCGACGCATCGATAATATTTAACGAAATAATGGTCCCAGTTTCCGAATAATGATGATGCAAATGCCACAGTTGCGGTGACAAGGTGGCGATTGTTTGGCCTATCGATCGAAAGGATCGGTGACGGACCTGCTACAATCGGACAAGGCGCCGGTCGAAGCATGCTGTTCCCGACAAGAGCGGGCGAACCTGCCGCTCGCTCTGATCAATAACCGGGCACCGGCGGCGATCGCAGCATCTCCATCATTCTGCTTACTCCTTATGTGCATGCGGCAATGCGGACGCGCAAAGATGGCTTTGCCTGCTTCGCATTTTGTGCTCTATCGCCGGTCAAGCCCTTCCTGCGGGAGGGAAAAACGAGCGCCGACGGCGTAGCGAAGATGGACGGTTCGATGCCAAAGGAATATGTCGAGCGGATATTGAAATCGCGGGTCTATGAGGTGGCGCGGGAAACGCCGCTGGATCCGCTGCCCATTCTTTCCGCCAGGCTTGGTAACGACGTCCTGCTCAAACGGGAAGACCTGCAGCCCGTCTTCTCGTTCAAGCTCCGGGGCGCGCATAACAAGATCGCCAATCTCAGTCCTGCGGCGCGCAAACGCGGCGTTATTTGCGCCTCCGCCGGGAACCATGCGCAAGGCGTGGCGCTTTCCGCGAGCCGGCTCGGTCTGCGGGCCGTCATCGTCATGCCGGAGACGACGCCGCCGATCAAGATCAATGCCGTTCGTCGGATGGGCGGCGAGATCGTGCTGCACGGCACGTCGGTGGATGACGCGCGGCTGCATGCCGAGGCGATGGCTGCGTCAAACGGCATGACCTTCGTGCATCCTTATGACGATCCAGAGGTGATCGCCGGCCAGGGCACGATCGCGATGGAGATCCTGCGGCAGCACAGCGAGGAGATCGAAGCCATCGTTGTCCCTGTCGGCGGTGGCGGCCTGATCGCCGGCATCGCGGCCTACGTCAAGTCGTTGTGGCCGCAGATCAAGATCATTGGCGTGGAGTCGACGGAGTCCGCCTGCATGGAGCGCGCGCTTGCGACAGGCCGCCGCGTGCGGCTGAGCTCGGTGGGCCTGTTCGCCGACGGCGTCGCGGTGGGACAGGTCGGTAAGGAGCCGTTTCGGATCGCAAGGAAATGCGTTGACGAGATGATCCTTGTCACGACAGACGAGATCTGCGCCGCGATCAAGGACATCTACGACGATACCCGATCGATCGCCGAGCCGGCCGGTGCGCTGGGTGTCGCCGGCCTCAAGGCATATGCCGCGCGCACGCGGATCAAGGGCAAAACACTGGTGGCGATCGACAGCGGCGCCAACGTGAACTTCGACCGCTTGCGCCACGTTGCCGAGCGCGCCGAGATCGGTGAGCGTCGCGAGGCGTTGCTGGCGGTCACGATTCCCGAGCGCGTCGGAAGCTTCCGGCAGTTCTGCCGTGTCATCGGTGCGCGGTCGGTGACGGAGTTCAATTATCGATACTCGGAGAACGACGCGGCGCACATCTTCGTCGGCATCGAGCTTCGCCGTGGCGAGAAGGACAAGAATGACCTGATCCGCGTGCTCAAGAAGCACAAATATCCGGTTATCGACATGACCGACAACGAGCTCGCCAAGCTGCACATCCGCTACATGGTCGGCGGCCGGACGCAGAAGCTGAAGGATGAGAAGCTGTACCGGTTCGAATTTCCCGAGCGGCCGGGTGCCCTGTTGAACTTCCTGAACAATATGGGCGAGAGTTGGAACATCAGCCTGTTCCATTACCGCAATCACGGCAGCGCCTTTGGCCGCGTACTGGTCGGCATGCAGGTGCCCCGGCCCGAAGAAACCAAGTTCCGGTCGTTCCTGCGCACGATCGGCTATCCGAGTACCGAAGAAACGGGAAACCCGGCCTACGATCTCTTCCTGAAGCCCACGATCCTTTCCTAGAAGAAAAGGGGGCCTAGAAGAGAAGGGGCCGCGCTGTCTCCGGCGGGCCCCTCTCGATCGTCGGGTGGCGTGCTCAAACGGGGTTAGCGTCGGTCTCGATCCGTTGCGCCAGGGTCGCGCTGGGACGGCCGTCGACCCGGAGCTTGTTCTTTTCCTGGTATTTGCGGATCGCGGCGGCCGTGCGCTTGCCCATCTTTCCGTCAACCGGGCCCGGATCATAGCCGAGCTTGGCCAAGGCGACCTGGATTCGCCGCACCGACGCGTTGCTCTTGCTGGCGGATACCTGGCTCTTGCCGGTGGTGCCGGCACTTGCGGTGGCGCTGCTGGAGCTCGAGCCCCATTTCCAGATCGGCTTGCCGAGGTTGATCTGGTTGTTGTTGGTCAGCGCGCCCGTCACGCCGCCGGCGCCGGCGCCGATCAGGACGCCTTCCACGACCGACAGCCCGGTGACCGCGCCGACGACGGCGCCGGCCGCCGCACCGATCCCCGAGCCGGTTGCGGCGCGCTCTCCGGGCGTCGTCCCGCAAGCGGTGATCATCACCGCCACCGCTGCCAGTGCGCATGCTTTTCGGTACATCTTTCTCTCCCATGCGGCGTTTGACCGCCGCCCCTGCCTTCAAGCGATGATTGAAGTCCTATCAAAAAAACGACAAAACGGTGCTACCCTATTCCATACTTGTTGAATCGGGCGGCATCGCGGCAAAGTCTGGACCTTGCGATGGTGATAGTTAGCCCGTCGGTGAATCAATTCGCCCCATGGTGTCATACCCAATTGAGTTGACGGAAGAACGCGACGGAACCTTTCGGGTGGTCGCTCCGCATTTCCCCGAGCTGGAAACGTTTGGCGAAACGGCGGAAGACGCGCTGATGCACGCCGTATTTGCGCTCGAAGAGGTCATTGCCCAGCGGATGGCAAATCGCCAGGTCGTCCCCATGCCGCTGAAATCAGCGCCGGGCCTGAAGGTGGTCGAACTGCCGGGCCAGTTCACCGAACTGCTGGAATCCTACTGGAAATACAATCTCGGGACCTTCCCGCCGGATCGCCCCCAGTAGCCGCTGTCGCCGTTGGGTGCGACAGCGTTGTCTGCTGCTTTCCTTGCCAAACGGGCGGTTTGCGCTTATGTCGGCCCGCACTGCCGGTCCGATGCTTCTGGCTCAGGCTACGGTCAAGAGCCGGACGGGTTCGGGCTGTTCTTTTTTTGCTGGGGGCCTCATTGAAGCTTACCTTCGCTGTATCTGCCATACTGGGGCTGGTGCTGGTTACGGCGCTCATCGGCTATTTCGGCTTCGAATCCGTCGGCGTGGCCTTCGTCAGGGTGGGATGGGGCATGCTGCTGCTCGCCGCCTATGACGGGCTTGCCATTCTGGCCGCCGCGCTGGCCTGGCGGGCCGTCGTACGGGCCGAGTGGGAGGCGCCGGTAAGCCTGTTCGTGTGGTCGCGATGGATCCGCGATGCGGCGAATACGCTTATGCCCGTCGCGCAGGTCGGCGGCGATATCGTCGGTGCGCGCCTTCTGGCGATTAACGGCGCGGGCGCGGCTGTCGGCAGCGCCAGCATCGTTGCCGACAAGACGGTCGAGGTGCTGACGCAGTTCGTCTTCTCGCTCATCGGCGTCATCATGATTTTGATCGTGAGTTCCGATCGCGCGCTGGGCTGGTCCGTCGCCATCGGCTTGATGATCTTCTGTCCGCTCTTGATCGGATTTGTCGTCGCGCAGCGCATGGGGATGTTCCGCCTGCTCGAGCGCCTGCTGCTGCGGCTCGAAGCGAATTCCGCATGGCTGAGGCTCGGCGACGTTTCCGGCCTGCACGACACGATCCTTCGTCTCTATCGCGACCGCCGCGGTCTGGCGATCAGCACGATTTATCACTCGATCGCGTGGTCGCTCGGCATCGGCGAAGTCTGGCTCGCCGTCCATTTCATGGGCCACAATCTGACCTTCGTCGAGGCGACAGTCATTGAAAGCATGTCGCAAGCGGTCCGCAGCGCGGGCTTTTTCATCCCGGCCTCTCTCGGCGTTCAAGAGGGGGGCTTCCTCGTCTTCGGCATGCTCTTTGGCCTGAGCCCGCAAATGTCGCTGGCGCTTTCCCTGGTACGTCGGGTCCGCCAGTTTCTCGTGGGCGTCCCGGCGCTGCTCGCCTGGCAGTATTACGAGGGCCGCCGGATCGTACTGGCAAACCAACGGTCGACGCCGTCGGACCGGTAGCAGCCGGCTCATCAGTCTTGGGAAGGCGTATGGCGGCGGGCGGAGACGATTGCCCGGAGGCGGCGTTGTCGTTCAGTCGCGGATGGCGACTCGCGTCGGCGGCAGCTCGTCCGCAACGTCGCGTTCGAGGTGGCGCCGGCATCGCTCGAGATAGTATTGGGCGACAGGATCATCCGGGAAATCCGCCAGGAAGGCCTGCAGCTGCCCCTTGGCTTCGCTCCAGTCGCCTGCGGCACAGGTCGCATAAACCGGCGCCCAGCGCCGGCACATCTTGATCTGCTCTTCGGTCGCCTTGATCGTGCTCGCGCCTTCGAGCGCGGCGCACAGCTCATACACATTGATGCGCTGGCTGAGCCCCTTGACGGCCGCGACGTCGATCGGCCGGAAGAGAAAGGCGTCGCCAGCCTCTTCCACGACGCTTTCGCTCGCCAGGACCTGCGTGCCGTAACGCTTGTTGAGGCCCTCGAGCCGCGCGGCGAGGTTCACCGAGACGCCGAGCGCGGTGTAGTCCATTCGGTCGGGCGAGCCGATGTTTCCCACGACCGTTTCGCCGGTGTGAAGGCCGAACCGGGTATACATGCCCGCCTCGCCGTGTGCCGCCCAGTTCTCGTTGATCTGCCGGCTGCGGACTTGGCACAGCAGCACCGTGCGGCAGGCATGGGCGACATGGTCGGCATCGTCGAGCGGGGCGTTCCAGAATGCCATGATGCCGTCGCCGATGAATTTGTCGATCGACCCCTGGTTCGCGAGAATGATCTCGCCCAATTCCTGGAAGTAATGCGAGGTCTTGAGCATCAGGTCTTCTGGCGACATGTCCTCCGAAAGATCAGTGAAGTTCGCCACGTCGGAGAACATGATCGAAAGCTGCCGCCGCTCGCCGCCGAGACCCAGCACGTTGCCCGATTGGATGAGACGTTCGACGAGCGCCTTCGGCACGTATTGGGCGAAGGTGCGGATCGCGGTCTTCATCGCGGATACCGATTCTGCGAGCTGGCGGATTTCCGTGATCCGGGAGTCGATCTCAGGCGATTCGTCGAAGCTGAGCTGCCGGATCTTCTGGGTTTCCTGAACGACGGCGCGGATCGGCTGCGCGATCCATTCCGACACCCACGTGATCAGCGCAATCGCGATGAAGAGCGGGATGATCGAATAGACTAGGCTGCGGAAGCGGTGCTCGGCGATCGGGCCCAGGAAGTCGTCGATGGGGACCACGATGGCGACCTTCTTGTCGGTGCCGAAAGAGCCCCGCAAGGAGGAAACGCTGGCTATGTAATCCTCGCCGCGGATGTCGAAGGTCGTGCGCGGCCCGGCGCTGCCATGGAAATGCTTCATCGCCTCCGTCAGCTCCGGCCGACCGAGGTCCCCTACCTGAACGGAACGGAGAGCATCCTTGCCGTTTACGGACACGGTCTTAACCGTCCGGTTGACGTCCGGATAGGCGATCAGTTCACCGCGGTCGTTGTATATGAAGACGACGCCGGATTCGCCGACCTTTTGGCTGCGCAGGAAGGACGATAATTGCGCCAGGGTGATGTCCGCGGCGACGACCGCTTCGGACGCGCCGGCGACGCGCCGCGATACGGTGATCCCGGGCGCGCGCAGGCTGGAGAAAATATAGGGATCGGTGATCGAAACGGATGCGGTTTGCAGCGACGCCTTGTACCAGGGCCGTGCGCGCGGATCGTATGTGGCGGGCTCGACGAGCGGCGCGCCCAATACCTGCCGATTTCGGTCGAGGAAGGTCCAGCGCTGCTCTCGTTTCCCGTTCGCCAGCCGTCGGATGTTGCGGATGCCGTAGATTGCATTGGCCGGCGCCCCGATCCGGGTCAGGGTCGCTGGATCGACCCCCGCAAAGTGAACGACCTGGAAGAATCCGCCGTCGCCATAGCCGACATAGAGGCCATAAAGCTGCGGGTAGGTCGACAGCGCGTCGAGAAAGTACCGCGCCAGCGGGTGGTCGATGCTGTTTGGCTGATTGGACAGCGCCGGCAGCTCTGCCGCCAGCTTGACGAGCCCGACGGGCGGCTCGACGAAATTGCGCGTCCGTTCGACGACTTTTTCGCTGACGTTTTGAAGGAGCGTGTCGGCGGCTTCGAGCGCGAGTTCTGCGTTCTTACTGTAATTGTACCAAATCAAACTTCCGGTCAGCGTCAGAAATATCGCAATGAATATTGCAATAATATTGAAATGCAACGGGGCCCGTATCAGCAGCCCGTGAAATACGCGCGTGCGTCCAAACATCATTTGCTCGAGTTAGAACGCCTCACCGGCGATTATGAATGGCCAGCGTAACGCCCACATTGCCCGGCGGCGATCATTACACGCCTTTGCCATTCTTAGCAAATTCAATGTATTAACCGTCAGCGTTTTTGGCGAACGTCGTACCCGCGACCCGCAAAACGCGCTCTGCGCGTCAGGTTTTGAATGGCGGCGGGCCGTCGCCGCGCCCCGCGCCTGTCCTTGAGAGTGGTTGATCGGACCGGTGTCATCTTCCATAAGACGTATCGCGGGCGGACGTCGCTTTCTTGGTGTATAGCTCGACGGATCGCGCATCGCTGCCGGCCGGGGTTGTGGGTTATATCGGTGACAACCTTCGCCGAGCCAGGATACAGGTCGAACGTGACAGTCTGAGGATGGCAAAGAAGCGCAATCGATCCCCCGGGGCGGCCCCGGGCGCACTGGAACTGGCGGGTGGTTTCCCGGCGGCCTCCGACGAGGCGTGGCACGGGCTCGTCAAGCGCATCCTGGGTGATCGCCCCGCCGAAGCCCTGACGCGCAAGACCTATGACGGCATCACCATCGAGCCGCTTTACACCGCGACGGACTGGCGCGCCGGCGAGGAAGCGTCGGGCTTTCCCGGCATGGCGCCGTTCACCCGCGGGCAGCGGGTCATCGGGCATGTCACGGACGGCTGGGATATTCGGCAGCGTCACGGGCATCCCGATCGGTCGACATGCAACAACGCCATTCTCGAGGATCTTGGCCGTGGCGTGACCTCGATCGACCTCGCACTCGACCGCGCCGGGCAGCGAGGGCGGGACAGCGACGATCGGGAGGCCGTGGCCGATGTTGGCGTCGGGGGCGCCATCGTCGCCTGCATCGATGACCTCGACGAGATTCTCGACGGCGTCCGCCTCGACGCCTGTCCCGTGGGCCTTCGAGCCGGTGCGGCTTTTTTGCCGGCGGCCGGCATGATGCTGGGGCTGTTGGCCCGGCGCGGCATCGCGCCCGACGCCTTTCGCGGTGCGCTCGATGCGGATCCGCTGGGCGCGTTGGCTGCGACCGGTGAATTGACCGCGTCCGGTGAGGATGCCTTGAAGCAACTGGCCGCCTTGGCGGCGCATGTCGCTGCGGCCTATCCGTCGGCGACGGCGGCCGCGGTGGACGCCACCTGTTATCACAACGCCGGGGCGAGCGAAGCGCAGGAGCTTGCCTTCGCGGTCGCGACCGGAACGGCCTATCTCCGGGCAATCACGGCGGGCGACCTCGATCTCGGCGCCGCGTTCGGGCAGATCGCCTTCACCTTTTCGACTGATGCCAACCTCTTTCTGTCGATCGCCAAGCTGAGAGCGGCGCGAAGGCTTTGGGGCCGGGTGGCAGAAGCCTGCGGGATGCCGGCGGCGATGCGGGGCATGCGGCTTCGCGCCGTCACCTCCGAGCGGATGCTGTCGCGCCGCGATCCCTGGGTGAATATCTTGCGGGGCACGGTCGCCGCCCTGTCGGCTTCGGTCGCCGGCGCCGACAGCATCACGGTGCTGCCCTTCACCGCCGCCATCGGCCTTCCGGACGCGGCGGCGCGCCGGATCGCACGCAACACGCAGCTCGTCCTGCAGGAGGAGTCGGCGCTGAACCGGGTGATCGATCCGGCCGGCGGCTCCTGGGCGATCGAGAGCTTGACCGATGCGATGGCGCAAGAGGCCTGGGCGCTCTTCCAGGCGATCGAGCGGGAAGGGGGCATGCTCGCGGCGCTCGAGAGCGGCCGGGCGCAGGCGGACATCGCCACCGTGGCGGCGCAGCGCGCGCACCATATCGCCGAGCTCGATGATCCGCTGACCGGCACGAGCGCCTTTCCCAACCTTTCCGAAGCGCCGGTCGCGGTCGAGCAGGTCGATTTGCGGGCGTTGCGGGCGCAGGAATCGGCGCGGCTTGAACGGGTTCGGGCAGTCACCGCCACACGGCCGGCGCTGGCTCGCCTCGCCTCGCTGGCGGAGGCTGATGCCAAGGTCCTTTGCGCGGCGATTATCGACGGCGCCGCCGCCGGCGCGTCGCTGCAGACGCTGATGCGCGCCGCGGCGCGCGGCGGCCAGGTACAGGCTGCGCCGCTGACGCCCCATCGCCTGGGCGAAGCCTTCGAGGCGCTGCGCGACGCCAGCGACGCCCATCTTGAAAGGACCGGGAAGCGGCCGATTGTCTTTTTAGCGGCTATCGGCACCCTGGCCCGGTATACGCCGGCGGCGGCCTATGCCCGGAACTTCCTGGCCGCCGGCGGCATCGAGGCGGTTGCGGGCGATGGGGGAACGGAAGTCGCGGCGATCGTGCAGGGATTCCGGTCGAGCGGGGCCGATGTCGCTGTGATATGTTCGGACGACCTGGGATATGGCGAGCTTGGCACTGATTTGGCGGCTGCGCTCGCGGCGGCGGGCGCCCGGGATATCTACGTGGTCGGGCGGCCGGCCGGTGCGGACGGTCCTTTCGGATCGGCTGGCGTGAAGGGATTTCTTTACGAGGGCTGTGACGTGCTGGCGCAATTGAAGGACATGCTGCGGGGCATGGGGATTTCGACGAAATGAGCGCTATTCCGGATTTCTCGAAGATCGATCTGACGTCGGGCGCCAACCTGCGCGACGCGCTGGACGACTGGACCGCGGAAGCGAAAGCCGCCGCGGGCGGGCGGCTCGAGACGCTGGACTGGCAGACGCCCGAGGGGATTGCCGTAAAGCCGCTCTATTCGGCCGCCGACCTCGAAGGACTCGATTTCCTCGATACGCGACCGGGCATCGCGCCTTACCTGCGTGGTCCTTATCCGACCATGTATGTGACGCAGCCCTGGACGATCCGGCAATACGCCGGTTTTTCGACCGCGGAAGACAGCAACGCCTTCTATCGGCGCAACCTCGCCGCCGGTCAGAAAGGCCTTTCGATTGCCTTCGATCTGCCAACCCATCGCGGCTACGATTCCGACAACCCGCGTGTCGCGGGCGACGTCGGCATGGCGGGCGTCGCGATCGACTCTATTTTCGACATGCGGACGTTGTTCGACGGCATTCCGCTCGACGAGATGAGCGTGTCGATGACCATGAACGGCGCCGTGCTTCCCGTGCTGGCGCTCTTCATCCTCGCC
>CAZPFL010000078.1:0-20500 GCA_964585785.1 uncultured Rhodospirillaceae bacterium
ACCAACATCGCCAACTCCGGCGCCGAGTTCATCGTCAACGTGAACTGGGGCCGCGACGCGGTGCTGTCGATCCAGCAGGCCAAGCAGTTCGGCCTGACGCCCAAGATGACCATGGTGGTTCCCTACCAGATTCCCTTCCTCGCCAAGGAAGTGGGGCCGGCGCTTACGGAAGGCGTCTTTGCCGCCACCGATTTCTGGTGGACGCTCGAGGACAAGTATCCGCTTGCCAAGATGTTCGTCGCGGCCTTCCACAAGAAATACGGCTACCGGCCGGAGTGGGGCGCCGAGAACGCCTATATGCAGTTCGCCATCTGGGCGCGCATGGTCTCCGAGGCCGGCAGCTTCTACCCGCCGGACGTCATCAAGCAGTACGAAAAGGGCGAGACCTTCCCGTCCATGGTCGGCGACGTGCATTTCCGCGCCGCGGATCACCAACTGGTCCGTCCGGTGATCGTCGTCCGCGGCAAAAAGCCGAGCGCCATGAAGAACAAGGAAGACTACTGGGAGGTTCTCGAAGTCGTGCCCGGCGCGCCGCTGATGCAGAAGCCGGACGCCTTTGGCTGCCATCTCGGTTCCTATACCTGACGGCCTTTGACGGAAGCCTCCCTCGCGCCGGGGACGCGGGGGAGGGCCTTCGTTCCTAGAGCCGGGCCACGGGCGGAGCGCCGTCTTCGCTCTCGTGGCCCGGTCCTTGTGTGTCTTTAGGGTGTGTCCTGCCGCAGGACGGATTCGAAACCCGGGGAAAAGCCGGGCATGATGATGGCGGACCGATGGATAGGCATCGCAACCAAGTGCAGGCGGTATCGTGATCAACTGGGGCAATTTCATTTCGCAATGTTTCAACGGGCTGGTGCTCGGCGCGCTGCTTGCGCTGATCTCGTCCGGCCTGACGATCATTTACGGCACGCTCGGCGTTCTCAACCTCGCGCACGGGGCGATGTTCATGCTGGGCGGCTATGCCGGCTGGCTCGCTTACAGCTACACGGGGTCTTTCGTCGTCGCCGTGATCGCGGGCTCGCTGTTCGTCATGCTGGTCGGCATGGTGACGGAGCGGGCGATCATCCGCTCCTTCTATACGCGGCCGCCCGAAGACCAGATCCTCGTGACCTTCGGTCTCGGCATCGTGTTCGTCGAGGCCGTCCGCTTCTTCTTCGGCAGCCTGTCGAAGATGGTCGCGCCGCCGCCGCCCTTCGTCGGCATCATCAATCTCGGCTTCATGTTCTATCCGACCTATCGCATCGCGCTGCTTGGCATCGTCGTGGTCGCGCTGCTGGTGCTGTATCTCGTGCTCTACCGCACCCGCATCGGCATGATCGTCCGCGCGGGCATCGAGGATTCCGAGATGGTCGATGCGCTCGGCATCGATGTCTACAAGGTGTTCATGCTGGTGTTCGGCATCGGCGCCATGGCGGCGGGGTTCGCCGGCATCGTCAACGCGCCGGTGGTGTCGATCGCGCCGGACGTCGGCGAAGCGATTTTGGTGCAGACCTTCGTCGTCGTGGTCATCGGCGGGGTCGGATCGTTCCCGGGCGCCGTGCTGGGCGGCCTGATCGCCGGCGAGATCATCAGCATCACCTCGATGTTCAATCCCGGTTATTCCTACGTCATGCTTTTCGTGGCGATGACGCTGGTGCTGGTGCTTCGTCCTTACGGGCTGCTCGGGACGGCCGGCCGCGAATGAAGACTGTCGCCTGATGTTCAAGCAACGTCCCTTTCTCGTCGAAGCGCTGACGGCAGCCGGGCTGATCGCCGCGCCGTTCATCCTGCCCTATCTCGGATTCACCCCCGCCACGGTCAACCGCATCTTGGTGTGGGGCCTGTTCGGCCTGGGCTTCGACATCCTGTTCGGCTTCACCGGCCTGTTGTCCTTCGGCCAGTCCGCCTTTTTCGGCACCGGCGGCATGGTCGCCGCCTATCTGCTCACGGTCATGGGCTTTCCGAACGTCATCGGCGCCTTGTTCATCGGCATGATCGCGGCCGCCGCCATCGGCTATCTGGTCGGCCTGATCGCGCTCCGGCGCGTCGGCATCTATTTCGCAATGATCACGGTGGCGATCGCCGAAGTGTTCTATTTCGTCGAGTTCAACCCGCTCTCGCAATTTACGGGCGGCGAGAACGGGCTCCCCGGCGTGCCGACCCCGACGCTCGATCTCGGCTTCACTACTTTCCAGTTCAACAGTGACGCCTCGCTCTATGGCTTCCTGGCGTTCTGGTATTTCGTCGGCATCGTGATCGCGGTGCGCATCGTGCGCTCGCCCTTCGGCCTTGTCTTGGGGGCGATTCGCGACAACCCGCTGCGGGCGGCCGCCGTCGGCCACAATATCCAACGCTACAAGCTGATCGCCTTCGTGATCGCCGCGGCCTATGCCGGCTTTGCCGGCGGCCTGCTCGGCGTGATGCAGGGCTTCATGCCGCCGGATGCATTCACCTTCGAGACCTCGGGCCAGCTCGTCATGCAGACCGCCATCGGCGGCACCGGCACGCTGTTCGGCCCGTTGGCCGGCGCCGCCGTCTGGTTCTATCTGAGCGATTTCTTCCAGACGACGCTTCACCTCGGCGCGACATGGAAGCTGGCGCTCGGCATCGTTTTCGTGGTGCTGGTGGTCTTCCTCCGGCGCGGCATCGTCGGCGGCCTTATGGATCTGGCCGGGCTTATCAAGGGCGGTCCGCGGACCACGGAGGCCGAGCCCGACGCCTCCGTGCAGCCGGCGCCACTCAGCGCCGCCGCAATGGCGCGGCCGGCCGTGGTCCCGCCGCCGGCTCCGGTGAAGCGACAGGGCGAGCCGTTGCTGAAGGCGACGGGACTGACCAAGCGCTACAACGGCATCGTCGCCAACAACAACATCGAATTCGAGCTGTATCGCGGCGAATCCAGGGGGATCATCGGGCCGAACGGCGCGGGAAAGAGCACCTTCTTCAAGATGCTGACCTGCGAGGTTCCGCCGTCCGCCGGCCGCATCATGTTCGACGGCACCGACATCACCGGCTTCGGCGTGACGAAGGTATGCCAGCTCGGCCTGACCAAGAGCTACCAGGTCAACCAGCTCTTCACCCACCTGACCGTGCGCGAGAACCTCACGATCGCGGCGGCCGCCGAGCGCCGCGGGCCGTTCCGCGTGGATATCCTGCGGCGGATCGACCGGATCGACGGGCTCGAGGATCGCGTGAACGGGACGCTGGCTCAGGTCAATCTCACCGAGCGCGCCGACATTCCCGTGGCCGAGCTCGCCTACGGCGAGAAGCGCCGCCTCGAAATCGGCATCGCGCTCGCGACGGCGCCGACGCTGCTGCTGCTCGACGAGCCGCTCGCCGGCATGAGCCCGCGCGAACGCGTCGAGACGATCGAGCTCCTGAAGGAGATCCGGCGAAGCTGCACGATGGTCGTCGTCGAGCACGACATGGACGCGATCTTCGAGCTGGCGGAGCGCATCACCGTGCTCAACGAAGGCGAGGTGCTGGTCGAGGGCACGCCGGCGGAGATCAAGAGCAATGCCGACGTGCAGGAAGCCTATCTCGGCGGGGTGCACGAAGAATGAGCCTGCTCGAAGTCAAAGCGCTGAACAGCTACTACGGCGACTCGCACATCCTTTTCGATGTCGACCTTCGGGTCGAGGCGCGCGAGGTCGTCGCCCTTCTTGGTCGCAACGGCGCCGGCAAGAGCACGACATTGAAAAGCCTGATGGGCATGCTGCATCCGCGCTCGGGCAGCGTGGTGCTCGACGGCGAGGACGTGGCCGGCCGCAAGGCGCATGTCATCGCGCAGAAGGGCATGCAGCTCGTGCCCGAGGCGCGCCGCATCTTCGGCAGCCTCAACGTCGAGGAAAACATCGTTCTGGCGCAGCTTACCGCCGAGAATGCGTGGCCGCTGGAACGGATCTATGAAATGTTCCCCCGCCTGGCGCAACGCCGGCGCAGCCGCGGCACGGACCTGTCCGGCGGCGAGCAGCAGATGCTGGCCATCGGCAGGGCGCTGGTGCGCGGGCCGAAGATTCTCCTGCTCGACGAGCCGTTCGAGGGGCTGGCCCCCGTCATCGTGCATGATCTCATGGACGCCTGCCGCAGGCTCGTCGCCGAGGGGCAGACGATCGTGCTGGTCGAGCAGAACATCGCCGCGACGCTGTCGCTCGCCGACCGCGCCTACATCATGAACAACGGCCACATCGTGCACGAAGGGCCCGCCGATGAGCTCAAAGGCAAGCCCGAGGTTCTGACCCGTTATCTCGGCGTGTGACGGCGGCATTTCCGCCGCGGCGTCGATGATCACCGCGGTCTTCGTCGCTCGGCCGATCGCCCCCAATTAGACAGCGTCCGCGCTCCTTCGATAGTCTGACAAAAAGAGGAACGGTCGCCGGCGGCGCCAATTCCGGGGCCTGTTCGGCGCATCGCGGTTTGCCCGAGGGCGGTGCTTGCGCGAACCGGCCGTGACCCTGACTTTCAGCGAGAAGGAGACGCGTGTGGCGAGCGATACGCTGCTGTTCGAATGCAAGGACCATGTGGCCGTCATCACGCTGAACCGCCCGGCTCAGCGCAACGCCATCAACCAGGAGATGGGCCGCGCGCTCATGGATGCGCTGGGGCGGGCGCGGGAGGATGGTGAGGTCCGCGCCGTCGTGCTCACGGGCGCGGGCGGCACGTTCAGCGCGGGGGCCGATCTCAAGGAGCGCGCCTCCGGCGGGGGCGGGCGCCAGCTCGACAATGCGCCGGCGGCGGTGATCGAGGCCGACCCCGGTGCGCGATGGTCGACCATGAAGTTCGAAAAGCCGCTGATCGCCGCGATCGACGGCTATTGTCTTGCCGGCGGCATGGAGCTGGCGCTCGCCTGCGACATCCGGCTCTGCACCCCCGCGGCGCAGTTCGGGTTGCCGGAGATCACGCGCGGCTTTTTCCCGGGCGGCGGCGGTCCGCAGCGCCTCGCGCGCAGCATCCCGCAATCGATCGCCATGGAGCTCATCCTGACCGGCGACCGTATCGATGCGGAGACGGCGTTGCGCGTCGGTATCGTCAGCCGGCTGGTGTCCACGGAAGACCTGATGCCGACGGCCCTGCAAATCGCGACGCGCATCGCCGGGCACGCGCCGCTGGCGGTCAGGGCGGCGAAGGAGGTGGCGCAGGCGGCGCTGGACGAGACCTTCGAGCAGGCGATGCGGCTCGGCGGCGCGTTGCGCTGGGTCATCGGCCAGACCGAGGACGCGAAAGAGGGCCCCCGCGCATTCGTCGAAAAGCGCGCGCCGCGCTATCGCGGCCGTTAGCGCCGTTCGGAAGCGGGCGCAAATTTTGGACAATGGGCCTGCGGGTGTACGCTTATCGGGCGATGCACGCCGAACGGGCAAGACGCGCCGGGAGCCGTTGATTTTGCCGGAATCCTAGTCGGCGCCTACGAGCGAGGTGGGATCGGCCCGGACGGCGAGGGAGACTGGATGATGTCGATCCAAGTTGAACCTTTCGACGGCCCTATTGGCGCGGCAATTACGTCGGTCGATCTGTCGCGCGATCTCGACGCGGCGAGCTTTGCGGCGCTTGAAGACGCCTGGAATACCTATTCCGTTCTCGTCTTCCGCGAGCAGACGCTGACTCCGGAACAGCTCGTCCGCTTCAGCCGGCGGTTCGGCCCGCTCGAGATCCACGTGCTCGACCAGTATCTCCACCCCGTGCACCCGGAGATTCTGGTCGTCTCGAACGTCATCGAGAACGGCCGGCAAATCGGCGTCGCCGATGCTGGCCGCTACTGGCACTCGGATCTCTCCTACATGCTCGAGCCGAGCCGCGGCTCGATCCTCTATGCCCTCGAAATTCCCGCCGCCGGCGGGCGGGCGCTCGGCGACACCCTGTGGGCCAGCGCGGCCGCCGCGTATGAAGCGCTCGACGAGCCGACCCGGCGCCGGCTCGACGGGCTCGAAGCCGCCTTCAGCCTAAGCCACCGCTTCGAGAAGCTCGTCAAAGACGGCGATGAGAATGCCGCGATGACGGACCGTCAGAAGGAAAAGGTGCCGGAAGTCGTTCACCCCGTCGTGCGAACCCATCCGGTGACCGGGCGCAAGAGCATCTTCGTCAACGAAGGGCACACGGCGCGGATCGTCGGACTGCCCGAGGAGGAGAGCCGGTCGTTGCTGCAACGGCTCTGGGCCCATTGCACCCGGCCGGCGTTCACCTACCGGCACCATTGGCGGCCCGGGGACGTCGTCATGTGGGATAATATTCCTACACAACATATCGCCATCTGCGACTATGCGTTGCCGCAGCGCCGGTTGCTCCATCGCACGACCCTGACCGGCAGCCGGCCTTATTAAGAGAGTCCCTGTGGCTCCCGGCGGCGTTTTTTGCTATAACGCGCCCGAAATTCCCATATGACTGAGGTCCCGCAAGCGTCATTCCGCACGGGGCCTCGTCTTTTGCGGGACGCAGCCCGGGCCCGGCTCGCGCCGAAAGCGGCGGGCCGGTGCGGGGCGCCCGCCCGACGGCCGCTGGAATCCGGCGGTTTCAGGCGCAGGGTCTTTTACGTTTCATCGCTGCTTCATCGTGCTGTCACTCAGGCTGGGTAGAGACCGAACGGTCCACGTAAACGTTAATTGGGGAGCTCCCATGTCCGATTCCGTTTCTCTTTCCCGCCGCCGGACGCTCAAGGTTCTGTCCGGCCTGCCCATGCTGCCGCTCGCTTCGTCGCTGGCGATTCTCCCGGACGAAGCCCTGGCCAAGTCCTTCGGCCACCCGCCCTTCGGCGGGCCGGTGCGCTTTGCGTTCGGCTCGATGGCCGCGCCGTCGCTGGCCGACCCGGCGCAGATGGCGACGACCTATGTCGCCTCGACCTTGACCAAGACCGTCGGGCGCCATTCCGAGACCTTCGACCTGGGCTATGAAACCTTCTTCCTGACGGGCGACACGGTGCCGGCCACCAAGGGGGGCACGATCGTCGCCGCCGGCTATTACGATATCCACAACAACCCGATCACCGATCCGACGGCGGGCGGGCGCCAGTTCTTCTCGGACTGCCCGGACGGCATGTCGCTGATCGAGCTCAAGGGCGGCCGCTTTCATCACGGCGGGAAGAAACGCATCTTCGCCGTGGTGCAGTTCGAGTACACCACGAAGAACGGGGCGGGGTCGTCGATGTATGGCCGGCTGCCGTCACCGATCGCGGTGCTGTCGCTGGACCAGGATCCGCGCACGGGCAAGCTCACGCTGGCAAGCTACTACAATGTCGACACCAGCAAGGTGAACGGCCTCTGGATCACCTGCGGCGCGAGCATCTCGCCGTGGAACACGCATCTGTCGAGCGAGGAATACGAGCCGGACGCGACGGCGATCGCGAGCAACACCCAGTTCCAGGATTTCAGCAAGAACCTGTTCGGTGACGCGAACGCCGCCAATCCCTATCACTACGGGCATCTGCCCGAAGTGACCGTGCATCCCGACGGGACCGGTAGCATCGAGAAGCATTACTGCGTGGGCCGCATCTCGCACGAGCTGGTGCAGGTGATGCCCGACGAGCGGACCGTGCTGATGGGCGACGACGCCTCCAACGGCGGGCTGTTCATGTTTGTCGCCGACCGGCCGCGCAAGCTGTCCGCCGGCACGCTCTACGTCGCGAAATGGCATCAGACCAGCGCGGCGAATGGCGGCTCGGCCAACATCAGCTGGATCCGGCTCGGCCATGCGACGAGCGACGAGATCAAGGCGCTCGCCGACAGCCTGACCGCCGCCGACATCGTCGATGTGAAGACGAGCGATCCGAGCGATTCGAGCTACACCAAGATCCCCTTCAGCGGCCACGACAACTGGGTCAAGTTCGTGCCGGGCAAGGAAAAGGCGGCGGCTTTCCTCGAGACCCATCGTTACGCGGCCTACAAGGGCGGCAGCCTGGGCTTTACCAAGATGGAAGGCACGACCGTCAACGCGCGCGACAAGATCGCCTACAGCGCGATCAGCTATGTGCAGACGGCCATGACCAACGGCTCGGGCGGCATCTCGATCGAGGGCCCGCAGGCCGGCATGGTCTACGCCTGGAAGCTCCGCGGCCGCCAGAACGACGATACCGGCCGCCGGATCAACAGCGACTGGGTGCCGGTGAGCGGCGCGCCGGTGCCGGCGCTGATCGGCGAAGACCTCACCTCGGCGGACTCGCTCGGCAATACGTCGAACGCGGACAAGGTCGCCAACCCGGACAACCTCAAATTCTCCGAAGAGATGCGCACGCTCTTCATCGGCGAAGACAGCGGCCGTCACGTCAACAACTTCCTGTGGGCCTACAATGTCGACACCGGCAAGCTGGCGCGCATTCTCTCCACCCCGTCCGGGGCGGAATCGACCGGGCTGCACGCGGTCGACCATATCAACGGCTTCAGCTACATCATGAGCAACTTCCAGCACCCCGGTGACTGGGAGTCGCCGCTGCACGACATCGTGAAGCCGGTCCTCGACCCGCTCGAGAACGCGAACTACCACGACAGGTTCAGCGCCGCCGTGGGCTATCTGACGATCACGGGCCGGACCAAGAGCAGCTAGCAACGAATAAAGCGACGGCGGGACGTTCCGCCGCACGCAAAGGTTTTCGGGGCTGCAGGACCCGCATGCGCATCGCCGCGTGCGGGTTCCGCTTTTTGCATCGCCGTGTCGGGCGACCGCGCTGTTCGGCCTCGGTCTGCACGATCAATGTCGAGCGCTGTCACAGGGCCGCCTTTCGGTGACACGGCACTGCCGTAATCGGCGCCGAGCGGCGCGGCGGCGGCCCATCCTAGGCATGGGCCGCCGTTTTCTGTATGGATGCACGAGTTCTTGGCGGCGCCGGCAGGCCTTCGATGAATCTATCCGCAGAGCATGTCGCGGCGGTGGCGGTCGCGCCCTTTATCGGCAGTTTCCTGTCCGTGCTCGCCGTGCGGCTGCCGGCGGGCGCACCCGTCGTTTTCGCCCGATCGAAATGTCCCTCCTGCGGGCATGTCCTGGGCCCGGCGGACTTGGCGCCGTTGCTGAGCTGGTTGTGGCGTCGCGGCCGTTGTCGTTCTTGCGGCGGGCGTATTTCCGCCTTCTATCCGGCGATGGAGATCGCCGCCGCGGGCGTCGCGCTCTGGGCGGCCTTTCTGCTCGACGGATGGCTATTTTGGGTTACCTGTGCGCTCGGATGGACGCTTCTCGCGCTGGCGGCGATGGACATCCGCGACTTCGTGCTCCTCGACGTCCTGACGCTGCCGCTGTTGCTCGCGGGACTCGGCGTTATCGCGCTGCTCGACCGGGGCCGGCTCCCGGCGCATCTCGTTGGCGCGGTGGCGGGATTCGCTTTGCTCTACGGGCTGAACGCGCTTTACCGACGCATCCGCGGGCGGGAAGGGCTCGGCCTCGGTGATGCGAAGCTGCTGGCGGCGGCCGGCGCCTGGCTCGGCTGGGAAGGCTTGCCGTCGGTTCTGCTGCTCGCGGCGGCGGCGGCGCTGGCCGGCGCGGGACTTGCCCGGCTCGCCGGACGATCGGTGCGTGCATCCGATCCTGTCCCGTTCGGCGCATTCCTTACGCTTGGGTTTTGGTGTGTCTGGCTCTACGGCCCGTTGATGATCTGAGCGGCGACGGGCAGGCGGCTCAAATCGGGTCTCTTACGCGCCGTGCGTTGGTCGTCATCACCCTTTCTCGTCATTGTAACGATGAGACTCAATTGTAATAATTAGATTCTATAATCGTCTCGCCATTGGGAGCACAAAAAAAGACAGGCGAAGTACGAGTACATGAACGATATCGCGGAACGAACCGCGAGCGTGGAATCACGCCTGACGGTTGCATTGCAGTCAGCCGGCAAGCTGGATCCGGCGAGCGCCGAGCGGGCGCGCCGGGCCTGCGCCAAAAGCAATGACCGCTACGACCGCGTCCTGATCCAGCTTGGCCTCGTGTCCGAGCGCGACGTGGCCGCTGCCTTCGCGTCCGTGCTCGACCTGCCGCTCGTCGAGCCCGACGCCTATCCCGAAGCGCCGCTGTTCGAGGACAAGATCAGCACCGCCTTCCTCAAGGCGCACCGCGTGCTGCCGCTGGCCCTGAACGGCACGGGCCTGCGGCTCGCGATGGTCGATCCGCTGGACAGCTACGCCGTGCACGCCGTGGCGCTCAACACGGGCGAGCGTGTCGCGCCCTGCGTCGCCGTGCCCGCGGATATGGAGCGCCAGTTCGACCGGCTTTACGGCACCGGCCGGACGGCGATCACCGAGATCATCGACGCCGCGGCGGAGGAAGACGAGTTCTTCGACGCGGACACCGATGTCGCGAAGCTGCGCGACCTGGCGAGCGAGGCGCCGGTCATCCGCCTCGTCAACCTGCTGATCGGCAAGGCGGTCGAGGCGCGCGCCTCGGACATCCATATCGAGCCCTTCGAGACCCGCCTTCGGGTCCGCTTCCGCATCGACGGCGTGCTGCGCGAGCAGGAAGCGCCGCCATCGCGCTTCCAGGCGGCGATGATCTCGCGTGTCAAGATCATGGCCAATCTCGACATCGCCGAGCGCCGCCTGCCGCAGGACGGCCGCATCAAGATCGCCGTGCGCGGGCGGGAGATCGACCTGCGCGTCTCGACCACTCCGGTGATGCACGGGGAAAGCGTCGTGCTGCGCATCCTCGACCGCAGCGGCGTGCGGCTCGACTTCGGCGCGCTCGGCTTCGACGGGGATGGGCTCGCGCGGTTGGGCGAGCTGCTGCGTCGGCCGAACGGCATCTTGCTGGCGACCGGTCCCACGGGCAGCGGCAAGACCACGACGCTTTACACCGCGCTGCAGTGCCTCAACGACACGGAGCGCAAGATCCTGACCGTCGAAGACCCGGTCGAGTATCAGATCGAAGGGGTCAATCAGATCCAGGTCAAGCCGCAGATCGGGCTCAGCTTCGCCCATGTGCTGCGCTCGATCCTGCGCCAGGACCCCGACGTCATCATGATCGGCGAGATTCGCGACCTGGAGACGGCGCAGATCGCGGTGCAGGCAGCGCTGACGGGCCATCTGGTGCTTTCGACCCTGCACACGAACAGCGCCGTGTCGTCGGTGACGCGGCTGCTCGACATGGGCATCGAGAATTTCCTCGTGACCTCGACGGTCATCGGCGTGCTGGCCCAGCGGCTGGTGCGCAAGCTTTGCCCGCACTGCCGGGTGCCCTATCCGGTGGACCGGGCGCTCGCGGAGTCGGCGCTCGCGGCGCTGGGCGACCGGGCGATGCCGCAGGCGCTCTACCGGCCGGGCGGCTGCGATCGCTGCAACGGCACCGGCTATCACGGCCGCAGCGTCGTCTTCGAGCTTCTCGACATGAACTCGTCCGTCCGCCGCGCGGTGCTCGACCGCAAGGACGAGGGTGAGGTCGAGCGGCGCGCCTGCGAATCCGGGATGCGGACGCTGCATGCCGATGCGCTGCACAAGGCCGCGGCCGGCGTGACCTCGCTGGAGGAGGTCTTGCGCGTGACCCGGGAGGCGTGAGCATGGCGACTTTTCAATACCGCGCGCTCACCAAGGCGGGGGCGCTGGTGCGCGGCGAAGTGGAATTGCCGAGCCTGGATTCCGTGAAAAACTACGTGCAGGCGCAGGGCTGCCTGCTGCTGAACGCCGACCGCGTCGGCCTTGCCGGCGGGCTGGGCTTCCTCAACCGGGACCTCTTCGCCGGGCGGGGCATGAAGGCGAAGGATTTCGACCTGCTGATGCAGCAGCTCGCCTCGCTGCTCGTCGCCGGGCTCACCGTCGAGCGCGCGCTCGAAGTGACCCAGTCGGTCACCGCCGGCAGGCGCGCGAAAGCGGCGCTGCAGGGGCTGCTCGCCTCGGTGCGCGGCGGCACCGGGCTGGCCGACGCGATGGCGGCTGCTGGCCCGCCCTTCGATCCGTCGCTGGTGGCGATGGTGCGCGCGGGCGAGGAAGCGGGGGCCATGGGGGTCGTGCTCACCCGCGTCTCGGAAGGGCTGACGAAGCAGCGCGCGCTCGCCGACCAGCTGCGCTCGGCTTTGATCTATCCGGTGACCCTCGTCGTGCTGTCGATGCTGTCGCTGGTCATTCTGGTCACCACCGTGCTGCCGGAATTCCGCCCGCTGTTCGAGATGGCGGGGAAGGATCTGCCGCCGGCGGCGCGCTTCCTGCTGGCGGCGGGAGACCTCATCGGCGCCTACTGGTGGGCCGGGCTGATCGCGCTCGGCCTCGCGGTGCTGGCAATCGCGCAGATGCTGCGGACGGCGAGCACGCGCGTGCGGCTGCATCGCATGCTGCTCGCGATCCCGGTGATCGGTACGATCGCGGCGAATGTGGAGACGGCCCGCTTCAGCCGGACGCTGGCGACGCTGCTGACCAACGGCGTGCCGCTGCTGAAGGCACTGGCGATCGCGCGCGAGACGGTCGGCAACGCCGCCTACGCCGCGGTCGTCGCCAACGCCGAGCGCGAGCTCAAGCAGGGACGCCCCTTCGCCGAGCCGCTCGAGGCGAGCGCGCTCATTCCGCCGCTGCTGTCGCACATGGTGCGCGTCGGCGAGGAGACAGGGCAGCTCCACGCGATGCTGACGAAGGTCGCGGATCTCTTCGAGCGCGAAGTCAAGACATCGACGGAACGGCTTGTTTCAATGCTGGTTCCGGTCGTGACCATCGTCATGGGAATCGTCATCGCCGGGATCATCACGACGATTCTGACGACGATGCTGAGCGTCAATGATCTTGCAGGATGACCGTAATGAGCCAGGAAAGACGAGCACCGGCGGGGACATCCCACGCCGCCGAGGCGGGCAGGGCGCGGTACGGGGAGCGCGGCTTCACGCTGCTCGAGCTGCTGGTCGTGCTGGCGATCCTCGGCATGCTGGCGGCGATCGTCGCGCCGCGCGTGCTCGGCTATCTCGGCTCGGCGCGGTCGGATTCCGCGAAGATCCAGATGAAGAACATCGCCACCGCGCTCGATCTCTACCGTCTCGAGGTCGGGCGCTATCCGTCCCAGTCAGACGGGCTGAAGGCGCTGGTGGAGAACACCACGGGCAACGCGGCGTGGAACGGCCCCTATCTCAAGCGCAAGGGCGCCGTGATCGATCCCTGGGGCCGGCCCTATCAGTACCGCATTCCGGGCGAGCACGGCGAATACGATCTTTACTCGCTGGGCGCCGACGGCAGCCCAGGCGGCGAGGGCGAAGATCGCGACGTCACGAACTGGTAACCAGGACGGGGACGATCACGATGGCGCGCCAGGGCGGTTTCACCTTGCTCGAAATGATCGTCGTCCTGTCGATCATGGGGCTGCTCATGGCGATCGCCGCGCCGTCCTTCTCCGGGTTCGCGCGGCGGATGGAATTGCGCCGCTCAGTGACGCTGCTGGAAACCGATTTCAAGGCGGCGCGGAGCCACGCGATGACGACGACGACCGGCGCCGGCGTTCTGTTCGACCTGCAGCGCCGCCAGGTGCGCGGCGTGGAGGGCCCGGCGCAAACCCTCCCGCGCGGCATGGCGCTCACCGTCCAGACGGCGCGCTCGCAGGTCGCGGGCGCGCATGCCGGCGCCGTCTGGTTCTACCCGGACGGCAGCTCGACCGGCGGGCGCGTCACCGTCGCCGACGGGCGGCAGCGTTATTGGATCGATATCGATTGGATCACCGGCCGTGTCACGACGTCAGCCCGATAAAACGCGCCGCCGCGCGCGGAACGGATTCACCCTGCTCGAGGTGCTGGTTGCCTTCGTGATTCTCGGCATCACGCTGGTCGCGCTCTATGGCCAGTTCTTCACCGGGCTGCGCGCGGTGCGCACCAGCGACGCCGTCGCCGCGGCGGTCGGCCTCGCACGGTCGAAGCTGGAGGCCGTGGGCGTTTCCGAGCCGCTCCGCTTCGGTGAGACGGCGGGACGGTTCGACAACGGCTATCAGTGGCGGACGGCGGTCACCCCCTACAAGGGCGCGCTCGCGCTCGGCCGCTACGACGTGGTCGCGCCGTATCAGGTCGCCGTGACGGTGAGCTGGCCGGATTCGCCGCGGGCCCGGTCGGTCACCCTGTCGGCGATCCGCCTCGCGCCGCAAGCGCAGGGACGGCGACGATGAGCCGGGCCAGGCATTCGCGCCAGCGCGGCTTCACCTTGCTGGAACTTTTGGTCGCCACCGTGCTGCTGGCGCTGATCGCCTTCGTCCTGCTCAATGGCGTCCACTTCGGCACGCAGGTCTGGGCGCGTGCGGCAGCGCAGGTCGACCGGACCGCGGATCGCGCGGCGCTCGACTCCTTTCTGCGCCGGCAGCTCTCGCGCATCTATCCCTATCCGGCGGACGACCGCGGCGGAAAGCGCATCATCTTCGCCGGCACGCGTGAGAGCCTGCGGTTCGTCGGGCCCGAGCCGGTCGATGCGGCGGTGGCCGGCACCTACCTCTTCGATTTGCATGTCTCGACCGACGGGCAGCGCGACCTCGTCCTGTCCTGGTCGGCGGTCGGGACCGGCGCCTATCCCGGGCAGCTGGTGCTGATGCGCCATGTGCAGTCCGTCGAGATCGCCTATTTCGGCGCGCTCGCGCGCGACGGGCGCGCGGCGTGGAGCGGCGCCTGGCTGAACAGCGAGACCTTGCCGCGGCTGATCAGCCTGCGGATCGCCGGCAAGGGCAAGGCCGCTGGCGACCCGGTCGAGATCGTGGTCGCGCCGCGCCTTTCGGGCGCTTTCGAGGGGGATGCCTGATGGCGGCGCAATCGCTCCCATCGATGTCGCGCCAGCTTCGGCGCTTCCTGGCGTGGTGGGGCGGGGAGCTTCGCGGCATGCTGCCGGTGCCGCGTGCGCCGCACCGGGCGATGCCGGATGCCCTGCTGGTCGACGCCACCGGGCCGGCGCTTCGGCTGTCGCTGCGCCAGCGCGGAAAGGAGCGATCGCTCGGCGCGCTCGAAGCCGGGCTATCGGCGGATCCGCGGCGCGGCCGCCGGCGCGCACTGCCGGTACATCTCCGGATCGCGGATGACATCGTCCTGCGCCGCACGCTGACGTTGCCGCTCGACGCCGAGGCGACGCTGCGCCAGGCCATCGCGTTCCAGATCGACGGGCTGACGCCGTTCAAGCGCGACGAGGTCTGCTTCGGCTATCGCATCGACGCGCGCGACCACGCCGCGCGGCTACTCCGCGTCACGGTCGCCGCGGTGCCGTCGGACCGGCTTGCCGAGGCGATCGAGGGCGCGCGCGGCCATGGCCTCCGCGTCGCCGCGGTCGAAACGGACGCCGACGGCGCGCCGGTCCTGATCCCGGTCGAAGAGCCCGGCGAGGCGCCGGCCGGGGGCAAGGGCGCGGCCCGGCTGTTCGTCCTGCTGGCGTGCCTGGCGGCGCTGCTCGCCGGCGTCGCCGCCTATCTCCCGTTCCATCGGCTGCAGCAGCGCATCGGCGCGCTGAACGGCGCGATCGAGACGGCGCGCGACAACGCGCTCGCCACCGGGCGTTTGCGGAAAAAGCTCGCGGCGATCGGCGAAACCAGCCGCTTCATCGCCGGCCGGAAGGCGCCGGGAACGCTGCTCGTGGACCTGATGGAAGAGCTGACCCGCCGCCTGCCGGACAGCGTGTGGCTGACGGATTTCCAGGCGGACGGGAAGGAGATCGTGATCTCCGGATTCGCCGGCAATGCGTCCTCCGTCCTCGGCATCCTGGAAGCCTCGCCGATGCTTGCCGGCGCCAAGTTCCGCTCCCCGGTGACGCGCGCGGGCAAGGAGAATATCGAGCGGTTCGAGCTGTCCGCCGGGATCGTGCGGAGGCCGGCGAAATGACCATGCTGAGCCGCCTGCTGCGCCGCCTCCTGGCCCTGGCCCTGCTGCTCGCCGTGCCGGCCGGACTTTACCTGGGCGGGGTCGCGCCGGTGCGGGCCTATTACGAGAGCCTCGTCGCGAAGGCCGGCACGCTCGAGGACACGCTGGCGCGCTACCGGAAGCTCGGCGCGGAGCGCCCGCAGCTCGCGGTGGCGCTGCGTCACGCCGAGGCGCGCGAGCCGGACACGGCGCTTTACCTGGAAGGGGCGAGCGACGCGCTGGCGGCGGCGCGGCTGCAGGAGCGGCTGAATACCATCGTCAAGGACAGTGGCGGGTCCATCGATTCCGTGCGCGTGCTGGAGAGCGCGCCGGACGGGCCCTACCGGCGCGTCTCCGTCGAGCTCCTGATCGAGAGCCGGATCGACGCGCTGCGGACGATCCTCTACCGCATCGAGACGGGCAAGCCCTCGCTGTTCATCAAGAGCGTCAACATCACGACGATCACGGGCATCCGCCTGGGCCGGCCGATGACCGAGCCGGCCGACCTCGATGTGCGCCTCGAAGTGTACGGCTTTCGCAAGGGCGTCACGTCATGAGCGCGACCCGGCGCCGCTTGCAGGCAGGCAACGCCCTGCTGGCGCTCACCTGTCTCGGCCTCGCGGCGCTGATCTTTCGCGAGATCGACCGCGATCACTCGGCGCCGTTGCCGCCCGAGCGCCGGCCGCAGGTCAGCCTGGATGCGATCAAGCGCGCGGAGACGCGGGCCGCCGCGGCCGATGTCTTCCGCCCGGCGCCGATCACTGCCTATGACGAGATCGTCGCGCGGCCGCTCTTTCACAGCACCCGCCGCCCGGTCGCCGAGCACGAGGATCCGCGCCGCGCGGGCGCCGCCTCGGGCGCGCCGCTCTACCTCACGGGCATCGTCACGGAAGGCGGACGGACCGCCGCCTTCTTTAAGGTAAAGGACGCGCCGCAGATGGTGCGCGTCGCGCCGGGCGGCGCGGTGGACGGCTGGATCGTCGAGGCGATCGACGCCGACAGCGTCGTCATCGTGAAGAAGGGGAAGCGCGAGCGCCTGACGACCAAGGCCGTTCGTGCCGGCGCGCGGCCGGTATCCGGCATCCCGACGGCGAAACCCAAGAACGCATCCATAAAACACGAAAAATCTAGGCGAAAACGGCATGAGAATAAGGAATAGCCGCCATGGGCTTCGGACGCGCCGGCCGTTGGCATCGAACGGCCTGAGGCGACGGGGGAGCCGGCTGCATCGGTGGGTGGCGGCTTTGCTGGTGGGGCTCCTGGCGGCGCAGCTTTCCGGCTGCGCAGAGCGCCCGGGCGCGGCGCCGGGCTATGACGCGCTCGCCGACTATGACGCGCGCCAGGCGAAGCTCGGCCCGATCGAGGACAAGGCGCCGGTGGCCAAGCCGGCGGAAGAAACCGGGACGAAGCCCGGGTCCAAGCCGGTGGAGGGCGTGTTCGCGGGGACCGGCAAGGTGGTGGGCACGCTCACCGGGAAAGGGAGCGTCATCGCCAATCCCGACGGCAAGGTCACGCTGAACTTCGGCGCCACCGATATCCGCGAGATCGTCGATGCCGTCCTGGGTCAGACGCTGGGCCTCAACTACACCGTCGACAACGGCGTGAAGGGGACGATCCAGCTGCGCACCAGCAGCCCGATCGCGCGCGCCGACGTGCTGCCCATGCTGGAGAGCGCGCTGCGGGCGAGCGGCGTGGCGATCGTCGAGTCCGACGGGATCTACCATGTCGTGCCGATCGCCGCGGCGAAGGCGTCGATCCCGCGGCCGATCACGGGCGGCGGCATGGTCGCCGGGCTCGCCATCCAGGTGATCCCGCTGCACTACGCCTCGGCGCGGACCCTGGTCGACACGCTGAAGCCCTTCATCCCGAAGGAAGCGGCGCTGAACGCCGATCCGTCGCGCAACCTGCTGCTCGCCATGGGCAGCGCATCGGACGTGCGCAACCTCGCCGACCTCGTCGGCCTGTTCGACGTCGATTACCTCGCCGGCATGTCCTACGCGCTGGTCAAGCTGGACTACGCGCTGCCCAAGACCATCGTGGGCGAGCTGCAGGCGGTGTTCGGCGACAAGAAGAAGGGCCCGACCGCGGGGGTGATCGATTTCGTGCCGCTCGACCGGTTGAGCTCGGTGCTCGTGGTCACCGCGCAGCCGCGCTATATCGAGGAGGCCAAGACGTGGATCAAGCGGCTCGACCGCCTGGGCGACGGCGAGGGCCGGCAGGTCTACGTCTACAAAGTGCAGAACCGGAAGGCGTCCGAACTGGCGGCGATCCTCGACGGGGTCTTCGGCAGCGGCAGAACGACCGTCGGCGAACAGCAGTCCTCGCTGGCGCCGGGGCAGACGCCGGCCACGCTCTCCGGCTCCCCGGTGCAGCGCGCCTCCGCTTCGGGCAGCGGCGGCCTCACGTTTCAGTCTTCCAGCGCAAACGGCAGCGGGACGAACGGGTCTAGCAGCGGTCCGTCGTCGACCCTGCTCGGCCGGATCGGCGCGTCGGGGACCGGCGGCGGCCCGGCGCTCTCGGACAACATCACCGTCCGCGGCGAGGGGACCATCCCGACAGAGGCGAATGTCCGGGTCATCGCGGATGAATCGAACAACGCGCTGACCATCCTGGCCACGGCGAAGGACTACAAGAAGGTCGAGAACGCGCTGGCCAAGCTCGATGTGCTGCCGCTGCAGGTGCTGATCGAAGCGACGATCGCCGAGGTCACGCTGAATGACCAGTTGCGCTACGGATTGCAGTGGTTCCTCAAGTCCGGACGGGCATCCTTCACGCTCAGCAACCTGTCGACCGGCGCGGTCGATTCCACTTTTCCCGGCTTCTCCGCCGTGTTCGCGAGCGGGAGCAACGACATACGCGTGGTGTTGGACGCGCTCGACCAGATCACCAAGGTCCGCGTCCTGTCCTCGCCGCAGCTCGTGGTGATCAACAACCACTCCGCGGTGCTTCAGGTCGGCGACCAGGTGCCGATCCTGACGCGGTCGGCGGTGAGCGTGACCAACCCCGACGCGCCGGTGGTCAACTCGATCGAGTTCCGGGACACCGGCGTGATCTTGCGGGTGACGCCCCGGGTCAACGAGTCGGGCACGGTGACGCTGGACGTCCAGCAGGAAGTCAGCGACGTCGTGCCGACGGTCAGCTCGAACATCGACTCGCCGACGATCCAGCAGCGCTATTTCGAAAGCTCGGTCGCGGTGGCGAGCGGGACGACGATTGCACTCGGCGGGCTGATCCAGGACCGCCGGACCAAGGGCGACAGCGGCCTGCCGTTCATCTCGGAGGTGCCGATCCTGGGCAACCTGTTCAAGACGACGAACGACGAGGTCAAGCGGACGGAGCTGCTGGTGCTGCTCACGCCGCGCGTCATCCGCGACACCAACGACGTGCGCCGCGTGACGCGGGAGCTGCGCAGCCACCTGACCTCTTTCGAGCACACGGTGAAGCTGAAAGGGCATCTGAATGGCGGCCTCCCGACGCCATAACGGGCGCCGTCGCCGGCGGGATCGGGGCATCGCGCTGATCACCGTCTTGTGGTTCGTCATGCTGCTGGCGCTGATCTCGGCCGGCTTCCTCGCGGTCTCGCGCGGCGGCATCCGCGACGCCGATGCCGGCCTCAAGCGGGCGCGCGCGGAAGCGCTCGCGGATGACGGGGTCTCGCTCGCGGTCATGACGCTGCTCGAGCCGGCGCTGCGCGACGGGCTCAGGACCGACGGCGCCGCGCGCGTGGTCCGCCGCGGCGCGGACCGGCTGAGCATCGCGATCCAGGATGTCGGGGGACGCATCGACCTGAACGAGGCGGATGAATCGCTGCTCGCCGCGCTGTTCCGAAGCGTCGGCGCGCCCGAGAGCCGCGCCAACGCGCTCGCCCATGCGATCGCCGCGCGGCGCGGCGCGGAAGGCGAGCGCTGGACCGGGGCGAGCGGCGTGGCGGAATTTCGTGCGAGCGCCCAGTCCGAAGGGCAGGGACCCGGGATGCGGCCCTTCTACGCCGTCGCCGAGTTGCGGCAAGTGGCCGGGATGGATCGCGCGCTTTATGAAAAGGTCGCGCCCTCGCTGACGGTCTTCTCCGGAAGTCCCGACGTGGACACCGCGGTGGCGCCGCCCTCCGTTCAGGCCGCGCTGCGGCTGGCCGGTATCGCAGTGGACACCGGCACCGGGCCGGAGGCTGCGAGCGCGCAGCCGGGCAATTCGGTCGGCGCCTCGGCGCGCCCCCTCGGCTGGGGCGGGCGTGAGGCGCCCCTGCCGCCGTCGGAAACCGACACTTACGCCATCCGCGCCGAGGCCATGCTCGCGGGCGGCGGGCGCTTCATACGCGACGCGGTCGTCATCCTGACGGGCGACGAGCGCGGCCCCTACCGCATTCAGGCTTGGGGCACGCCGGGCGGCTAGGTCTTCGCGCGCGGCGCTCCGGTCAGCTTGCCGGCATGCGGCGGAGGCCCGCGTCGGCCGCATCGTCCGCCCGCGGCCGGGCGCTTGTTCCCTTGGCGCTGGCGAAGCCGGTGCTGCGCAGCAGGTGCAGCACGTGATCGACGCTCAGCATCTCCCGGTCGTAGCAGACGGTGATCCGGTCGGTGACCGGGCTCACATCGACCCGGGTGATTCCGTCAAAGGCCAGGAGCAGCCGCTGCATGGCGGCGGCGCTCCGCGGGTTTTGCGCGATGCGTGGAATTGTAACGTGTATACGGCCCGCAACCTGGTGAGCGTGACAAGGCATGGGTTCACACCATGTTGTTGCAAGTTCCGCCCACCTCCTACTCGATAAGCGTTACGAGGGCGTTACAGATGGGCGGCGCAATCGGATAGGGG
>CAZPFL010000079.1:0-20441 GCA_964585785.1 uncultured Rhodospirillaceae bacterium
CGAGCTGGAAGTCCTCCATCGCCGGGTAGAGGATCTCCTCGACCGCCGGGTTGAGGCGATGGATCTCGTCGATGAACAGCACATCCTTCGGCTGCAGGTTGGTGAGGATCGCCGCAAGGTCGCCGGCCTTGGCGATCACCGGACCGGAAGTGGCGCGGAAATTCACCCCGAGCTCACGCGCGACGATCTGCGCCAGCGTCGTCTTGCCGAGGCCGGGCGGGCCGTAGAGCAGCGTGTGGTCCATCGCCTCGCCGCGAGTGCGCGCGGCTTCGATGAACACCTTCAGGTTCTGCCGCACGCCCGATTGGCCGATGAAATCGTCCAGGACCTGCGGCCGGATCGACGTCTCGCCGGCGTCGGACTCATGATAGTCGGCGGTGACGATGCGGTCGGATGGCGCGGTCATCGGGCCAGCTCCTTCAGGCCGCTCTTGATCAGGTCATCGACCGCGGCCGCGGCGCCGAGCGACTGGCCGGCACGCGCCACCGCACCGAACGCTTCGGTGCGGGAAAAGCCGAGATTGACCAGCGCGGACACCGCTTCCTCGTTGGGCAGGCCGTCCACCGCCGGCATCGCCCCGGGAACGGCAAATTCCGCGGCCCCCGACAGAGCGATGCCGCCGACCTTGTCCTTGAGCTCCGAGACGACGCGCGCCGCCAGCTTCGGTCCGACGCCATGCGCCCGGTTTATCAGGGCCTTGTCCTGGGCGACGACCGCGGTCAGCAGCTGGTCGGACGACAGCACCGACTGGATCGACAACGCGACCCGCGCGCCCACGCCCTGCACTGTCGTCAGCAGCCGAAACCAGCTCCGCTCTTCCGGCTGAAGAAAGCCGTAGAGGTGGATGTGGTCCTCGCGCACATGCGTTTCGACCAACAGGCGCACGGCCTTTCCGGGCTGCGGCATGGATTCGAGCGTCTTCTGGGAACAAAACACGAGGTATCCCACGCCGCCGACATCGATGATCGCGGCATCTTCCGCCACGGAATCGAGCACGCCGCGCAGCATGGCGATCATCGGCCTGCGCCCTCCGGGCCACGGCCGACACGCGCGCCCAATCCCGCGAAGCCTTGGCGAAGGGGGGTCATCCACGCACCTCCGCCGCGCCGCGCAGCCACGCCTGCTCCGTCGCGCCGAAATGCGCGTGGCAGATCGCGACCGCGAGCGCATCCGCCGCGTCCGCGCTCGTTATCTCGCATGAGGGCAGCAACCGCCGCACCATGTGCTGCACCTGCTCCTTGTTGGCGTGGCCAACGCCGACCACGGATTTCTTGATCCGGTTCGCGGAATATTCCGCAACACGCAAACCCGCCAGCGCCGGCGCGAGCATCACGACGCCGCGCGCCTCGCCGAGCTTCAGGGTCGATGACGCATTGCGGTTGACGAAGGTCTCCTCGACCGCGGCCTCGTCCGGGTTATAGAGCGACAGGATCTCCATCAAACCGTCATGCAGTTCGCGCAGGCGCCATGCCAGCGGGTTTCCGGGATCGGGCTGGACCGATCCGTCCGCGACATGGGTAAGGCGGTTGCCCGATACGTCGATGACACCCCAGCCCGTGTTGCGAAGTCCGGGATCGAGTCCGATCAATCGCATCGAATCGCCGCCCTCACGCCGTCAACCGTTCCAACGTCTCTTCAGCGATCTCATAGTTTGCCGAAACGGCCTGCACGTCGTCGTTGTCGTCGAGCGCGTTGAACAGATTGAACAATGTCTGTGCAGCGCCTTCGTCCACCGGAACCGACGACTGCGGCCGCCAGACGAGCTTCGCCGAAACGGGATCGCCGAAGCGCTCCGTCAGCGCGCCCGCAACCGCATGCAGAGCGTCCGCGGCGCAGACGATCTCATGCCCGTCGGACGAAGAGGCGACGTCGTCCGCGCCGGCCTCGAGCGCCGCTTCGAACATGGCCTCGTCGGTCGCCGCCTCTGCCGGATAGCGGATCTCGCCGACGCGGTCGAACATGAAGCTGACCGCGCCGGTTTCCGCGAGGTTGCCGCCGTTCTTGCTGAACGCGGTCCTGATTTCCGACGCGGTGCGGTTTCGGTTGTCGGTGAGCACCTCGACGATCAGCGCGACGCCGCCGGGCCCGAAGCCTTCGTAGCGGATTTCCTCGTAGTTGCCCATATCGCCGCCGCCCGAGCCCTTCTTGATCGCGCGCTCGACGTTGTCCTTCGGCATGTTCGCCGCGCGCGCAGCCGCCATGGCGGCGCGCAGCCGGGGGTTGGAATTGGGGTCGGCGCCCCCTTCCTTGGCCGCCACCTGCAGCTCGCGGCCGAGCTTACCGAACACCTTGGCGCGCTTTTTGTCCTGCGCGCCTTTGCGATACATGATGTTCTTAAATTGGGAATGACCAGCCATGTTACCTGAACCAACAAAGGCACTCGCAACGGAGTGCGGCTTGATGCCGGTCTATACACCACATTTTGTAAGCAAATAAACTGTCAAGCTGCACTGCTATCAATCCAATATGGCAAATTTGCGGCGTTAACCAAGCCCCGATCCCTCTCAAACCTGCAGAATCCCGCGCTTCCCGCGCGATTTCCACCCGCGGGCGGCGGCGCTGAAGCGCCCCTTCCGGCCGCCGCCGTTAACGAATTATTCATGCCGGCTTGCGAATGAATCCCTTTGCGCGACCAGGCCGCCACCGATTGCGGCCGGCGCCGCGGGCGGCGCTTCGCCTCCCGCCAAAAGGGACACGCACATGCGGCCATTTCACCCGCGCGGCAACGCTCGATCGCCCCTGGCAAACATCAACGCGGACACCATTCGCCGGGCGGAGGAAGCCGTCGGCAAGCTGGCGTCGCAATACCGCGACTGGGTGCGCGGCGATATCACGAAGCTGCGTCAATCTCTCACGGCCGCCAAGGCCGGCGGCGACGCGCGGGACGACGCCTATCGCGAGATCCGCCGGCTCGCCCATGACCTGCGCGGACAAGGCACCACCTTCGGCTATCCGCTCGTCACCCGCATCGCGCAGTCCGTGTCGCAGACCTTGAAAGAGCGCGCGCCCGGCGCAAACGTCGATGCCCAGCTCGGCGCGCATTTCGATGCGATCTCCGCCGTGATCGAGGGCGACATCGCCGACGCGCACAGCGGCGACGCCGCCAAGATCATCGAGCTGCTGCAGCTTGCGATCGGCCGCGCCGTCGCCTGACCTTCTCGGCTTTTCCCGTCACCCGACGGCCGGCGTAACCGGCGGCAGAGAGCCGCCGATGCGCACCGGTTCGACCCGCGCGGCGAGACCGGTCTTGTCGTCCGTTTCCACATAGGTCCCGCACAAAGTTCCCGGCCCGTCGGCGGGCGTCAGCCTTTCCCGCGGAAACTTGCGCTGGAAGTTGCGGATCGACGCTTCGGCGGTCATGCCGATGACGGAGTCGTAGTCGCCGCACATGCCCGCATCGGTCTGGTAGGCGGTCCCGCGCTTGAGCACGCGCGCGTCCGCGGTCGGCACATGCGTATGCGTGCCCACGACCAGCGTGGCATGGCCGTCGGCGATATGGGCGAGCGCCATCTTCTCGCTCGTCGCCTCGCCGTGAACGTCGATAATCAGGGCGTCGTAGCCCGACGATTTCGGCGTGCCCGGCGGCAGCGCCTGCTGCAGCGCCGCGAACGGATCGTCCAGTAGCTCCATGAACAACCGCGTCATGACGTTGACGACCCGGACGCGGCGGTTGCGGCTGATATCGTATTCGCCGATGCCGCGCCCCGGGGTGCCGGAGGGGTAGTTCACCGGCCGCAGCAGCCGGCGCTCGGATTCCATGCTGGGAATGATCTCGGCGCGGTCCCAGGTGTGGTTGCCGCCGGTGATCACGTCCGCCCCCGCTTCGAACAGCTCCTTGCAGATATCCACGGTCAGGCCGAAGCCGTGCGCCGCATTCTCGCCGTTGACCACGACGAAATCGAGCGCGAGCGCCTGACGAAGCTTCGGCAGCTCGGCCTTGACGATGTCCCGGCCGCTCCGTCCGACCACGTCTCCGCAGAACAGCAGCCGCATCAGGCGTCGCCCTCCGGCTCGATCGCCTCGCGCTCGGTGACAATCCAGTCGAGCGCCTGGTCGTGCGGGCCGCGGGGCACGGCCGGCACCTCCTGCGCGGCATAGGCGACGCCGACGGCGATCACCGGCCGGCGCCGACGCAGCAGGGCGAGCGTGCGGTCGTAATAGCCGCCGCCATAGCCAAGCCGGTAGCCACGCCGGTCGAAGGCAAGCATCGGCAGGATCACCACTTCGGGCAGCATTTCCGGCACGCCCGCCGCCGGCTGGCGCGTGCCGAAGGGGCCCTCGGCCAGCGGCGCGTCTTCCTGCCAGCGGCGGAAGACCAAGGGCACGCCCGGCTCGACGACGACCGGCAGAGCGATGTCATGTCCCCGCGCGCGCAGCCGCCGCAGGAGCGGACGGACGTCGATCTCGTCGCGGATCGGCAGGTAGCCCGCCACGACCGCCCGCGGCGGCATCCGCACCGCTTGCAGCACGCCGTCGGCCAGCGCTTCGGCCGCGTCACGGCCCGCGCGCGCGGCTTCGCCGCGCCGCACGCGTACGGCGGCGCGCAACGCCCGTTTCTCCTCCGGCAGTGAGCTCATGACGGCCATATCCGTTCCCTAAGCAGGTCGGGCGGCGCCACCTCGGCCGTTGGTCTGATACGTCCGTTTGGGACCTGGATTACCAGGTGGGCGCCATATGACGGGACCAGGATCCCGACAGGGACAGCTCCCTACAGACATCTATAGCCCCCGGGACACTCGTGACCTGACGAACCGCGCAGCAACCGCCCGAGGGTATACCTAGGCCTGTTCCAGCCGTGCGGCAATAGCCTCGATCCGGCTGGAGGCGGACTCGAGCATCGACGCCATTTCGGCGGCCATTTCCTCGGCCTTTCCGTTACTTCCCTGGGCCAGCACGGCGCCGTCGGCGTCGCCGCGCGCGATCGCCAGCTCCGCATAGGCGTCGGAAAGCTCGTCGGAGATCAGCAGCCCGACCATGAGCAGCAGCCGGGCATCGCCGATCTGGCCCACGGAATCGACCAGCTCGGCCACGCGTTTGTCGAGATACTCGGCGAGCCGCGACAAATGCTGCTCCTGGCCGTCGTCGCAGACGATCGAATAGTCCCTGCCGTTGATGGTGATCGAGATCTGGCTCATCGGTTGCTTTGCCGGGAAAGTTGCGCGGTCATTCGCCAAGTATCGCGCGAAGCCGCTCGATTGTCGTGTCCAGGCCGCGCGCGACCGCGGTCGTGGTCTCCCGCAACTGCGCCTGACCGGCATTGGCGCGCTCGAGCTCTTGCGAAAGCGCGTCGAGCTTGGCCTGCGACGGCGCCGACTCCAGCCGATTCCGGATAGCCGAGTCGAGACGCCCCAAAGCCGCCTCAAGACGTTGATGTACTTCGTGCAATTCTGCCATCAGCCTGACTTGATTCCGTAAGATATGCGGGAGTTGCGGTGGCCGAAAGCATAGTGCAGGGCTTTGGAGCGTTAAAGGGCAATCTGGCCCGCTCGGGCCAAACGCGAGGGATTTCGCGCCCTTGCGCCGCCAAGGGCCGGCTTGGCGGCGCCGCGCGGCTGCCCGTCCGGACGGCCGCGCCTTCTAGCATTGACGGACGGCGCGCCGGGCGGCATGGTGCGCCCGGATTCGCCCGGCTGCCGGGCGCCCTGACCGCGGGAAACATAACCAGCCGGACGGATTCCCCCTCGATGACCGCCGCCGAGCCTATCATGGCGACACATGTCAGCCGCAAAGACATGGCCAACACCATCCGGTTCCTGGCGATGGACGCCGTGGAAAAGGCCAAATCGGGGCATCCCGGCATGCCGATGGGCATGGCCGACGTCGCCACGGTGCTGTTCAGCGATTTTCTGAAATTCGACGCCAGCGCGCCTGATTGGCCCGACCGCGACCGGTTCGTCCTGTCGAACGGGCATGGCTCGATGCTGCACTACGCCCTGCTCTATCTCACCGGCTATCCCGAGATGACGATCGACGAGATCCGGAACTTCCGGCAACTCGGGAGCCGCACGCCGGGCCATCCGGAATACGGCCACACACCCGGCATCGAGACGACGACGGGCCCGCTCGGCCAGGGGCTGGCGAACGGGGTCGGGATGGCGCTGGCGGAGCGCATGCTGGCGGCCCGCTTCGGGTCCGACATCGTCGACCACCATACCTATGTCTTCGCCGGCGACGGATGCCTGATGGAAGGCATCAGCCAGGAGGCGATCTCGCTCGCCGGGCACCTGAAGCTGGGCAAGCTCATCGTCCTGTTCGACGACAACGCGATCTCGATCGACGGCGCCACCAGCCTGAGCAGCAACGACGATCAGGCCGCGCGGTTCCGTGCCAGCGGCTGGCACGTCCAGTCGGTCGACGGCCATGACCAGAAGGCCGTCGCCGCCGCCATCGCGGCCGCGCGCGACGCCGACCTGCCGTCGATGATCGCCTGCCGGACCGTGATCGGCTTCGGCGCGCCGAACAAGCAGGGCTCCGAATCGACCCACGGGTCGCCGCTCGGCGCCGACGAGGTCGCGGCGACGCGCAAGGCGCTCGGCTGGAATTACGAGCCCTTTTCGGTGCCGGACGAGATCCTGGACGCCTGGCGCCAGATCGGCCGCCAGAACCACCGGGAGCGCGAGGCCTGGCAGGCCCGGCACGACGTGCTCGACGAGGCGACGCGCGAGGAATTCGACCGGGTGGTCGCCGGCGACCTGCCGGCCGGCTGGCAGGACGCGCTGCTGGCGCTGAAACAGAAGATCGCCGACGAGCAGCCGAAGATCGCGACGCGCCAGGCCTCCAAGAACACGCTCGACGTGCTGGCCGCGGCGCTGCCAGAGCTGGTCGGCGGGTCGGCCGACCTGACGGGCTCCAACCTGACCAAGGCCAACGGTATGGCACCGGTGACGGCCGATGACGGCGCCGGCCGGTACATCTATTACGGCGTCCGCGAGCACGGCATGGCCGCGATCATGAACGGCATCGCGCTGCACGGCGGGTTCATTCCCTATGGCGGCACCTTCCTGGTGTTCACCGATTACTGCCGGCCGGCGATCCGGCTCTCGGCCTTGATGGGCCAGCGCGTGATTTACGTCATGACGCATGATTCGATCGGCCTCGGCGAGGACGGCCCGACCCATCAGCCGGTCGAGCATCTGGCGAGCCTCCGGGCCATTCCGGGGCTGCACGTCTATCGGCCCTGCGATGCGACGGAAACGCTGGAGTGCTGGGCGCTCGCGCTCGAATCCAGGCATGCCCCCTCGGTGCTGGCGTTGACCCGCCAGGGCGTGCCCGCGGTGCGCAAGGATTTCAGCGCCGACAACCTGTCCGCCAAAGGCGCCTATGTACTGGCGGAAGCGGATGGCGCCCGGCAGGTGACGATCCTCGCCACCGGCTCGGAAGTCGCCATCGCGCTGGCCGCCCGCGCGACGCTGCAAGGCGACGGGATCGGCGCGGCGGTCGTGTCCGCCCCCTGCCTCGAGCTGTTCGAAGCACAGGACGCCGCCTATCGGGAAGCGGTTCTCGGCAAGGATGGTATCCGGGTGGCCATCGAGGCGGCGGCACCCATGGGCTGGGACCGGTTTATCGCGCCGGACGGAATCTTCATCGGCATGCGGAGCTTTGGCGCTTCCGCACCGGCCGAGGTGCTCTACGAACATTTCGGCATTACCCCCGCCGAGGTGGTCGACGCGGTGAAAGCGCGCCTTTAAAAGGGCTTTGGGGGCCGTTTTCGGCCCCTGGGCGCCGCTTGAACGCCGTCTATATTCAGTCTAAGACGAAGATCAGAACAGCTCACTATTTTCGGGGGAAGCAACCATGGCAATCCGTGTTGCAATCAACGGTTTCGGGCGAATCGGCCGGCTCGTGCTGCGCGCCGCCTTCGAATCCGGCCGCAAGGACATCGAGTTCGTCGGCATCAACGACCTGGGCTCGGTCAAGGCGAACGCCCACCTTCTAAAGCATGACAGCGTGCATGGCCGTCTCAACGCCGACATCAAGACCGGCGACGACTGGATGGACCTGGGCACGGGCAAGATCAAGGTGACCGCCGAGCGCGATCCCGCGAAGCTGCCGTGGAAAGAGCTCGGCGTCGATGTCGCCATGGAATGCACCGGCATCTTCACCAAGCGCGAGCAGGCGGCGAAGCATCTTGAGGCCGGCGCCAAGCGGGTTCTCGTCTCCGCCCCGGCCAGCGGCGCCGACATCACCGTCGTCTACGGCGTGAACCACGAGAAACTGTCGCCGGAACACACCGTCATCTCGAACGCGTCCTGTACGACGAACTGCCTGGCGCCCGTCGCTTATGTCCTGAACCAGGCGATCGGGATCGAGCGCGGCTTCATGACGACCGTTCACTCCTTCACCGGCGACCAGAACACCGTCGATACGCTGCACAGCGACCTCCGGCGCGCCCGCGCGGCCTCGCTCTCGCTGATCCCGACCTCGACCGGCGCGGCCAAGGCGGTCGGGCTGGTCCTGCCCGAGCTCAACGGCAAGCTGGACGGCACGGCAATCCGCGTGCCGACGCCGAATGTCTCCCTCATCGACCTGAAGTTCGACGCCAAGCGCAAGACCGACGCCGCCGAAGTGAACGGCGCCATCCGCCAGGCGGCGGAAGGCCCGCTGAAGGGGGTCCTCGAAACGAACGAAGAGCCGCTTGTGTCCGTCGACTTCAACCACAATGCCGCCAGCTCGGTCTTCGACCTGACACAGACGCAGGTGATCGACGGAAGCCTGGTGCGCGTGCTCTCGTGGTACGACAACGAGTGGGGCTTTTCCAACCGCATGTCGGACACGGCGGTCGCGATCGGTAACCTCGGCTGAGCGGCGACGCGCGCGCGATCACCGTCCATAGCGTGCGGCAGGCGAAAGCCGCCGCCGCCGCCGCCGCGCAAACCGGGTCGCCGGTTCTGTTGCTGAGCGCGCAGGCGGCGGCCGCAAGCGTGGGCCCCGCCTGGTTCGAGGCTGTCGTCGCAGCGGCCAAGGCGGCCGCTCCCGACGCCGCGATCGACGGCATGCTCGACTGCGGCACGATGCCGGGACATGCGCTCGCCGCGTTGCGTCACGGGCTCAAGCGGATCCGCTATGACGGCCCGTCCTTCGACGCCATCGCCGACATCGCGAGACAATGTGGCGCGACCGTTTTACGCGAGCGGCCGCCGGCGCTCGCGCTCGCGGCGGCGCCGGACGAAGCCGGGCCCGAACAGATGGCCCTATTGGTCGAGCGTTGCAGCCGCTGGCTGCAAGGCGCGCCTTGATCCGCCGCGGCGGCGATTGGGGCAGCGCCTTCTTCCCGGCTAGAGGAGGTACAGGCCCTTCAAGCCGAGATAGATGGCAATGCACAGGGAAAGCGCCGATACGATCATCACCCGGAAGGCGATAAGCTTCTTGATCGCCGCCTTCTTCATAAGCGAGTAGACCGGCGGCGGAAGATCGGCGGATTTAGGTTTTCCAGCTTGTTGCGCCAGGGCTTTCGCTTCCCCCATGCGGGAAAGCTGAAGCAATACCCACCCCGAGACCGCGATGAGCCCGCCCACCGCGGTGAGCCATACGGCGGTGGCGAACGCCTCATGCGCCGGCGTCTGAGGCGTCACGCGCCAAAAGACAATGGCGAAGAAGGTCAGCCCCGACGCATTCGCGAGCAGCAGATAGCGCAGGTATTTCTCCCACGCCGAGCCGCCCTGCTGGTCCACGCCATAGAGGTCGCCCGGGCGAAGGCTCCCATACAGCTCATTATCCACATCACGGCGTCGAGAAAAGAGAGTCCACATGGTGTCGTGCGGTCTTTGGCTCCGTCTTTAGGGCGGCATGGCTGCCGGCCGGTACATGGCACGCGACTTTACATTGGCAACACCGAACGCGATCCGCCATCCATTGTAAAGCTCAATATTGTCGCGCGGCCGAGGCGCATTAACATCCCGCGCCGAACCGTTCTCGACGACAATTTGTCACAAAGTTGTGATAGCGGACGCCGCGCCGTGCCGCCTTTCGTGAAGGTTTCAAGGATGCCGCCGCCGGCCTCATGGCGCATTGCCCTGCCCTGGTGCAACTGCGCCTAAATCCCTGGCCGCAAAGGGTGACCGGCCTGAACGCCCGCCCGAACCTTCGCTCGACCCAATAATCGAAAATATCGATCGTTGTAATTGATTTATTTGATTGTTACAAAACGAGAATACCGGCGAAAATCTAAAAATGACGTGACGATGCTCGGGCCGCCAGTGTAAGGTGCGGCCACTGTTGCAACCAAGAACGATAAACTCTCTCAAACGATATATAATCCGCACGCTGCAACGGGCTCGGGGCTCGTCGTTGCCCGTGCGCGTATGCGGGAAACTACGGGATGGATGTCGACCTCGCGCGAACATTTTTGACGATCTCCGAGACAGCGCATTTCGGCAAAGCCGCAAAAGCGCTGAACGTCACGCAGTCGACCATCAGCGCGCGCATCAGGACGCTGGAAGACATGCTCGGACAGCCGCTCTTCGTTCGCAGCAAGCTGGGAACGACGCTGACGCCGGCGGGCATGAAGTTCAAGAGCAGCGCCGAGATGATGATCCGCGTATGGGAGCACGCGCGTCAGCAGGTCTCGCTGGCGACGGAATTCCAGGCGCTGATCAGCGTCGGCGCCGAGCTCACGCTGTGGCAGCAGCTGGTGCTCGCGTGGCTTCCCTGGGTCCGGTCTTCGCTGCCCGATGTCGCCATCCGCACGGAGATGCTGGAGGCCGACGGCCTGGCGCACCGCCTCGTCGAGGGATCGATCGACATCGGCTTGACCTATCTCGCGGCGAACCGACCCGGCGTCGAAACGGAAGTTCTTACCGATGAAGAGCTGGTGCTGATTTCCGCCAACGTGGAGGACATCGAACCGGGCCATCCGTCCTACATCTATGTCGATTGGGGCACGGCCTTCCGCCTTCATCACGACATGCAATTCCCCGTGCACGACACCCCGGCGCTGACGATGAGTCCCAGCCAACTCGGCCTGGCCTACATCATCGAACAAGGCGCCGCGGGGTATTTCCCGATGCGAATGGTCAAGCGCTACCTTGACGCGAACCAGGCGCACATCGTCACCAAGGCGCCCAGCTTTCAGCAGCGCATCTATCTGGTGTATGATTCCGATCGCAAGGATGAGCGGTTCAAAACCGCCTTGCAGGGATTTCGGTTCATCGCGGCCCGCGAAAACGAAGCCTGATTTCTCCTTCGGCGTACCCCTATTCACCAGGCTCGGGCCCGCTGGCGAACCATTGCAAATCCGTGCTCTGTCGGCTATTTCGTCGTCGAATTTCTGGGGAAACGCCGATTTCAGGGAAGAGTGGGAAAAATGAGAATCACGCAGCGCGTCCGTAAGATTCTGGCAAATTACGAGAGCGACAATCCGGGCACCAAGGCCAATCTGGCCCGCATCTTGATGCATGGCCGGCTCGGCGGGACCGGCAAGCTCCTCATTCTCCCGGTGGATCAGGGGTTCGAGCACGGCCCGGCCCGCAGCTTCGCGAAAAACCCGCCGGCTTACGACCCGCATTATCATTTCCAGCTCGCGGTCGATGCCGGCCTGTCGGCCTATGCCGCGCCGCTCGGCATGATCGAGGCCGGTGCCGACACCTATGCGGGCGCGATCCCGACGATCCTCAAGCTGAACAGCTCGAACAGCCACGCTACGTCGAAGGATCAGGCGGTCTACGGCAGCGTCGCCGATGCGCTGAAGCTCGGCTGCTCCGCGATCGGTTTCACGATCTATCCGGGCTCGGACGAGCAATTCGATATGATCGAAGAGTTCCGCGAGCTCGCCGAGGAAGCGAAGGCCGTCGGGCTGGCGGTCGTGCTGTGGTCCTATCCGCGCGGCGGAAAGCTGTCGCGCGAAGGCGAGACGGCGATCGACGTCACCGCCTATGCCGCCCATCTCGCGGCCGAAATGGGCGCCCACATCATCAAGGTGAAGCCGCCGACCGACTTCATCGAGCAGGAGGACGCGCGCAAGGTCTACCAGTCGGAAAAGATCGACGTCTCGACCTTGCCGGCGCGCATCGCCCACGTCGTCCAGTCGGCCTTCAACGGCCGGCGGCTGGTCGTCTTCTCCGGCGGCGCGGCAAAGGATCTCCAGGGCGTGCTGGACGAGATCCGCTCGGTCCGGGACGGCGGCGGTACCGGCTCGATCATCGGGCGCAACACCTTCCAGCGGCCGCGCGACGAAGCGCTGAAGATGCTGGACACCATCATCAAGATTTACCAGGGCAAGGCTTGACCGACGCCAACCGCTGCCGGCTCTATCTGATCACGCCGCCCAGGATCGAGCCGGCGTCCTTCGCGGACACGCTGGCGCGCGCGCTCGACGCCGGCGATGTCGGCTGCGTGCAACTGCGGCTCAAGGAGATCGGCGACGACGATATCCGCCGGGCGGCGGATCGGCTGCGCCCTATCGCCCAGGAACGCGACGTCGCCTTCATTATGAACGACCGGCCCGATCTCGCCGTGGAGACCGGCTGCGACGGCGTCCATGTCGGCCAGGAGGACGCCAGCTACGAAGACGCGCGCCGGCTGCTCGGCGAGGAGGCGATCGTCGGGGTGACCTGCAAGAAGTCCCGCCACCTCGCCATGGACGCCGCCGAGAAGGGCGCCGATTACGTCGCCTTCGGCGCCTTTTTCGACTCCGCGACCAAGCCGCCCCAGGTCCCGGGCATGACCCGCGCGGAGCCCGAGATCCTGCGCTGGTGGAGCGAGCTGATGACCGTGCCCTGCGTCGCCATCGGCGGCATCACGGTGGAAAATTGTCCGCCCCTGGTGACCGCCGGGGCCGATTTCCTGGCCGTTATCGGCGCGGTCTGGAGCCACCCCGACGGCCCGGCCGCCGCGGTCAAGGCCTTCAATCGGGTGTTCGACGATCTTGCCGGCGTTGCCTGAGGCAAACCAAACCGCTATAACCGCGCCGCCGCCAACAATCCTGATCAATAAAAGGTCTGTGCCCATGAAGATTGATGGGAACGCCATACGGCCGGGCAATATCATCGAGCACCAAGGCCGGCTGTGGCGCGCTGTGAAGACACAGCATGTGAAACCGGGGAAAGGCGGCGCCTTTCTCCAGGTGGAGCTGAAGGACATCCGCGACGGGACCAAGCTCAACGAGCGCTTCCGCTCGTCGGAGACCGTGGAGCGCGTGCGCCTCGACCAGAAGGACTATCAGTTCCTTTACGCCGACGGCGACACCTATACCTTCATGGACCCCGAGTCATACGAGCAGATCTCGATCAACGGTGACCTGATCGGCGAGGAGGCGGTCAAGTTCCTGCAGGACGGCATGATGGTGACGATCGAATCCTTCGAGGATTCGCCGATCAGCGCCACCTTGCCGGAGCACGTCGTCCTGCAGATCGTCGAGGCCGACGCCGTCGTCAAAGGCCAGACGGCCTCCTCGTCCTACAAGCCCGCGATGCTGGAGAACGGCGTGCGCACCATGGTGCCGCCCCATGTCGAATCCGGGACGCGTGTCGTGATCAATACGGCGGACGGAAGTTACGTCGAGCGGGCGAAGGACTGATCCCGCCCGATGACCCGACGCTCCGCGCTGATAAACGTCATGGCCCGTGCTGCGGAGCGTACCGGCCGCGCCCTTATCCGCGATTTCGGCGAGGTGGAGCAGCTCCAGGTCAGCCGCAAGGGCCCCGCAGATTTCGTGTCCGCCGCCGACCTCAAGGCGGAACGCATGGTGCGCCAGGAATTGCAGCGCGCCCGCCCGGACTACAGCTTCCTGCTCGAGGAAGGCGGACGCATCGACGGTCCGGACACGCAGCATGTCTGGATCGTCGACCCGCTGGACGGCACGACGAATTTCCTGCACGGGCTGCCGCATTTCTGCATCTCGATCGGCCTTGCCCGGGACAACGAGGTTATCGCCGGCGTGATCTACGATCCGCTGAAAGACGAGCTCTTCTGGGCGGAGAAGAACAACGGCGCGTATCTCAACGACCGGCGCCTGCGCGTCTCCGCGCGCAAGACGCTCGACGACGCCTTGCTCGCCACCGGCATTCCGTTCCGGCTGCACGAAGGCAAGCCGATTAAGGAAAAATTCATCGGACAGTTGCAGTCTGTCATGGGCCGTCTCGCCGGCATCCGGCGATTCGGCTCCGCGGCGCTCGACCTCGCCTATGTAGCCGCCGGCCGCTATGACGGTTATTGGGAGAACGGGCTGAGCCCATGGGACGTCGCCGCCGGGATATTGATTGTGCGTGAAGCCGGCGGATTTGTTACGGAAATCGGCGGTCGCCGCTATGAGCTCGGCGCCGCGGATATCCTGGCAGCGAATGATGCGCTGCACGAACCGCTTGTCCGGCTCTTCGCAGGCAAGCAACGGACCGGCTGACCAGCCGACTGAGAGTTGTCCTTGTTTACGCGCTGCGTTATCTTCACTCGCGGCTTCGGACAAAAGAACAGAATGCCAAAGTGCAGAGTCCGATATCGCGGGGAGCATGGAACAACGGCAACCAGACAGAAGTCGATTAGAGGTTCCATGTACGAACGCGCATTCCGGCTTCCCGTAGGACGTCCTGCGTCCGCGGGCGTGGTCGTCATAGCGCTGGCTCTTTACGGCAGCTTCATCGCGCATCCGGCGATGGCGCAAAACTATGGCCGGCCCAGCGTCACCGTGGACGACAGCGTGCTCGACCAGCTCGGCCCGCCGCCGCAGTCGTTGCCGGATGTTCTGTTGATGCAGCAGCCACAGCCGACTCGCCCGGCGTCCGGCAATACGACGGCGTCGCAGACGCAGGGACGCTTGCTGCCGCCGCCGGCGGCCATGCCGAAGTCCCGCCTGATGCTGCCGGGCGATCTGAAAGGGATGCTGCCGGAGAGCAGCCCCGCGTCGCGCCCGCAGACGGCGCGCGTGCCCAGGGCGGTGCCGGTCCCGAAGGTCGAACGCAGCCAACCGCCCAAACCGCCCGTGATGGCCGCCGCGCCGCGCAAGCCGTCCGTCGTTCCGCCGACGATCACGGCGCCCTCGGTGAATGTTCCCGAAGCGCCGGCCGTGGCGCCGCCGCCCTCGCCGCCAACCCTGCCCACGCCCGAAGTCGCGGCGCATACGCCGCCAGCTGCGCCTGCCGCCGAGTCGCCGGCGCCGCCGCCGGTCGCGAAGACGGAACTGCCAAAAGCGCCGCCGCCCGAGCCCAGCGTGCCGGCGATCGCGCCGCCAAAGGCCGCGGCCTCCGAGCCGTCAAAGGCCGAAAAGTCCGCCATGCCTGAGACGGCGGCTATGCCGCCGGTCCCGACCGTCGAGCCTCCTGCGCCGCCGAAAGTCTCGGCGCCCACGCCGCACGCGGTTCGCCCGGTTCCGGAGGTCGCCGAAACGCCGTCGGCGCCTAAGGCTAAGAGCGAAAGCGCCGCCGGCCACGCGCCAGCCTCAGAAGGACAGCTCGCCTCCCTGCCGCCGGCCGAAAAGCCGGAGGTTCTGGAGAACGGCGAGATGTACCGGATTCCGTTCACGTCCACGTCTTCCGACATTTCGGACGAGGGCAAGAAATATCTCAACAAGCTGTCGCAGCGTCTCAAGAAGGACGACTCCTTGCGGCTGCAGCTCCTGGGATATGCGGGCAGCACGCAGGATTCGGCGAGCAAGGCGCGCCGGACGTCGCTTTTCCGCGCGCTTTCGGTGCGCACCTACCTCATGAAGCAAGGAATTCGCAGCACGAGGATGGATGTCCGCGCGCTCGGCAATCTCGCGGAAGGCGGCGAGCCTGACCGCGTTGACGCCGTGATCCGCAAATGACGCCACGTTGCGGATAACGCGATGACCAGACCGAAGCGCTACCTGACCCGTATGGTGGTGTTCCTGTTGATTGTCGGGGTCGCAGGCGGCTTTTTGTTCATTCCGCTGCGCCACGCCTTTCTGACCAATGCCGTGCTGAACGGCGTCATTTTTGGCGCCCTGCTGATCGGCATCATCCACACCTTCCGTACCGTGACGATGCTCAACGGCGAGGTGCGGTGGCTCGAGACCTTCCAGCGCGAGGAACAGTCGATCGCCGACAGCACGGCGACGCCGCGCCTGCTGGCGCCGATGGCGACCATGCTCGGCGAGCGCCGGCCGGACCGCCTCAGCCTGTCCACCATCGCCATGCGCTCGCTGCTCGACGGCATTGCCGCGCGTCTCGACGAAAGCCGCGAGATCTCGCGTTACATGATCGGTCTCCTGGTCTTTCTCGGCCTGCTCGGCACCTTCTGGGGCCTGACCCACACCGTGTCGTCGATCGGCGACGTCATCAACGGCATGGTCCCGGGGAGCGGCATCACCGACGCCTTCGAAGGCCTCAAACAGGCGCTCAAGGCCCCGCTCGCCGGCATGGGCACGGCCTTCAGCTCGTCGCTGTTCGGCTTGTCGGGCTCGCTCATCCTGGGCTTTCTCGCCTTGCAGGCCGGACAGGCACAAAACCGCTTCTACAATGACCTCGAGGAATGGCTCTCGGGCCAGACCAAGCTCGGTCGCGGCGGCATCGGCGGCGAAGGCGACCAGCCGGTGCCGGCCTATATCCAGGCGCTGCTCGAACAGACGGCGGACGGCCTGGAAAACCTGCAGCGGACGCTGGCCCGCACCGAAGACAGCCGGATCGAAGCACAGCGCAGGACGATCGAGCTGAGCGATGCCATCTCCGCCTTGAGCGAGACGATCCGCACAGAGCAGGCGCTCCTGCTCAAGCTTGCCGAAGGGCAGATGGAGCTTCGTCCGGTGCTGTCGAAGCTGAGCGAGTCGCGCGGCAACGGCGCGATGCCCCCGTCCGAGCATTTCCGGACGCTCGAGGCGCTGGTCGGGCGGATCGCCGAAGAGCTGGCGAACGGGCGGGTCGAGACGGTCCAGGAGATCCGGTCGGAGATCCGGCTGCTCGCACGCACCATCGCAGCGCTGGCCGAGGAAGCGGAACCCTAAGACATGTCGTCGCTCGCGCGCCGCAGCCGCCATGCCGTCGATATCTGGCCCGGATTCGTCGACGTGCTGGCCACGCTTCTCATGGTCATCATCTTCCTGCTGATGATCTTCGTCGTCGCGCAGTTCTACCTGAACGACGCGCTGGTGGGCCGGGACAAGACGCTCGACAACCTGCACCACCAAGTCGCCGAGCTGGCCCAGTTGCTCGACCTCGAGCGCAAGAGCAGTACCGGCTTGCGGCGCGACCTGGCCGAGCTGTCCTCGGAGCTGCAGAGCAGCCTGTCGCAGCGTGACGAGATGCAGTCGCAGGTGACGCAGCTCGGCGAGCAGCTTGCCGCGTCCAAGAGCGCGCTGGAGGACCAGCGCGATGCGATGAACGCGAAGCTCGAAGACATGAAGCAGTCCGTCAAGGCGGACAAGGAAACCATCGACATCCAGCTTGGCAAGCTCGCCGCCCTGCAGCAGGACATCACCGCCCTGCAGGCGCTGAAGACGAAGCTCGAAGGCGAGCTGAAGGACGCTCAGACCGCCGCCGACGTCGGCCGCAACGCGCTCAGCGCCGAGCGTGAGATCTCGATCGCCGCGCAGTCGCAGGTCGCGCTGCTCAATCAGCAGATGGCGCAGCTCCGCGCCCAGATCCAAGAGCTCAGCGCCGCGCTCGATGCATCTTCCGCGAAGGACAAGGAACAGAAGGCGACGATCACCGAGCTCGGCAAGCGTCTGAACGCGGCCCTCGCGAGTAAGGTCCAGGAGCTCTCGCGCTACCGCTCGGAGTTCTTCGGCAGGCTGCGCGTGGTCCTCGGCAACCGGCAGGACATCCGCGTCGTCGGCGACCGCTTCGTGTTCCAGTCCGAGGTGCTGTTCGCGTCGGGTTCCGCCGAGCTCGGCAAGGAAGGCCGCGAGAAGTTGGCCAGCCTCGCGAGCACGCTGAAGGAAATCGCCAAGAAGATCCCGAGCGAGATCAACTGGGTGCTGCGGGTCGACGGCCACACCGACGATCTGCCGATTTCCACCAAGCAATTCCCGTCCAATTGGGAGCTCTCGACCGCGCGCGCGATTTCCGTCGTCAAGTTCCTGATTTCCCAGGGAATTCCGCCGAGCCGCCTGGCCGCTGCCGGCTTCGGCGAGTTCCAGCCGCTGGATAACGCGGAAACGCCTGAAGCGCGCAAGCGCAACCGCCGGATCGAAATGAAACTCGACCAGCGTTAGCGCCCCTGCACTGCTGACGACCAGCGGTTGCGCCGCTATAATCGCGGGACGTGCAGGGGATAAGGCATGACCGCGAAAAGACCAAAGGGGAAAAGACGGATTTCAGCAGCTTCCGCGGCCCTGCAGGCGGGCCTGTGGGTCGTCATCCTGCTGTTCGCCTTTTTCATGCAGGTGGTGCCCTTCCTGCTCGTGCTCACCATGCTGAACCTCGCGATCGGGATCAGCTCCGGCACGGCGCTGATCCTGATCCCCGCGTCCGCCTTCGCCATGCTGTCGGTCGCCTGCTGGATCGCGACCCGGCGGACCCGGAACCTGCTGCCGGAGCCGCTGCCCCAGCCGACCTATGTCGCCTCCTACGGCCCGAGCGGCGGCAAAGCGGCCCCGCAGACGGTCCATCAGCGGCTGATCCCAATGCTGCAACGTTGGCGCTGGCGCGGCTACTGACCCCGCCGCCCCTGCCCGCCGACCACTGCTAGCGCGTCAGCGGAACGACGTCGCGGGCGAAGCCGGCCATCCGGTCCAGCGTCTCGTTCAGCGACCCGCCCTGGAAGTTGAGCAGCAGATGCGCGAGGCCGAGATCCTCGAACCGCTCGATATCCGCGGCGATTTCCTCGGGCGTGCCGGTCAGCGCGGGCTTTGTGTCGCTCTTGAGCGGGGGCGCAGACCCGAAGGTCCAGTTGAGGCTGTAGGCCAGGTCGAGCTCGCCCGGATCGCGGCCCTCGGCCTCGGCCAGCGCGTGCAGCTTGTCCACGGCGGCCTTGTAGCGCGCGTAGGTGTCGAGCGGGAATTTCGGATTGTTGCCGATCGGGAACCAGCCGTCGCCGAGGCGCGCCGCGCGGCGCAGCGCGGGCCCGCTCTCCCCGCCGATCCAGAGCGGCGGGTGCGGCTTCTGGACCGGCAGCGGCAACACCGAGATGTCCTTGAACCGGGCATAGTCGCCGGCGAATTCCGGCGTCGGGTCGGTCCAGATCTTCTTGAAGACCCGCAGGTATTCGTCAGCGACGCGGCCGCGCTCCTCGAAAGGCGGCGTGCCCAGCGCCTCGAACTCCTCGCGCAGCCAGCCGGCGCCGCAGCCGATCGTGATGCGGCCCTTGGACAGGACATCCGCGGTGGCGAGGATGCGCGCGGTCAGCACCGGGTTGCGGTAGGGCACGACCATCACGGCCGTCAGAAGGCGCAGCTTTTCCGAGATGCCGGCCATGAAGGCGAGCATCGTCAGCAGCTCCAGCGCCTCGCCGCCGCGCTGGCCCTGCCACGCGCCGGACTCGCTGTAGGGATAGGTGGAATCGATCGTCCGCGGCACGACGATGTGGTCGTTGACGCTGGCGAAGTCGAAGCCGAGCGCTTCGCCTTCACGGACGATGCGGGTGATCGAGTCCGGGTCCGCGAGGCGACCGCGCGTGGGAACCGTGAATCCGAATTTCATGGCGTGGCCGACCCTCCCTTGTTTCCGTGCTCGCGTGTCCGCCCGGGCGCCGGCAGCCCTCGCTACTGCCGCCCGCCGGTCACGTACACCGTCTCCGCGACCATCATTTCACACGCATCCGAGCAGAGAAAGAGCACCAGTTCGCCAATCTCGTCGGCGCGGCCCGCGCGTTTCATCGGAATGGTGGAGACTGCGCGCTCGAAGGCGCCGGGCACGTTGATGTCCTGGAAGGGCGTGTCGACGATGGTCGGCGACACCGAGATGATACGGATGCCCTGGCCCGCGAATTCGCGCGCCGCGCCGAGCGTCAACGTGTTCACTGCGCCCTTGGACGAGGCGTAATGCGGCGACTGCGCCGGCCCGCCGGTGCGCGCGGCGGTGCTGGCGACGTTGACGATCACGCCCTTGCCGTTCTTCAGCATGTGCGGGATCACCTCCTGCATGCCGTAGAAGGTCCCCTTGACGTTCAGGTCGTAGGTCTTGTCCCAGAGCTCGTCGTCGATCTCGAGGAATTTCGCGCGCCGGATCGCCGAGCCTGCGGAGTTGAACAGGAAGTCGACCTTGCCGAAGCGGTCGACCGCCGTCTCGATCATCGCACGGACGCTGTCGCGCTTGGTCACGTCGACGAAGGCCGCCTCACCCCGGCCGCCCGCCTCGGTAACCGCGCGCGCCGCCTGCTGCGCGCCCTGTTCGTTGATGTCGGCGCAGAGCACGTTCGACCCTTCGCGGCCGAACACCAGCGCCGTGGCGCGGCCGATGCCGCTGGCGGCCCCGGTGATGACCATGGTCTTGCCTTTGAAATAGTCGGGGGTCTTGGGCATGGCGCTCTCTCCCTAATGACGGCTGGCCCTAATGACGGCTGGCCCTAATGACGGCTGGCCCTAATGACGGCTGGCCTCTCAAAGCCTAACAGGACCC
>CAZPFL010000080.1:0-20224 GCA_964585785.1 uncultured Rhodospirillaceae bacterium
CGCCCTTGGACGCGGAATAGGCGACCAGCGTCGGGTTGCCGAGCACGCCGTCGATCGAGCCGTGATGAACGATGGCCGCGCCCTTCGCCGCCTTGAGCGCCGGCAGCAGCTTCTGGCTGCAGAGGAAGGGCGCGGTGAGGTTGACCGCAATTTGCTGGTTCCAATCGGCGAGCGCGACATCCTCGAATTCCGCGCGGTCCGCGATGGCGGCGTTGTTGAACAGCACGTGGATGGCCGGCCGCCAGTCCATGCAGGCCTTGGCCATGGCCTCGATCGCGGCCGGTTCGGCGAGGTCGCATGCGATGAAGACCGCGTCGCCGCCCTCGGCGCGGACCATCGCCGCGGTCTCTTCGCCCATCTTGGCGTCGATGTCGACGCAGGCGACCGCCGCGCCCTCGCGTGCGAACAACAGGCTCGTCGCCCGGCCGACGCCCGACGCCGCCCCCGTGATGACCGCATTCTTTCCGTCGAGCCGCTTCATCCCGTCCCTCCCTGTCGCCTGCCGGCGTTGTCTCCAATGATCGGCGGGCGACAGGGGCGATGGCAAGGGGCGGGCCGGCGGGACCGACTAGCGGGGCTGCCGCTCGTCCTCGCTCAGCCCGGCTTTCCGCATGCCCTCCAGGAAACGCTCCAGCAATTCGGGCGTCTGGTAGGGAACGCTTGCCCTTATCCAATTGATTGAGAGCTGGGGCTGCTCACGTCGCACCGTCGCCAGGAACGCCCGGGCTTCGTCGACCCGTCCCGTCTGGGCGAGGCTAGCGCAGCGCAAGCGCTGCGCGCCCTGAAAACCCGGGCGCAGCCGCAGGGCTTCCGTCGTGTATTTGGCGGCTTCCGCATAGCGCCGGGCCGTGTAGTGCGCGACCGCGATCGCGCCGAGGAACAGCGCCATCTCCGGGTCCAGGGGACTGAAGCGGATGGCGTCTTCGCCATGCTCGATCGCCTCGCGATCCTGGCCCGCGAAAGCCAGGCCCCGGCTGAGATGCGAGTGGGCCGCCGCGGAATTCGGATTGAGCTGAACCGCCCGGCGAAACGCCGCGATCGACTCCTCGGTGCGCCGTTCCATCATCGCCCAATAGGCAAGCGCGATGTGCCCCCATGGATCGCGGTCATCAAGCTCGATTGCGCGAAGCGCATGTTGCCGGCCGGTGACCAGCCCGCGATCGCTATCGATCCACCCCATATGCGCGGCGAACACCAGGCAAAATCCCAGCAGACTTCGAGCCGGTGCGTATTCCGGATGTGCCTCGACCGCTCGCTCGAGGGTGACGACCGCCCGCGCATTGTCCGGACCCGTCATGCGCCAGAAATCCGTCTGCGCGCGTGCCACGAGCTCCCAAGCGCCGAGATCGTCGGCGGACCGCGAAAGGGCGCGAACGCCCTCCGCGGCCAGCAGGCGTGGCTCGATGGCCGCGGCGACGCTGCGGGTTATCTCGTCCTGCACGGCGAAGATGTCGTCCAGCTCCCGGTCGTATCGCTCGGCCCAGTGATGTCCGCCTGTGATGGCGTCGATAAGCTGCGCGCTGATGCGGAGCTGTTTGCCGGCTCGGCGCACGCTGCCTTCGAGCACATAGCGGACGCCGAGCTCGCGCGCGACCTGTTTCACGTCAACCGCACGATGCTTGTAGACGAAGGTCGAGTTGCGCGCGATGACGAACAGCCAGCGAATATGGGACAGGCGGGTGATCAGGTCTTCGGAGATGCCGTCGGCGAAATACTCCTGATCCGGGTCACCGCTCATGTTGACGAAGGCTAGGACCGCGATCGAGGGGCGGTCGGGCAACGGCAGCGCAGTGTCCGCGTGGTGGACCGGCGTTGGAGAGGCAACAGGCGAATTCGGCCGAACTCCCGGCCCGGCCTGCGCGGGTTGGCGCAGCGCGCAGGCGAGCGTTTGCGTGTCGGTGTCGGGCTCGACGTCCAACTCGTGCTTTAGATGCGCGACCAGGTGCTCGTAATGACGTAGGGCGTCCGGTCTCCGGCCGCCGGCAGCCAATGCCCGCATGAGCAGCCGATGCGCATCTTCGCGCACGTCGTTCTCCGCAATCGCCCGCTCGGCTGCCCGGAGAGCCGCCTCGGCCTTGCCCGAGGCCAGTTCCAACTCGCCGAGCTTCACCACGGTGTCGAGTGCGAGGCTTTGGAGCTTCTGGCGCTCGCGCGCGAGCCAGTCTCGCCATGCGTCTTGCGGAAAGTCGAAATCGACGAGAAGGCCGCCTTTGTAGAGCTCTGTTGCCGCGGCCAAGGCGTCGCGGCTCTGATCGCGGATCAGGGCTTCGAAGCGTGGCACGTCGCAATCCAGGACCCCGGCCTTCAGCGACACGAGGTGACCGTCGTTGACGATCGAGGCGTCGCCCAGGGTGCGGCGAAGCACATAGAGCGCCTGGCGTAGGTTCTGGCGCGCCTGCGCCTCGAAATGCGATCCCCACAGGAGATCGGTCAGCGTCTCGCGCCGCTGCGGTTCAGGCGACGTGCAGGCAAGAAAGGCCAGAAGTCCCGCGGCCTTCTTGCTTGCGAATTCGATACGCCCCGCCGGCCCGGTCAGCGCGAAGTGGCCGAGCAGCGAGAGCGTGAACGTGCAGGTCGGACTGTTGACCATGCCGGTGCCTGAGCGGTTGGCGACCTCACGGCGTCGGGCAGCACCGTATTCTGCATTTTCGGTGGCTTCGCCCGCAATATTAACGCCGACTCTGACGCCCGCCTAACGCCGCTTTTGACGCGCGCTGTCTTTCATGCATGCCAAACCCTGCCGACCGCCAAGAACGGGCAGGGGGGAATGCTCTGGCTGCGCGAGGCGGCCCATGCGCTTTCGCGCATGTCTGGTCCATCGCCGGTTGAGCCCAAGGAGGAAGAAAACGATGATACGACGACCTTGCCGTGCCCTACCTGCCGTCGCTTTGGCGCTCTCGCTGTGCGCTATGGGATTGGTGCTGTCGCCGTCGATGGCGGCGGAGCAAAAGAAATTTGTCATCAAGCCCGTGGTTGAGAAGAAGCTCAAGCAACTGCCGGCGGGGCCGCTCTATTGGCAGCTCGAGAATTTTCCCACGCTCGCACAGGCGAAGGCGGTTGCCGGCGAAACGTCACTTGCCGCCGAAATCTCAGGCGAGGTCTGGCTCCTCACGCTCGGTCCCAAGGACAGCCCGACGCACGGCGGCCGCAAGGTCGCTGAGATTGGGCCCATACCGCGAATCACGGCGCCCGAGTATCTGCTGCGCATCAACCATGCGAGCGGTCCCCCGGGGGCAAAGACGCGGATACATTCGCATCCGGGTTCCGAAGCCTTCTACGTGCTCGCGGGTCGGCTGGGTCAAAAAACGCCGGACGGCGTGCACTACGCCAACGCGGGCGAGTCCATGAATGGACATGGCCCCGGCATGGCGATGGAAGTCTTCAGCGGCGGCACCACGGACCTCGATCAGCTCGTCATGTTCGTGGTGGACGCGACGAAGCCGTTCTCGGCGCCGGCCAAGCTTAAATGAGGCGAGGGCCGGCGGCTCCTCAAGCGGGGCCGCCGGCCGACGTCATTTTATCGCCTCGACGCGGCGTCCATGCGGCGCGCCCGCGCGACCGGTCAGCGGCGCTTCTTCAGCGCCTCATACAGGTTATAGCCGAGCGACAGGATCGTGAGGACGAGCAGGATCGCGCTGATCGGCCGGGTAAACAGCCCTAGGAAGGAATAGTCGAGCATCTGCATCGTCTTGACGAAGGCGGACTCGCCGATTCGGCCGAGGATGAGCCCGAGCACGATGCCCGGCATCGAATAACCCGAGCGGCGCATCAGGTAGCCCACGATCCCGGCCGCATACATGACCCAGACGTCGACCACGAGATTGCGCGCCGCAAAGGCGCCGATCGTCGATATCAGCAGGATCGTCGGTCCCAGGATCGAGAAGGGCACCCGCAGGAGATGAACGATGGTCTTGGACTCGAACCAGCCGAGCCCGAAGATTGCGACGTTGGCGAAGAACATGGCGACAAAGACGACCCAGACCAGCTGCTTGCTCATGACGAGCACGAGCGGGCCCGGCTCGATGCCGTGGATCTCGAATGCGCCGACCATGACCGCTGTCAGCGCGCCGCCCGGCAGCCCGAGCGCCAGAAGCGGAATCATCGCGCCGCCGGTCGCGGCGTTGTTCGCGGTTTCCGACGCGACGACCCCTTCCAGCGCGCCCTTGCCGAAACGCTCGGGATGCTTCGACCAGCGCGCCGCCTCGCTGTAGCTCAGGAACGCGGCAAGCGTCGCGCCGATGCCGGGGAGCAGACCGGAGAAGAACCCGATGATGGCCGAGCGGATGATCGTGACGCGAACCTCCCAGAACTCGCGCAGCGATGGGAAATCGAGGCCGATCTTGGGCGGCGCATGCAGCCCTTGCGCGATCCGCTGGCTCTGGATGAACACCTCGGAGATGGCGAACACGCCGAGAATCATCGGCACGAAGTTGATGCCCGCCATCATGTAGTCGGAGCCGAAGTCGAAGCGCTTCAGCCCGCCGGCGGCGTCCGTTCCGATCGTCGCGATCAGCACGCCGAGGCCGACCGAAAGCCATCCCTTCCACAGGTTCTGCGCGCCTACGGAAGAGGCGACCGAGAGGCCGAACAGGATGAGCGTGAACAGCTCCGGCGGCCCGAACGCGCGGATCGCCCAATTCGCGATCGGCGCCGTCGCGACCATCATGACGACGGCCGAGAAGGCGCCGCCGATGGCCGAGCAGGTGACCGCCGCGCCGATCGCCTTGCCGGCGCGCCCCTGCTGCGTCATCGGGTAGCCGTCGAAGGCCGTGGGCGCGTTCTCGGGCGAGCCGGGAATGTTGAAGAGGATCGCCGTCACGGCGCCGCCATAGACGCCCGAGACATATATCACCGCGAGCAGCATGATCGCCTGCGTCGCGTCGAGATAGCCGGTGAACGGCAGCAGAATCGTCGCCAGCACCACGGCGTTGAGACCCGGCACGGCGCCGAAAAACAGGCCGCCGAACAGGCCGGCCACGAACAGCACAATGTTCAACGGACTGGAAATCAGGCCGTGGAGGCCCAGGAGGAAATCAGACATCGAGCCTTGTCCGGTCGCGTGAGGACGTTGTCATCCGCTGCCGATCCGGACCAGCAGCCAGTTGCTGAAGTCATAGAAGCCGGGCCAGTTTCCGGTCGGGAGCGGAATGAATAGAAGCTTGGAAAAGAGCAGCAGCATCACGGCGTAAATCGCCAGCGACAGCGCGATCACGACCGGCCATCGCGTCAAGCCGAGGAGCCGCATGAAGCCGCCGAGAAAGAAGGGCGTGGTCGCGAAATAGCCGGCGTGCGGCAGCAGCCAGACATAGCCCAACGGCAGTGCGAAGGCCGTGAGCAGCCGGAGGTTGGCGCCGAGCCGCGTCGGCGTGCGCGGCGTCCGGACGATGTCCGCGGCCGGGTTCACCTCGGCGGCCTGATTGCGCCGCCAGTCGGCGGCAAAGGCGATCACCGCGGCGAGCGCGATGAAAAGCAGCACCGCGCGCGGCCAGGCGACCGGGCCGAAGGCGTAGCTCTGCAGCTTGCGATCGAACTGGTAGGAGTAGACCCACATGCCGATGACGAGCGTGAGCCAGATCGCGAGCTCCACCAGCGGGCGGAGCTGCGATCGGCCCTTGATGCGCCGTAAATCTTCCGCCACGGGACTACTTCGCGGCCTTGCGATAGGTATCCATCATGTCGTTGACGAGTTGGATGGCGTCCTTGCCGTCATAGTAGCTGCGGGCGAGATCCATGTATTTCTTCTTGTTGAAGGCCTGGTAGTCCTTGGTGTTGAACGCCTTTTTGCAGGCCTCGCGCAGGTATTCGCGCCGCGCCGCCGGAACCCTCTTGTCCGCCCAGAAGCCCCGGACGCGCATGAGCACGGGAATGTTCAGCCCGGCTTCCTTCAGAGAGGGCACCGCCGCGAAGGCCTTGGGGGCCTCCTTGAGGACGGTCAGGATCGGCTTCATCTGCTTGGCCTGGAGGAACTGGCGAACGTCGCCGGGCTGCTCGAACAAGGCGTCGACCTGCGAGCCCAACAGCGCCGCATAGCGCTCGGTCGGCTTGTCGTAGGAGATTTCCTTGACCTTGATGCCGGCCCCTTTGGTGATCGCCGCCATCTGAACCACTTCCATCGACCCCTGGACGCCGATATTGGCCACGGTCACCTTGCCGGGATGCGCCTTGGCGTATTTGACGAAGGATTTCCAATCCGTGAACCGGGTCTCGTCCGGACGGATGTAGATCTGGCTGAAGGTCGCCTGGGTGAAGCAGATCGGGATGACGTCCTTGCCCACCTGGAACGAGACCTGATTGGCCGCGCCGGCGGAAATCAGGCCGTCGGTCTGCTGCAGGATCGTGTAGCCGTCCTGCGGACGCGAGACGAAGTCGGGCATCGCGGCGAGCCCGCCGCCGCCGGGCTTGTCCTCGACCTGGAAGGGGACGCCGGTTACTTCCTGCATCGATTTCGCCCAGGCGCGCGCGACCTGGTCCGATCCGCCGCCGGCGCCGTAGGGCACGATGATGCTGACCGCGCGCTCGGGATAGCCGCCCGGCTTCGTCAGGCCGGCCGCGGCCGCGGAGGCCGTCGCCGCAACGCCGATGACCAGTACGGCGGCGGCGCGAATCGCTGCGCGGGTAACCGCTTCTGCAGATTTCATTTTTCCCTCCCAGTTGTTGTCCCGGGTGGCGGGCGCTGCCTCGGCCCATGTCCCCAGGTTGACGCGCTTTGGCGCGCTTGATTGGATGGTCCATTATGCAGGGGGGGCTCGTTTTGGCAAAATTGGAGGGTCAAGTGACGATCGAGCGCATCGAGGTTCGCCGCCTCGATCTGAAACTCATCCGGCCGTACAAGGTCTCCTTCACGACCTTTTCGGAGTTCCAGCCGCTGGTCGCGGAAGTGGTCGACAGCGACGGCGCCACGGGCTTCGGCGAAGCCGAGATCACGCCGGGCTATTCCAGCGAGACGCCGGAAGGCGCGTGGTCGCTGCTGACCCGGTGGAGCGAAGAGCTGGTGGGGCTTACGCCGGCGGCGGCCAAGGCCGCGCTCGCGCCGCATATCGCGACGGATCCGTCGGCAGCGAGCGTTCTGTACACGGCGCTGGAGATGCTGGAGGGCAATCCCATCCTGGCGCCCGAGAGCGATACCCGGGTGCCGCTGCTGCAGCCGGTGCACAGCTTCGAGCTCGACGCCATCCCCGATGAGATCGAGGAAATCCTCGCCGAGGGCTTCCGGACGCTGAAGGTCAAGGTGGGCTTCGAGGTCGATGCCGATCTGCGCCGGCTCGCGAAAATCCAGGACGCAACGGCGGGCCGCGCCACGCTTCGTCTCGACGCCAACCATTCCTATACGCGCGACCAGGGCTGCGCCTTCGGCGCCGCGCTCGATCCCGAGGGCATCGAGCTGTTCGAGCAGCCCTGCGACAACGACGATTGGGACGGGAACGCCGCGGTGGCGGCGGTCTCGCGCGTTCCGGTCATGCTCGACGAATCGATCTACGGAACCGCCGACATCGACCGCGCGGCGGCCATCGAAGGGGTCGGCTTCGTCAAGCTCAAGCTGAAGAAGCTTGGCGGCCTGGACCTGCTGCGCGATGGCCTCGAGCGCATCCGGCGCCACGGCATGACGCCCGTGCTGGGCGACGGCACGGCGACCGAGATCGCCTGCTGGCAGGAAGCCTGTGTCGCGCGCCTGGCGATCGACAATGCGGGCGAGATGAACGGCTTTCTCAAATTCCGGGATCGCCTGTTCGCCGACCCGCTCAAATTCGCCGACGGCGCGATTCTGCTGCCGGCCGGCTATCGTCCGACGCTCGACAAGGACGTCGTGCAGCGGGTGACAATGGCCGAGGCGACGGCGCGCGCGGGCGCCCGCGTTCGGGCGGCCGGGTGACGGCCGGGCGTCGTTTCAGCGCGTTCGGCGTGTTTGCTAGACTGGGCGACGGGCCCAGCATGAGGAGAGGAAACGATCGATGAGAACGGAAGCAGCCTTTGACTTTCCGCCGTCGCAGCCGTGGCGGAGCGACGACATCGAAATCATTCCGATGTCGCGCCATGTCGGCGCGGAGGTGCGCGGCGTCGATCTCGCCAATTTCAGCGATCGCGAGTTCGCCGTCATTCACGAGGCGTGGCTCAAGCACCTCGTGCTGGTCTTCCGCGACCAATCGCTGACGGACGCCGATCAGATCGCCTTTTCCCGCCGCTTCGGCACGCTCGATCTCGCGCCGCTGGACGAGCAGGGCCGCCGCGGCGTGCCCGATCATCCCGAGATCCTGATCATCTCCAACGTCGTCGAGAACGGCCGGCCGATCGGCGCGCTCGGGGCCGGCGAGTCCGTCTGGCATATCGACATGAGCTACAACCCGGTGCCGCCGAAGGCGAGCGCGCTCTATTCGCTCGAGGTGCCGCCCAGCGGGGGCAACACGGGCTTCCTCAGCTGCTACGCGGCGTGCGAGACGCTGCCCGATGATCTCCGCCGGCGCATCGAGACCGTCAGCATCAAGCACGACGCGACGATCAACAGCGCCGGCAACCGGCGTTTCGGCGTCGGGCCGGTGACCGACGTGAGCACGAGCCCGGGCGCCGTGCATCCGGCGATTCACACGCACCCCGAGACGGGCCGCGAGGCGCTTTATCTCGGGCGCCGGCTCTACGCCTATGTCGAGGGGATGCCGGTCGCGGAGTCGGAGGCCTTGCTGGACGAGCTCTGGGCGCACACGACCCAGGAGGCGTTCACCTGGCATCACAGCTGGCGCACCGGCGACCTCGTGCTCTGGGACAATCGCTGCGTCATGCACCGCCGCGACGCCTTCGACAACGCGAAGCGGCGCGTCATGCACCGGACGCAGATCCAGGGCGAGAAGCCGGTCCGCCATTTGTGAGGCCGGTGAGCGCCGGCGTTACGGGCAAAACCGCGGCACATTTTCGCGTTTGATGGTGGAACTGCTAAGCTGTTCTCCGTTGGCGCGAGTCCCGGGCTTGGACGCGACGGCGCCCGGCGTCGCCAAGGACTGCTGAGGAAACTAGGGGACAGTCCCCGCTCAACCCATCAACAGTGAGAGCGCAAAAATGGACGACAGCCATCCGATGGAAAACGCACCCGCACTGAATGGAATCAAGGTTCTCGACCTGACCCAGTTCGAGGCCGGGCCGTCCTGCACCGAGGCCCTGGCGTGGCTGGGCGCGGAAGTCGTCAAGGTGGAGGAGCCGCGGCGCGGCGAGCCCGGCCGCTGGGGCTTCTCCGACAGGCCGGACGCCGATGCGCATTACTTCATCTACTACAACCTCAACAAGCGCAGCATCACCTGCAACCTCAAGAGCGACGAGGGCAAGGACCTGTTGAAGCGGCTGATCGAGAAGGTCGACGTGGTCATCGAGAACATGGCGCCCGGCACCTTCGCGCGGCTCGGCTTCGACTATCCGCGGCTGCGCGAGATCAACCCGCGCGTCATCTTCGCCCAGGTCAAGGGCTTCGCGCCGGACAGCCCGCACGCGAAGTATCTCGCCTTCGACATGATCGCCCAGGCGATGGGCGGCACGATGGGCGTGAACGGCAAGCCCGACGAGCCGCCGATCAAGCCGGGCCCCACCATCGGCGACACCGGCACCGGCATGCTCTGCTGCATGGGCATCCTCGCCGCGCTGTTCCAACGCGTCACCACCGGGCGCGGCCAGCACATCCAGATCGCCATGCGCGACGCGATGCTGAACTATTGCCGCACGCCGATGAGCCGGCAGGCGCAGCGCAAGGAAGGCGTGCTGCCGCGGCCCGGCAATTCCATCATCGGCACCTCGCCGGGCGGGCTCTACGCCTGCAAGGGCGGCGGACTCGAAGACTATTGCTACATCTTCGCGTCGCGCGGCAACGAGGAGCACTGGCGCCGGCTCGTGCGCGTGATCGGCCGCGAGGACCTGCTGGACGATCCTCGGCTCAAGGACGGCGGGCTGCGCTCCGAACACCGCGATATCGTGGACGAGGCGATTACCGCCTGGACCTCGCAGCGCCCGAAGCGGGAGGTGATGGAAGCGATCGCCGGGGCGGGCGTGCCGTGCGGCGCGGTGATGAACACGCTCGAGCTGATGCACGACCCCGACCTGCACAAGCGCGGCATCATGACCAAGATCGACCACCCGGTCCGCGGCGAGGTGATCGTCACGGCGTCGCCGCTCAAGATGTCCGAGAGCTTCGTGCCGGTGAAGCCGTCGCCGTTGCTCGGCGCCGACAATGAGTCGATCTACGGCGCTTGGCTCGGCTACTCGCCCGAGGAGGTGAAGAAGCTCCGCGCGCGGGAGGTGATCTGAGAGGCGAGGGGGCGTCAGGTTGCGCTCGTGGATGCCACGGACAAGCCGCGGCATGACGGTAAGTATGTGGACCTAAACATAAATCGTCACTCCCCGGCTTGTCCGGGGAGTCCATAGTGCCCTGCGTTTCGCGCGTTGTATGCTTCGCCCGGCTGCCGAACACCGTCGGCGCCAATCCACCCCAGCCGCCTTAGTCCTCGACGAAGGATTTGAGCCGCGCCAGCGCGTCGTCCCATTGCCGGGAGATGTCGTCGAGCCAATCGCGCGCCTGGTCGATCGACTTGGGTACGATCTCGAATCGCGTCTCCCGCCCGGCGCGGACGCTGCGAACGACGCCGGCATTCTCCAGCACGCGGAGGTGCTTGGTCACCGCCTGGCGCGACACATGCGTGCCGTCGGTCAGCCGCGCGATCGATTGCGGCGCGCCGTCGCTCAGCTTGGCCAGCACGGAGAGCCGGGTTTCGTCGCCGAGCGCGGCGAACAGCGAAGCGCGCGTCTTCAGCGCGGCGCTTCCCCTAGCGGCCATGGCCGACATGCTTCGCGATGTTCTCCATCTGAATGCTCCAGCCCCGGTCGTTCATGCGGAAGGCCTCCGGACGGCGGCCCGGCGGGATCTTGTCGAAGCCGGACTCGACGACGCGGAGCAGGGTGCCCGTCGCGGTCTTCTCGAGCGTGAACTCGACCAGCGTCTGCAGCTCCTTGGAATAGTCGTATTTGGGATCCTTGGCGTAGGGGTGCCAGGTGAAGGAGAACAGCCGCTCCGGCTCCATCTTCTGCACGGTGCACTCGAACCGGAGCTGTCCGCATTCCGGATGGTTGATCCGCCCGCCCGCGACCTTGCCCGGCGCGAAGGGGCCTTCCAGCGTGACGCCGAACCACGTCCCGAACTCGCGGTAATCGGTCAGCGCACGCCACACGCGCGAGACCGGCGCCTTCAATTCGATACTCTTCTCGATACGATCGCTCATAGGCAACCTCCTGGTTGCCTGATCTTATAGAACGGGGTGGCGTAAAAGGCAACCGAATTGTTGCGTTTTTAAAGAGAGCGGCGGCCGAGGCGCTTCCCGCCGCACCGCCAACGACCGATCGGCGTATTTATACGGTCAGACACAACGAAAAGTCGTTTCCCGGTCTTGACCGGCCGGCAGGATTGAACGAAAAGGAGGCCGGTGGCGTTCCGAAGGTATTGGGAGAGTACCTTAAGAACGGCGCGGCGCACGCCTCGACCTGTTGCAAGAGGCTGAAGATGCGATTCCGTGCTGTGGAGGAGCGTCATGCGCAACGATCAACGCAAACCACATCTACTATCGTATGCCACCTTTAGCCGGCGGCAATTATTCCAGGTCGGCCTCGGTGCGACCGCGGCCGGGGTTCTTCTCAAGAGCGGAATAGCGCGGGCGGCGACAAAGCACAGCCCGCTCGGCACCTTTCCCGCCGGCGTCAAGAGCGACAGCATCTTCGTCGGCGGCGTGATGCCGCTGACCGGCCCCTATTCGAGCTCGGGCAAGGACATGCAGCTCGGCTTCGAGCTTGCGGTGAAGCATATCAATGAGGGCAGCGCGGTCACCGAGCACATCCCGTCGCTGAAATCCCACAAGGGCCTGCTCGGCAAGAAGATCAAGACGGGCGTCGCCGACAGCGAGACCAAGCCCAACCCCGCCATCCAGGCGGCGACGCGTTTCATCCGCGACGACAAGGCGATCATGCTGCTCGGCGGCGTCAGCAGCGCCGTCTCGATCGCGCTCGAGAAGCTCGGCCAGCGCGAGAAGGTCATCTTCATGGTCGGCAACAGCGGCTCGAACGACACCACGGGCAAGGATTGCCAGCGCTACGGCTTCCGCTCGCAGCTCTCGGCCTACATGGCGGCGAAGGCGCTGGCGCCGGTGCTCGCCAAGAAGCTCGGCAAGAACAAGAAGGTCGCCTATCTGACGCCGGACTACACCTATGGCCACAGCGTGCTGGACTCGATGAAGGCGTTCACCGGCAAGGAAGGCTGGACGGTCGCCACCAACCAGCTGGCACCGCTCGGCACCACCGACTTCAGCTCCTACCTGCTCAACATCGCCAACAGCGGCGCCGACGTCTTCGTCAACATCGCCTTCGGCGCCGATGCGGTCGCCTCGACCAAGCAGGCCGAGCAGTTCGACATCCTGAAGAAGATGACCTATGTCGTGCCGAACATTTCCCAGTTCCAGGCGAAGGAGCTCGGCGCGAAGGTCATGGGCGGCGTCTACGGCACGCAGGCCTGGTGGTGGACGGAAGAGAACCATTATCCGCTCGCCAAGTATTTCGTGGCGGATTTCGAGAAGGCCAACGGCTACAAGCCGCGCTGGGGCGCCAGCGAAGCCTACCTGCAGATGCTGGTGTGGGCCGATGCGGTCGCGCGCGCGGGAACTTTCTATCCGATCAGCGTGATCAAGGCGCTCGAGTCCGGGCACAAGGTCGACTCGATCTACGGCAAGGTCTGGTACCGCGCCGGCGATCACCAGATGGTGCGGCCGGTGCCGGTGGTCGTGGGCAAGAAGCCCGACGAGATGAAGGGCAAAGAGGATTATTACAAGATCGTCGAGCTCGTTCCGGGCGAGAAGACCATGCCGCCGCTGAAGGCGACGGGTTGTCATATGCCGGGTTACGGCGCGTAGGCGAGACGTCGTCGCGCGGCGGTCCGGCCGTTCATCACCGGACCGCCGCCGCACGGCGCAAGGGTTGCGCCATCGACTGGAGCCTTTCGTGATGTATTGCGCAAGCGCGGTGGTCGCGCTTGCGCCTGTTTTGAGTATCCCGCCATGCCTTCGCTCGGCCAGTTTCTCTCCCAAGCCTTCAACGGTCTCGCCTTCGGCAGCCTGCTGGCGCTGATCAGCAGCGGGCTGACCATCATTCTCGGCACGCTGGGCGTGCTGAATTTCGCGCATGGCGCCATGTTCATGGTCGGCGCCTACACCGCCTATGTGGTGCTCGCCCATACGGGCTCCTACGTCGTGGCGCTGATCGCCGGCGCGCTGGTGCTGCTCGTGCTCGGCATGCTGATCGAGCGCGTCCTGATCCGGCATTATTACGAGCGGCCGCCGCAGGATCAGATCCTGGTGACCTTCGGCCTCGGCATCATGATCGTCGAGGCCGTGCGCTACGTCTTCGGCGGCTTGAGCCAGCGCGTGCCGCTGCCGGACTGGGGCAAGGGCATCGTCAATTTCCACTATTTCTTATATCCGCTCTATCGCGTCGAAGTGATGGCGATCGTGGCGGTGATCCTGATCGTCTTCTATCTGCTGCTCTACCGCACCTCGGTCGGGCTGATCGTGCGCGCCGGCATCGAAGACCCGCTGATGGTGGGGCTGCTCGGCATTCGGCTGCGCCGCGTCTTTCTCATCGTTTTCGCGCTCGGCGCCATGGCGGCGGGCATCGCGGGCGTCATCTACGCGCCGCTCGCCGCGAACATTCCCGATATGGGTGAGCCCTTTCTGGTGCAATGCTTCGTCGTCGTGGTGATCGGCGGGCTCGGCTCCTTTCCGGGCGCGGTGGTCGGCGGGCTGATCGTCGGCGAGATGCTGAGCCTGACCACGATGTTCGATCCGGCCTACGCCCAGGCGGCGATTTACGCGGCCATGACGCTGGTGCTGATCCTGCGGCCGCGCGGCCTGTTCGGCGCGCATGGACGGGTATGATGCAGCGTCTCCGCGCCGCCGTCCCGGCACGCTGGCTGCCCGAGATCCTCGTCCTGGCCGGCCTGATCCTGCTGCCCTTGCTGTTCGGCTCGCTCGACCTGTGGACGCGCGTGCTGATCTGGGGCGTGTTCGGTCTCGGCTTCTCGCTGCTGTTCGGCAGCGCGGGGCTGCTGTCCTTCGGCCAAGCCGCCTTCTACGGCACGGGCGGCTTCGTCGCGGGCTATCTCCTGACCAGCAACACGCTGTCCAATGTCTGGCTCGCCATGCTGATCGGCACGCTGGCCGCCGGCGTCTTCAGCGTCATCGTCGGCTATCTCGCCTTGCGCCGGGTCGGCATCTATTTCGCGATGATCACGCTGGCCTTCGGCGAGCTTTCCTATTTCCTCGAGAATTCGCCGCTATCGAACTGGACCGGCGGGGAAAACGGCCTGCCGGGCATTCCCGCGCCGAGCCTCACGCTCGACGGCTTTACATTCTCCTTCGCCGGCGGATGGCAGAGCTACGCGCTGGTCGCCGGCCTGTTCTTCCTCGGCTACCTGCTCGCGCGCTTCGTGGTGCTGTCGCCGGTCGGCGCGGTGCTGACGGGGATCCAGCAGAATTCGCTGCGCACCGCCGCGCTCGGTCACCGCATCGCCGGCTACAAGCTCGCGGTGTTCGTGCTCGCCGCCTGCTACGCCGGCCTCGCGGGCGCGCTGCTCGGCATCTATCAAAGCTACATGCCGCCGGGCGCCTTCGACCTCGGGACCTCGGGCCAGCTCGTCATCCAGACCGTGATCGGCGGCGCGGAGCTGCTGCTCGGCCCGGCGATCGGCGCCGCGATCTGGCTCGCGCTCCGCGACCTGCTGCAGCAGATCCCCGTGATCGGCGACCTGTGGAAGTTCATCCTCGGCTTGGCCTTCGTGCTGCTGGTCACGCTGCTGCGCAAGGGCGTGGGCGGCGAGCTCGCGCATGGCTGGGCGCTGCTGCGCCGGCGCCTGTGGCCGCCGAAGGCCGCGCCGTCCGTGCCGGCGACGGCCAGCCCGGGCGGGGATGGGGGCGGGCACGCGCGCCATCTGCAGCCGCTCGCCGCAGCGGCGCCCTGCGACACCAAGGTGGCGCTCGAGACCGATGACGTGCGCAAGGCCTATGGCGGCATCGCGGCGGTCGGCGGGGTGTCCTTCGCCGTTCCGACCGGCGCACTCTACGCCGTCATCGGCCCGAACGGCGCCGGCAAGAGCACCTTCCTGCGCCTGCTCGCCGGCGAGGAGCATCCCGATTCCGGCCGCATCCGCGTCTGCGGGCTCGACCTCACCGGCGCGGACGTGACGACGGCCGCCCAGCACGGCATCGCCAAGAGCTTCCAGATCAACCAGCTCTTCTCGCGCCTGACGGTCCGCCAGAACCTGCGCATCGGCGCGCTCGGCCGCTACCGCGGCGGCATCCGCTTCGACATCTTTCGCCGCGCCGACGGCATGGCGCCGGTCGAAGGGCTAATCGACGCGCTGCTCGACGAGCTGGGGCTGCGCGAGCACGCGGACCTGCCGGTGGAGACGCTGGCCTATGGCGAGAAGCGGCGGCTCGAGCTGGGCCTGGCCCTGACGCTGCGGCCGTCGGTGCTGCTGCTCGACGAGCCGCTGGCGGGCTTGAGCCCGAGCGAGCGCGAGGACATCAAGCATCTCATCCGCGACCTCCGCAAGGGCCGCACGATCGTCCTGGTCGAGCACGACATGGACGCGGTCTTCGAGCTGGCCGAGCGCATCATGGTGCTGCACGAAGGCACCTGCCTCGCCGAGGGCGATCTCGAGGCGATCCAGAAGAACCCGCTGGTGCAGGAAGCCTATCTCGGGGGGACCGACCTGTGACGAACATGATCGAGCTGGACAAGGTCAACAGCTACTACGGCGATTCCCACATCCTGTTCGACGTCTCGATGGAAGTGCGGGAGAAGGAGGTCGTCGCCCTGCTCGGGCGCAACGGCGCGGGCAAGTCGACGACGCTCAAGACGCTCGCCGGCGTGCTGCATCCGCGCTCCGGCACGATCCGGCTGGCGGGCGCGCCGATCCACGATCTGCCGACCTACGAGATCGCCCGCCGCGGGCTGCAGCTCGTGCCGGACGAGCGGCGGGTCTTCGGCGCGCTCACCGTGGCGGAGAATTTGAAGCTGGCGGCGCTCTCCGCGCCGGAGCCCTGGCCGATCCGGCGCATCTACGACATGTTTCCGCGGCTCGAGGAGCGGCGCGAGTCGCGCGGCGGCGTGCTCTCGGGCGGCGAGCAGCAGATGCTGGCGATCGCCCGCGCGCTGATCCGCAACCCGCGCGTCATCCTGCTCGACGAGCCCTTCGAGGGGCTGGCGTCGATCATCGTCCGGGATCTGCTCGAGCTGTGCCAGCGGCTGGTCGCGGAGGGACCGACGGTGATCATCGTCGAGCAGAACCTGCGCGCCGCGCTGCGCCTCGCGACCCGGCTCTACGTGCTCAACAACGGCCACATCGTCTTCGAGGGAACCCCGGCCGACCTCGACGCCAACCCCGAGGTCACCGCGCGGTATATCGGGATTTAGGCGCGCCGCCTTACCCGCGCCTCCGCCAGCACGCACAAGATCTCGAACATCATCGTCGCGCCGACGATCGCGGTGTTGCCGCTGGGGTCGAAGGGAGGGGCGACTTCGACCACGTCGCCGCCGATCAGGTCGAGGCCTAGAAGGCCGCGGATCATGCGTTGCGCTTCGTGCGTCGTGAAGCCGCCGATCTCGGGCGTGCCGGTGCCCGGCGCGTAGACCGGGTCGAGGCCGTCCACGTCGAAGCTGACATAGGTCGGGCCGTCGCCGGCGACGCGGCGCGCCTCGGCGATCACGGCCTCCAGGCCCAGGCCGTAGAATTCCTCGATGGTGATGATGCGCATCCCGGCCTCGCGCGCGAAGTCGAGGTCGTGCGCGTCGTAGAGCGCGCCGCGGATGCCGATTTGCACCACGCGCCTGGGGTCGAGCAGACCTTCCTCGACCGCGCGGCGGAAGGGCGTGCCATGGGTGTAGCGCTCGCCGCCGAAATAGCTGTCGGTCGTGTCGCTGTGCGCGTCGAAATGCACCATGCCGACGGGCCGCTTCGCCGCGATCGCGCGGAGGATCGGCAGGGTCGAGAGGTGGTCGCCGCCGGCGCTCAACGGCGCCGCGCCAGCGGCGGCAATGCGGTCGTAGAAGCCCTGGATGCGCGCCATCGAATCCATGACATTGATCGGGTTGACCGGCGCGTCGCCCACGTCGGCGACCCGGCAGAGCTCGAAGGGCGCGATGCCGCTCGCATGGTTCACGCGGCGGATCAGGCTCGACATGTTGCGGATCTCCCGCGGGCCGTGGCGCGCGCCGGCGCGGTTGGTCGTGCCGCCGTCCCAGGGCACGCCCGCCATCGCGATGTCGATCTTGCTGAAGTCCGTCTCGACCGGCAGCCGCATGAAGGTGGCGATGCCGGCGAAGCGCGGCATCGTGTTGAGATCCGGCGGCTGCGGGTTGTCGGTCATCGCGTTTCCCCAAGGCCGTTTACGGGAAGGCCGTTGCGTTTACGTGCGTTGCACGACCGCCGTGCGTCCATAGAAGGGCTCAGGATGAGGGACAGTCTTCGTGGCATTGAGAAAGAAGCCTCATCCTGAGCATGTCGAAGGACGCACCATGCGTGCCCCACGCGGCCCATTATATGACGTGATACATCAAGCGGCGGCGCGGTGCTTCTCCTTACCGCGGAAGCGCTCCTCGGCCATGCGGTCGGCGATGACGTCGGTCGGCGCGTCCTCGGCCGCCGCGCGCTCGAAGACGGTGCGTGCGGTGTCGTAGATATGCCCGGTGCGCGCCAGCACCGCCTGCTCGCCGCCGCCGGACTCGCCGACATAGATGTCGATCAGCCCGCCCGCGTTGACCAGGTAGTCGGGCGCGTAGAGCACGCCGCGCGCCTTCAGCGCCTTGCCGTGGCGCGGCTCGGCGAGCTGGTTGTTGGCCGCGCCGGCGACGATTTCCGCGCCGAGTTCGGGGATCGTCCTGTCGTTGAGGATCGCGCCGAGCGCGCAGGGCGCGAAGACGTCCGCCTCGGCCCGGTGGATGGCGTCGGGGGAGACGACCGTCGCGCCGAAGTCGCGCACCGCGGCGCGGACGGTGCTCTCGTCGATGTCGGCGACGACCAGCTTGGCGCCGGCTTCGGTGAGGTAGCCGGCGAGGCGCATGCCGACATGGCCGAGCCCCTGGACCGCCACGGTCAGGCCGCGCAGGTCGTCACGCCCGCGCCGGAAGCCGACGGCCGCCTTGAGGCCCATGAAGACGCCGTAGGCGGTGGCGGGCGAGGGGTCGCCGCTCGACGCGGAGAAGCCGTGCGCATAGGCGGTCTCCTTGCGCAGCACGTCCATGTCGCCGACCGTGGTGCCGACATCCTCGGCCGTGTGGTAGCGCCCGCCGAGCGAGTCGACGAAGCGGCCCATGGCGCGCAGCAGCGCCTCGCTCTTCTGGGTCTTGGGGTTGCCGATGATGACGGACTTGCCGCCGCCGTAGGGCAGGCCGGCGAGCGCCGCCTTGTAGGTCATGCCGCGCGAGAGGCGCAGCACGTCGCGGATGGCGTCCTCGTCGCCGGCGTAGGGCCACATGCGGCAGCCGCCCAGCGCCGGGCCGAGATTGCTGTTGTGGATCGCGATGATGGCCTTGAGGCCACTGTCCGGGTCGGTTCCGAAGACGACCCGCTCGTGATTGTCGAAGTCAGGCGATGTGAATACAGGCATTGCGACTCTCCCGTCGGATTGGCGCTCCCGATTCCCCTGTCCCCGATATCCGGCCCATTCTCCCGCGAAGGCGTGCGGTGTTCCTATAAGCCGAAATGATTACTTGGATATAATTAAGGAATACTCGATTTGGAGGCATTTTTTCCTGCGTTCTTTCCGCGGGATTTGTCATTAACTTTCGTCCCGCGGCGGCGAGAAGAACGCATCTTGCCGGACGGCGGGGCACGGTTAAGCGGATCAAGGATGACGAGAACGAAGAGTCGTGGATGCGTGTATCAAGTACGCGCATGACGCTTTTGTTTCGAAACGAAATTCTTGCGGTCGTGGCCGGACTTGATCCGGCCACCCGCGGAAGGCCCGCCGGTGAAGAGAAGCCCGTCTCACGCGGACTTGATCTGCGGGTCCGCAGGCTCGCTTTTGCCGCGCCGGGTTTGCCCGCTATACTGGCCCGGTCGAACCGAAGCGAGGCCCTTCATGAACGCCGAAACGATCCGGGTCTTCTGGCGCCCCGGGTGAACCAGCTGCCTGCGCACGAAAGAGTTTCTTTCGTCCCAAAAAATTCCGCATGAATCCGTGAACGTCGAGGGCAACCCGGCGGGCATGGATCTGCTGCGCGCGCTCGGCGCGCATTCGGTGCCCGTGGTCTCCAAGGGCGATAAATTCACCTACGCCCAGTCGCTCACCGACGTGGTGGACTTCCTCGGCCTCGACGTCGCGGTCGGCCCGCAGCTCAGCATGCCCGAGCTGGTCGACAAGCTGGAGATCGTGATGGCGGCGGCCGAGCGGCTCTGGCTGCAGTTCCCGGACGCGCGGCTAAGCGAGAGCCTGCCCAACCGCGACCGGCCGTTCCGCGTGCTCGGCCACCACATCTTCCGCATCCCGGAGGCCTTCATCGAGGTGACCGAGGGCGACCCGCTGACCTACCAGAAATACTCCGAGAAGCCGCCCGCGAGCATGCAGACCACGGCGCAGATCGTGGCCTACGGCCAAGACGTGCGCGATCGCCTGCGCAAATGGTGGCTCGCGGTCGAGGACGTGACCGGCGACCAGCGCGTGCCGACCTATTACGGCGACCAGCCGATCCTCGAGGTGCTGGAGCGCACCACCTGGCACGCCGCGCAGCATGTCCGCCAGACGGCGATGCTGCTCGAGCAGTTCGGCATCGCGCCGGACCGGCCGCTGACCAAGGAGGACCTCGAAGGCCTGCCCGTGCCGGAAAAGGTCTGGGACGACGAGCCCGGCGCGACGGCAAATTGAGCGTCTGAGTTCCGTTTGACCCCCCCACCTAAATCCTCCCCCGCAAGGGGGGAGGACTTTGATTTCGCCATTCGCCTTCAAGCCCATCCCCTGAGCGGGGAGGACTCTTAAAAGACTCCCTCCCCCCTTGCGGGGGAGGGTTGGGGTGGGGGGTAGGCTGCTGTACAACCGGCCCGGCCGCCGCTTATAAGAGAAAAGTCAGTCAAAGACGGCGCACAAAATTTATACCCCTGGGAGAAAGTCCATGAGCGCAGGCGGCATTCCGCGTACCGGCGGCCAGGTGCTGGTCGACCAGC
>CAZPFL010000081.1:0-19941 GCA_964585785.1 uncultured Rhodospirillaceae bacterium
CCCCCCCCCCCCCCCCCCCCGCCCCCCCCCCCCCCCCCCCCCCCCCACCCCCCCCGCCGCCCACCCCCACCCCGGCGCCGGCGGCACCGAATCCCAGGATTGGGCCGAGATGCTGCTCCGCATGTACACGCGCTGGGCCGACCAGCACGGCTACAAAGTCGAGTACATCGAAGAATCGCCGGGCGAAGAGGCCGGGCTCAAATCGGCCACGATCAAGGTGAGCGGCGACAACGCCTATGGCTGGCTCAAGACCGAAAGCGGCGTGCACCGACTCGTGCGCATCTCGCCCTATGACGCGGCGGCGCGCCGCCATACCAGCTTCGCCTCGGTCGGCGTCTATCCGGTGATCGACGACACGATCGAGATCGAGGTGCTGGACAGCGATCTTCGCGTCGATACCTACCGCGCGTCCGGCGCGGGCGGCCAGCACGTGAACCGGACCGACAGCGCGGTCCGCATCACCCATATCCCGACCGGCATCGTCGTGCAGTGCCAGAACGACCGCTCGCAGCACCGCAACCGCGCCCAGGCGATGACCATGCTGAAGGCGCGGCTCTACGAGATGGAGCTGCAGCGGCGCGAGGAACAGGCCGCGGCCGAGCATGCCGCCAAGACCGACATCGGCTGGGGCCACCAGATCCGCTCCTACGTCCTGCACCCCTACAAGATGGTCAAGGACCTGCGGACGGGCACGGAGAGCGGCAACGCCGAGGGCGTGCTCAACGGCGATCTCGACCCGTTCCTCGAAGCGGCGCTCGCCGCGCGCGTCGGCGGCAGCGGCGAGGGAAGTGGCGAGACGGCCGGGTAGCGATTTATTTTTTACCCCCACCCTAACCCTCCCCCACAAGGGGGGAGGGGACATCATGGTGTCGCAATAACAAAGTCCTCCCCCCTAGCGGGGGAGGATTTAGGTGGGGGGTCAACTTCCCTGTCCGTCGCTCGCCGCCAGCGGCTCGTAATAAGCCTCGGTCAGACCGGCGCGGGCGCGGCTTTCGTGGTTGAAGGGCGGCTTGACGAGGCCGCGGAAATACTGACGCACCAGCGCATGATAGGCGGTGACCGGATCGCGGCCGGCGGCGCGGCAGCAATGCTCGAACCAGCGGCGCCCGGCGGCGACATGGCCGATCTCCTCGTCATGGATGATCTGCAGGATGGCGGCACTTTCCCGGTCGCCGGCCTTGTCCAAGCGCAGGATCATGTCGGGCGTGACGTCGAGGCCGCGCGCCTCCAGCACCAGCGGCACGATGGCGAGGCGCGCGGCGAGGTCATGCGCCGTCGTCTCCGCCGCCTGCCAGAGCCCGTCATGCGCCGGAAGATCGCCATAGGCCGCGCCGAGCGCGCCGAGGCGCGCGCTCAGCAGGCTGAAATGCTTCGCTTCCTCCGCGGCGACGCCGACCCAGTCGTCGAAGAACGCCCGCGGCAGGCCCGGCACGGCGCGGAAGCGGGCGATGATGTCCCAGGCGAGGTCGATCGCGTTGAGCTCGATATGCGCCAGCGCATGCAGCAGCGCGATGCGGCCGGCCGGATGCGGCGAGACCCGGCGGCGCTTCACGTAACGCGGCGCCAGCAGTTGCGGACGCTCGGGGCGGGCGGGCCGCGCGGGCGGCGCCGCGTCGCCGATCGCGCCGATCGACCCGCTTCGCCAGGCTTGGGCGAAGGTCTCCGACAGCGCGGCCTTATCCGCAGGATCGGCCGTGCGCAGCACCGCGCAGGCAGCGGCGGAGAGCGACCGGAGGCCGGTTGCTGCGGCGGACGGGCGCTCGTCCGGCGGTGCGGTCACTTGTCGAGCAGCCATTGCACCCGGTTCTCGCCCGCATCGCAGGGTGGCGCCTTGCGCGCGGGCGTGCTGGCGGCGACCTTGAAAATCCGTTCCGGGCCGTCGCCGGGGACCCGGTTCGCGACCTCGAGCAGCAGCTTCTGGCGCACGGCGCGCGCGAAGTCGGCGAAGGTGTTGGCGACGACGTAGAACGCGCCGCTGCCGCCGATCACGCAGGCGGCGTAGTAGAGATCGAGGTCGGGCAGCTGCGGCCAGCCCCAGGGGCTGGCGCGGTGGTTGACGATGGGAAGGCCGTTGATCGTGATGCCGGCGGCGACCGCGCTGTCGCGGTGGATCGTCACCAGCCCGCCCTGGTTGTTCGCCCCGTCGCCGGAGATGTCGATCACCCTGCGTATCCCGGCGTAGCCGTTGTCCTTGAAAAGCGGAACGGCATAGTCGATGGCGTGGCTGATCGAGGTCCAGAGCTCGGTCTCGATGGGCTCCTTGGCCAGCCGCTCGGCGAAGGCGTGCGCGCTCGTGTCGCCGTCGATCAGCGTCCAGCCGATGACGGTGTTGGTGAAGGTCGCCCCGGCCCATTCGACATAGGTGACGGCGATCTTGCCGAGCATGCCGTCCTTGATGGCGCGGATCACCTTCGCGTCCTTGAAGGCATCGACATAGCCGTTGCGCTGCAGGCGCGCCTCCTGGGGGTCGATGCTGCCGGAGACATCGACGGCGATGACGAGCTCGAGGTCGACCGGAATGCCGCTCTCCTCCGCAAAAGCGGCCGGCGGCAGGGCGAACAGCGCCAAGAACGCGAAGACGCCCAGCCATCGCGTCGGCGCGGCCCGCGTTGCGGCGCTGCCGTCAGAGCGCCTTTGCCGCTTCCAGTACCTCGTCCACATGACCGTTGATGCTGACCTTGCGCCAGACGTTGCGGATCACGCCCTTGGCGTCGATGAGGAAGGTCGACCGCTCGATCCCCATGTAGGTCCGGCCGTAGTTCTTCTTTTCCTTCCACACGCCATAGCTTTCGCAGACGCTGCCGTCCTCGTCCGAGCCCAGGGTGAATTTGAGCCCGTATTTGTTCTTGAATTTCTGGTGCCGCGCGATGCTGTCCTTCGAGACGCCGACAATCGCGGCATCGATCTTGGAGAAATCCGGCAGCGCCTCCTGGAAGCCGCAGGCCTCCTTGGTGCATCCCGGGGTGTCGTCCTTGGGGTAGAAATAGAGCACGACGTTGCGTCCCTTCAGCGATTGCAGGGACACCTCGCCGCCGTCATCCGTCGGCATCTTGAAATTCGGCGCCTTATCTCCGACGTCCACGCTCATGCTGTCGATTCTCCCTTTGATTGTGATGAAAGCAATCCTTCGTCGAGACGATGATGCGGCGTGCGTCGCGGCTAAGCCTTTTGCGCTAGCAGTCGGCCTGCTGGGCGTCCTTTTCCGCGAGTCCGGGGCGGACGCGGTCGGCGGGCGCATCGATCAGCTCGGTGAAGTGAGCATGCACGCGCGCCGCCGTCTCGTCCATCCTTGCGGTCAGCGCGGCGAAGCTCTCGGCGCCCGCGGCATGCACGACCACGGTGCGAGGGCCTTCGGGGCGGGTTTCGTCGTCCAGCGCGTCACTGGTCGTGACCCGCATGACCGCCTGAATGCGATGCCATAGCGCGAGCGCGTCAATGAGGTCGTCAGCCGTCGCCCTGTCGAGGAGGCCGGCGTCGGCCAGACGGCCGAGCGCGGTCACGGCATTCGGCGACAGGACCTCCGGATGCGCGTGCGCATGGCGAAGCTGCAGATACTGGGTGATGAACTCCGCGTCCACCAGCGCGCCGCGGCGATACTTGATGTCCCAGCGCGACGTGCCGCGGAATTCCCGGGCCATCCGCGCGCGCATGTCGGCGACGTCGACGAGCAGGCGGTCGGGGTCGCGCGGCCGGGTCAGGATGTCGCGCAGGATGCCGTCGAGGCGCTCCATCAGGTCCGGCGAGCCGGCGATCGGGCGCGCCCGCGTCAGCGCCATATGTTCCCAGGTCCAGGCGGAATCCGCGTAATAGCGGATATAGCCGTCGAGCCGGCTCGCGCTCGGCCCCTTGCGGCCGGCCGGGCGCAGGCGCACGTCGACGTCGTACAGCCGCCCTTCGCCGGTCAGCGCCTCGATCGCACCGACGATGCGCTGGCTCAGCCGCATGTAATAGACGCTTGAGGACAAGGGTTTTTCACCGTCGGACTGATCGGCGTCTTCCGGCACGTCGTAGACGAAGACGAGATCGAGATCCGACTGCGGCAGGAGCTCGCGCCCGCCGAGCTTGCCGAGCGCGATCACCGCGAGCTCGCCGCCCGGCATGCGGCCGTGACCGCCGCCGGGCCCCGCGAACTCCGACTCGACATGCGGCCAGAGCGCCCGGATGACCGTTTCCGCCACGTCCGAGAGCACGGGCCCGGTGGCATGGCCGTCGGCGATGCCGCGGAGAAGCTGTACGCCCACCTGGAACTTGCCGTCATTCGCCCAGCGCCGCGTGATCTCGAGCACGTCCTGGTAGTCGCGCGCCTCGCGCAGCCGGAAATCCAGATCGGCGCGCAGCGCTTCGGGGTCGTCGAGCGGTGCGTAGAAATCGCTCGACAGCACATTGTCGAGCAGGTGCGGGTTGCGGCTGAGCCAGTCGGCGAGCGTCGGCGCGTCGCCCATGATCTCGGCGACGAGGTCGAGCAGGATCGGGTTGGAATAGAACAGGGAGAACAGCTGCACGCCCGACGGCAGCGCCGCCAGAAAGGCGTCGAAACGGGCGAGGGCGGCGCCCGGATTGGTCCGCTCGGCGAAGGCCTGCAGCAGGCGGGGCATCAGCTCGGTCAGAAGCTCGCGGGCGCGGACGCTGCGCGTCGCCCGGTAGCGCCCGTGATGCCAGCGCCGGATCATCGTCGAGACCGAGCCGCCGTCGCTGAAGCCCATCTTTTCCAGGGTCTCCACCGTTTCCGGGTGGTTCTCGGCGCCGGTGAAGACGAGGGTGCCTTTCCCGCCGAGGCTCGGCTCCTCCTCGAAAAGCTGGGCGTAATGGGATTCGACGAGGCTGAGATACGCCAGCAGATCCTCGCGGAAGGCGTCGCCGTCCGGATAGCCCATGAAGACGGCGATATGCTCGACCTGCGCGTCGGTCTTCGGCAACGCATGCGTCTGATGGTCGTTGACCATCTGCAGCCGGTGCTCGAGGCGGCGGAGATAGCGGTAGGCCCGGGTCAGGTCTTCGGCGGTGCTGTGCTCGATCCGGCCGAGATCGGCGAGACCGTGCAGCGTCTCGATCACCTGGCGCGTGCGCAGCACGGGATAGCGTCCGCCCCAGATGAGCTGCTGGGTCTGGGCAAAGAACTCGATCTCCCGGATGCCGCCGCGCCCGAGCTTGATGTCGTGGCCGTTGACGGCGATCGCCGCGCCGCCGCGATAGGCCGTGATCTGGCGCTTGATCGAATGGATGTCCTGAATCGCCGCGAAGTCGAGATGCTTGCGCCAGATGAAGGGCCTGAGATGGTCGAGGAAAGCCTCGCCGAGCCCGATATCGCCGGCGGCCGGCCGGGCGCGGATCATCGCCGCGCGCTCCCAGTTCTGGCCGACGCTCTCGTAATAGGATTCGGCCGCCGCGATCGGAATCGCCAGCGGCGTGGCGCCCGGATCCGGGCGAAGCCGGAGATCGGTGCGGAACACATAGCCGTCCGCCGTGCGTTCATCCATCACCCGCATCATCTGGCGCACCAGGCGGACCAGCTGTTGCGGCAGCCCTTCGGGGTCGGCGCAGGGAAGCTTGCCCCGCTCATACAGCACCATGAGGTCGATATCGCTGGAATAATTCAGCTCCTGGCCGCCCAGCTTGCCCATCGCCAGCACGACCAGCCCGGCGTCGCGCTCGGGCGCGTCGCCCGCCGGGATCCCGAACACGCCGTTCGCGGCGAACTGGCGCAGCAGGCAGCGGATGGTGAGCTGCAGGGACAGGTCGGCGAAGTCGCTGAGCGTGCGCGTCACCGTTTCCAGCGGCCAGAGGCCGGCGATATCGGCGAGCGCGACGAGGAGCGCGATCTTGCCCTTGCCGTCGCGCAGCAACGCCATCAGCCGGTCATGCGCGCGCTCCTCGGCGCCGCCGGCGGTCACCGCCTCGATGACCTTTGGGTAGACCGCGTCGGGGCCGGCGAAGATCGCTTCCGCGGCGACGTCCGGGTGGCGGAGCAGCAGCTCGCTGAGAAAGGGGCTGTTGCCGAACAGGGCCGACAGGGCGGCGTGGCCCGTCGGGTCCTCGGCGACCTGCCGCAGCCGGTCGCCGCCGGCCGTCTTGGCCGCCAGCTCGGTCCAGCGGGCGATGCCGACCTCGGCCCGCTCCGGGTCGGCCGGTTTGGGCAGAAACTCTTGATTAATAACGCTCATTCCCTCGGATCCCACAGCGCCAAATTCCTGGGAAAATGGGCGAATAGCAGTATAGTAGCGTATTAGATCGGCGAGGGTCGGGGGAATCGTGCACAGAATTGTCGTTCGGGTCGCGCAATTCTTCGTCACGCTGGCGGTCGGCCTCGCAATTCTCGTAAGTCTCGCCGTCTGGCGCCTTTCCAAGGGGCCGGTATCGCTCAATTTTCTGACGCCGGTGATCGAAAGCAGCCTGGCGGCGCGGGACATGCCCTTTGCCGTGCAGGTGGACGACACGACGCTGGTCTGGGGCGGCTGGCATCGGGTGTTCGATCTGCGCGGCGTCAACGTGCGCATCTTCGGCTCGGACGGCAAGATCGTGGCGCTGTTGCCCGAAGTCTCGATCGGCCTGTCCCTGAAGGGCCTGCTGCACGGCGACCTCGCGGTCTCGCGGCTCGACGTCTTCGGGCTGCGCGCCGTGCTCGCCCGGCATCGCGACGGCCGGTTCGACATCTCCACGCCGGTGGAGAGCAAAGACGCGCCGTCTGCCGGGGAGTCCTTCGCCGATGTCGCCTCGAACGTGCTGCGCTCGATCCGCGAGCGGCGCGCCCCGTTCCAGTATCTCCGGCGCCTCTCCGTGCTGTCCGCCAAGATGCGTTATGTCGACGAGTTGAACGAGCAGATCTGGACCATGCCGGCCGCCGACATGATCACGGTCTTCGGTCCGGCGCTGATCGAGACCCGCTTCAACCTCGTCGTGGAAAACGGCGGCGACCGGGCGCAGCTCGCGGCCTCGGTCCTGCAGGACCGGAAGAGCGGCCGGATCGGCGGACGGACGGAGTTCAAGCGGCTCGAGCCGACCATGATCGCCCGCGCGGTGCCGCAGCTGAGCCAGCTTGCCGGCGTCCGCATGCCGTTTTCCGGCAGTGCGAATTTCGACATCGCAGCGGATTGGCGCCTGCTCGGGCTGCGTCTCCAGCTCGTGAGCGCGGCGGGCCGGGCGCTGATCGGGCTCCAGTATCCGCCAGCGGGCGACCACGTCCACGTGATGGCGCGGCTGGACGGCGTTCGCGTCGGCAGCCTGGCGCGCGCGACGCCGGCGCTCGCGTCGCTCGCCGGGGTCGACGTGCCGATCAGCGGGGAGATCGAGGGCAACGCGGCGTCGGCCCAGGAATTCAAGCTGACCCGGCTCGATCTCACCGGCGGCGCCGGACGGATCGAGCTTCCCGGCATTCTGCCGCGCCCGGTCAAAGTGGCGGGGACGCGCCTCGACGCGACGTTCAGCGATGACGGCGCGGCGATCGATATCAAGAACCTGACCTTCGATTTCGGCGGGCCGCGCCTGCAGGCGACCGGCGTGGCCAACCGTGACGGGGACGCCTACGAGTTCCGCGCCAAGGGGACGGTGGCGGCCATGCCCATGTCGGCGCTCGACAACTACTGGCCACTGGAAGTCAGTCCGCCGGCGCGGCGCTGGGTGGTCACGAATATCGCGGACGGCATGGTCGACGGCGGCGACTTTACGATCGCGGCGCGCGTTCCGGTCGACAATCCGACCCGGGCCAAGGTCGAGGATATCGGCGGAACCTTGCGCTATCGGGGCCTGTCGGTCGATTACCTGACGCCGATGTCGAAATTCACCGGGGTTGGCGGGACGGCGACCTTCGACCGGGGGCATTTCGACCTCCTGGTGAAGGAAGGCCACCTGCGCGACCTCAAGGTCGACCGCGCGGTGATCAACATGTTCGACCTGGACACCGACATAGAGAAGATCGCGATCGACGTCTCCCTGCGCGGGCCGGCGCGCACCGTCGCCGAGGTTCTCGACGAGCAGCCCCTCGGCTTCCTCGCGGCTTACGCCGTCGCGCCGTCGGCGGTCTCGGGCGACGCCGAGGTGCGCGGCAAGTTCCATTTCCCGCTGCGCAAGGACCTCAAAGCCGAGATGGTGCAGGTGGACGCGACAGGCAGCCTGCGCAAGCTCGCGATCGCGCCGGCGCCGCTCGGCCTCACGGTGAGCGACGGCACGCTGTCGGTGAGGGTCAACAATGCCGGGCTGACGGCGGCGGGGTCGGTGGTGGTCTCGGGCGTGCCGGCGAAGGTCGACTGGCGGGAGCAATTCGCGGCGAATGCGAAAGAGCGCCGGAATCTGGTCTTCACCGGCCGAATTCCGGACATGCGGACGCCGGGCTTCGGCCTGCCCGACTTCCGCTTCCTGTCGGGCCCGGCCGATGCGAAGGTCGAATTCACCCAGCAGCGCGACGACAACGGCCGGATGGAGATCGATCTCGGCATCGCCGGCACCGCGATCAAGCTCCCGGCTTTGGGATGGACCAAGGCGCCCGGCGTGGCCGGCACCGCCAAGCTGGCGCTTGCCCTCGACGCGAAGGGCCTGAAGGCAATCGACACGCTGAGCGTGACGGCGGGCAAGGCGACGCTCCTCGGCAACGCCCGCGCCGACGGGCCGAAGCGCGACGCCTGGGTCGCGACGCTCGAGCGATACGAAAACGCGGGCGACGAGCTGCATGGGCGGATCGACCTGCGGCCGGACGGCTCGGTGCAGGCGGACGTGACGGGCAAGCGCTTTGACGTCTCCGAGCTCGTGGACTCCGCGACGACGCCCGCCAAGCCCGGCGACGAGATCACGCTGCCGCCGGTCAGCGTCAAGGCGCGGATCGGCAATTTGCGGTGGGGGCCGGACCGGCATATCGGCAATGCGGACATCTTCGTCAAATACGCCGACGACCACGTCCAGGGGCTCGCCCTCGACGGCAGCGTCGGGCGCGACGCGTCGCTGAGCGTGCGCTACTTGCCCGGCGCGGACGGCCAGATCCTTCGCATCTCGTCGGACGATTTCGGCGCCGTGCTCGGCATGACGCTCTCGAGCAGCCGGGTGACCGGCGGCGCGCTGCTCATCCGGGGGCTGCGCCGCAAGCCCGACGCGCCGATCGAAGGCGATTTCTACGCGTCCAACTTCACCTTGTCGAAGGCGCCGCTGCTCGCCCGCGTGCTGCAGGTGGCGTCGCTCACCGGGATCGGCAACATCCTGTCGAGCAAGGGCTTGCCCTTCGACGCCTTCGAAGGAAAGTTCGCCTACGACAAGGGCCGAATCAGTTTCGACAAGGCAAGCGCCTACGGCTCGTCCATCGGGGTCTCCGGCAACGGCGTCTTCGACCTCGGCAAGGACACCGTCGCCGTGAGCGGCACGCTGGTGCCGGCCTATTCGCTCAATCGGGTGCTCGGGCAGATCCCGGTGATCGGGTCGCTGTTGACGGGCGGCGAGAACGAAGGGGTTTTCGCCGCGACCTACCGGGTCGAAGGACCGATCGAAAACCCCAAGGTCGAGGTCAACCCGTTGTCCGCGCTGGCGCCCGGATTCCTTCGCAACCTGTTCGGTCTCGGTGCGGAAAAGGTGCCGGTCGGGCCGACGCCCGCGCCGGCGAAGCCGTCCGCGCCACAAGCCCCCGGCGCCGGAAAGCCCCAATAGCGCGCCTGGAACGCGGGATCTGGATCGCCGGCCAGAACCGGCCGTACCTAGACCGGCCGCATCTAGACCGGGCGCACCAGGGCGTGGCGCTTGCGCCCGGCCGACAGCTTGATCACGCCGTCGTCGTTCACATCCGCCAGGGACACGGTCACGGACTCGTCCAGGAGACGCACGTCGTTGAGGCGCGCGCCGCCGCCCTTGATCAGCCGCCGCGCCTCGCCGTTCGACTGGGTCAGCCCGGCGCGGGTCATGAGCGCGAAGGCGGCGATGCCGGGGCGCAGCTCCGCCGCTGGCACGTCGATGCTCGGCAGCGCGTCGCCGATCGCGCCCTCGACGAAGGTCTTGCGCGCCGTCTCGGCGGCCGCGGCGGCCGCCTCCGCGCCGTGGCAGAGACGCGTCGCCTCGTTGGCGAGCACGATCTTCGCCTCGTTGATCTCGGCCCCCTGCAGCGCCTCGAGGCGGGCGATCTCCGTCGCGGGCAGCTCGGTGAACAGGCGGAGGAAGCGGCCGACATCCGCGTCCTCTGTGTTGCGCCAATATTGCCAGTAGTCGTAGGCCGGCAGCCGGTCCTCGTTGAGCCAGACGGCGCCGCTCGCGGTCTTGCCCATCTTGGCGCCGCTGGCGGTCGTCAGCAGCGGCACGGTGAGGCCGAACAGCTCGAGCTCGGCGGCCCGCCGCCCCAGCTCGACGCCGTTGACGATGTTGCCCCACTGGTCCGAGCCGCCCATCTGCAGGCAGCAGCCGTAGCGCCGGCCAAGCTCCACGAAATCGTAAGCCTGCAGCACCATGTAGTTGAATTCCAAGAAACTTAGCGGCTGCTCGCGGTCGAGCCGGAGCTTGACCGAGTCGAAGGACAGCATGCGGTTGACCGAGAAATGCCGGCCGTAGTCGCGCAGGAAGGCGATATATTCGAGCTCGTCGAGCCAATCCGAGTTGTTGACCATGACCGCGTCGGTCGGCCCGTCGCCGAAACGCAGGAACTTCTCAAAAATCCCCTTTATGCCGCTGATATTTTTGGCTATCTGCTCGTCCGTCAGGAGCTGGCGCTGCTCGTCCTTGCCGGACGGGTCGCCGACCTTGGTGGTGCCGCCACCCATGAGGACGACGGGCCGGTGGCCGGTCTGCTGCAGCAGCCGCAGCAGCATGATCGGGACGAGGCTCCCGGCATGCAGGGAATCGGCGGTGGCGTCGAAACCGATATAGGCAGTGATCGGCCCGGCCTGGGCGCGGGCGTCCAGCGCGTCGGAATCCGTGCATTGATGCAGGAATCCCCGCTCGACCACGGCATTAAGGAAATCCGAACGGAGCGCGTTCATGATACCTGTCGCTTCGCCTTGTAATGAGGGCGGTCCCTTTAGCATAGTCGCTTTTGAGGAACAATGACTTCGACCCGAACCCCTGATACCGGCGACGCCATGCTGGCGGTCGGCCTGATGAGCGGCACCTCGCTGGACGGCATCGACGCCGCCGTCGTCGAGACCGACGGGGAAGGCCACATCCGTCCGCGCGCGGCCGTGACCGTGCCCTATGACGCGGCGCTGCGGGACCGGCTGCGCCGGGCGCTCGGCAGCGAGACCCGCGACGCGGCGATCGACGCGCTCGAGCGCGACCTGACCCTGGCGCATGCGGAGATCGTCCGTGACCTGCTTGGCCGCGAGGGCATTCCGGCGGCCCGCGTCGGCGTCGTCGGCTTCCATGGCCACACCATCCTGCACCGGCCCGAGCGCCGCTGGACCTGGCAGCTCGGCGACGGCAGCCTGCTGGTGCAGGAGACCGGCATCGACGTGGTCGCGGATTTCCGCAGCGCCGATGTGGCGGCGGGCGGGCAGGGCGCGCCGCTCGCGCCGGCCTTCCACGCCGCGCTTGCGTCGTCGCTCGCCAAGCCGGTCGCCATGCTCAACATCGGCGGCGTCGCCAACGTCACCTGGATCGGCCCGGACGGTACGCTGATCGCCTTCGACACCGGGCCCGGCAACGCGCTGATCGACGACTGGATGCTGCGCCGCCGTGGCGTGGCGGTCGACCATGGGGGCGCGCTGGCGGCCACGGGGCGGGTCGACGAGGCAATCCTGACAACGCTGCTCGACAATCCCTATTTCGCGGCGCCGCCGCCCAAATCGCTCGACCGGGGCGACTTCGATGCCGCGGCGGTGGCGGGCTTGAGCGACGCCGACGGCGCAGCGACGCTGACGGCCTTCACGGCGGCCGCGGTTGCGCGTGCGCTGGAGCATCTGCCGGCGGCGCCCGCGCGCTGGATCGTCTGCGGCGGCGGCCGGCACAACCCGGTGCTCATGCGGATGCTTGCCGAACGGCTGGCGGTTCCGGTCGAGCCGGTCGAGGCGATCGGCTGGGACGGCGACATGATCGAGGCGCAGGCCTTCGCCTACCTCGCGGTGCGGTCGCGCCGGGGCCTGCCGATCAGCTGGCCGGGCACGACCGGCGCGCCGGCCCCGATGCAGGGCGGCCGGCTGTTCCGCCGGGCGTCCTAAGCCGCGGGCCCAACCGCCGAGCCCAACCTCCGGGCTTCGTGCCTCAGCCGAGCGCCTTCTTCTCGCCGGACGGCGCCAGCGCGTCATCCAGATAAAGGTTCACGACCCGGTCCAGCTCGTCCAGCTCGTTCGCGAAGAAATGGTTGGCGCCCTCGATGATCGAGTGACCGATCGCGATGCCGCGCTGCTGGCGCAGCTTATCCACCAGCTTGGTGACCGATTCCGGCGGGACGATCTCGTCCTGCGAGCCCGTCACCATCAGTCCGGAAGCCGGGCAGGGGGCCAGGAAGGTGAAGTCGTACATGTTGGCGGGCGGGGCGATGGAGATGAATCCGTCGATCTCGGGCCGGCGCATGAGCAACTGCATGGCGATCCAGGCGCCGAAGGAAAAGCCCGCGATCCAGCAGCCGCGCGCGTTCTCGTTGAACGCCTGCATCCAGTCGAGCGCGGTCGCGGCATCGGAAAGCTCGCCCTCGCCGCGCGCGAAGGTGCCTTGCGAGCGGCCGACGCCCCGGAAATTGAAGCGCAGGCACGAAAAGCCGCGGCGCACGAAGTTCTGGTAGAGCGTGTAGACGACCTTGTTGTTCATCGTGCCGCCGTGCTGCGGATGGGGGTGCAGGAACAGCGCGATGGGGGCGTTCGGCTCCTTGCTATGGTGATAGCGGCCTTCGAGGCGCCCTTCCGGGCCGTTAATGATTACTTCGGGCATGTGTCTCGTACCGTCTCTCAGTTCTTGGTTTCGTTCGGGCGGTTCCTGCGGAGCAAATCCGATATCCGATCATGGCATTGATCCGCCACAAAAATCCATCATTCATGCGGTCCGGCATGAATACTTGACCGCCGTGTGGGGTCAATCTATATCGACATCAGTGGCTTCAACGGCCGGTCGGCTGGTATGGGCGCCTCACGGCGGCGTTTCTCTCTGCGCTGGGCCCAATTAACCGCAAAGCCGTTGCGATATAAAGATTAGATGGGCGGCGCAATGTTCAAGATGCTGCGGCAAGAGATATCAGCCATCATGGAGCGCGACCCGGCGGCCCGCTCGGCCTGGGAGGTCGCGCTGTGCTATTCCGGCTTCCACGCCATCGTCATGCACCGCCTCGCCCACGGCGCCTGGAAAGCGGGCTGGCGGGTCAGCGCCCGGGCGCTCTCGCAGTTCAACCGCTTCGTCACCGGCATCGAGATCCACCCCGGGGCCAGTATCGGCGATCGCTTCTTCATCGATCACGGGATGGGCGTCGTCATCGGCGAGACGGCGGAGATCGGCGACGGGGTGACGCTCTACCATGACGTGACGCTGGGCGGCGTGGCGCCTTCGGTCGATTCCGACAGCCAGCGCAACCAGAAGCGCCACCCGACCCTGGAAGACGGCGTGATCGTCGGCTCGGGCGCGCAGATCCTGGGACCGATCACGGTCGGCGCCTGCGCCAGGGTCGGCGCGAATGCCGTCGTGACCAAGAACGTGCCGGCGGGCGCCACCGTGGTGGGCATTCCCGGCCGGGTCGTGGCGTCCCGCCGCGCGCCGCGGACGGAAGAGTTCTCGCCCTACGGAACGCCGCTCGGCGACGTGCCCGATCCGGTCGCCCGCGCCATCGAGGGCTTGATGGAGCAGGTTTCCGTGTTGCAGGCGCGGATCGAACAGTTGGAAACCCGGGCCAAGGAAAAATCCGAGCCGGTGACGGCGGGATTCGAGAGTCCGGAGGAAAGCTCGGCGGAGCCTAAGGCCCGCTCGTTCTAGCACCGCCCCGTCAAGACGGGGTGACCGGCAGGGCAGCAGCAAATGGGAGAGGAATAGTGTCGTGCGACTAAGTACGAAGGGCCGTTATGCCGTGATGGCGATGGTCGACCTCGCGAAATTCAGCAACGGGAGCCCCGTCGCCCTTTCCGAAATTGCCGAACGCCAGGAGATCTCGCTCTCCTACCTGGAACAGCTTTTCGCCAAGCTCCGACGCGCCGACCTGGTGAGCAGCGTGCGCGGCCCCGGCGGCGGCTACGTGCTCGCGCGCGCGGCGGACGATACGCGCATCGCCGACATCATCCTCGCCGTCGACGAGCCGATCCGGGCGACGCGATGTTCGCAGGGCTCGGCGGCCGGCTGCACCGGCAACAAGGGACGCTGCGTCACCCACGACCTGTGGGAAGAGTTGAGCAATCTCATTCACCTGTTCTTTAATTCGATCACCTTGGCGGATGTCGTCGACCGGCGCGTTCTCGGCAAGAGCGGAGTCATCCATCAGCTCCAGCACGCGGTCGCCACCGACGCCGCCGCAGACTAATCCGGCGCGGTCCGCGCGGCCGGGCTTCGCGGATCCTGGTTCCAACGAATGGCCTATCTCGATTACAACGCTTCCGCGCCGATGTCGCCGGCCGTCGTCCAGGTGATGACCGCCGCGTCGGGGCTTTGCGGCAATCCGTCCTCGGTGCATGCCGATGGCCGGAAGGCGCGCGCGGTGATCGAGGACGCGCGGGCCGCGGTCGCGGCATGCGTCGGCGCGCGGCCGGCGCAGGTCGTCTTCACCAGCGGCGCGACGGAAGCCAACGCGCTCGCGCTGCGCGGCTGCGGCCGGCGGCGGGTGCTGGTCTCCGCGGTCGAGCATGACTCCGTGCTCAACGCGGTGAACGGGGCCGACCAGATTCCCGTCGACGGCGACGGGGTGGTCGACCGCGACGCGCTGCGGGCGATGCTCGCCGAGTGCGGCGGGGACACGGTCGTCTCCGTTATGCTCGCGAACAACGAGACGGGCGTGATCCAGCCGCTCGACGCCGTCGTCGCGCTCGCCCGGGACGCGGGCGCGCTGGTGCATTGCGACGCTGTCCAGGGGCCGGGGCGCATTCCGGTCGATGTCGCGGCGCTGGGCGTCGATCTGCTGTCGCTGTCGGCGCACAAGTTGGGCGGGCCGAAGGGCGTCGGCGCGCTGATCCAGCGGCGGGATGGCACGATCGCCGCCGAGATGAAGGGCGGCGGCCAGGAGCGCGGCCTGCGCGGCGGGACGGAGAATCTCACCGGCATCGCCGGCTTCGGCGCGGCCGCCGGCGCGGTGCGGGAGACGCTGGCGGGCGTTGGCGCGGTCGAACGTCTTCGGGATGATTTGGAAGCGCGTGTCCGCGCCCTGGCGGCGGACGCCGTCATTTTCGGCGCGGGTGCCAAGCGGCTGCCCAACACCGCCTGCATCGCGCTGCCGGGCGTCGGCGCGGAGACGCAGGTGATGGCGCTGGATCTGGCGGGCGTCGCGGTCAGCGCGGGCTCCGCCTGTTCCTCCGGCAAGATCAAGGCGAGCCATGTGCTGGACGCCATGGGCGTTCCGCCGGCGCTCGCCGGCTGCGCCATTCGGGTCAGCCTCGGGCCCAAGAGCACCGCTGCGGATATCGAGGCATTCATCGCCGCCTGGGGCAAGCTGGCGGCACGCGCGCGGCAGAGCGCCGCATGACGGGAAGGCAGGAAAGCATGGCAGACAACGCGACCGACATGCCGATCTATCTCGACTACCAGGCGACGACGCCGGTTGACGAGCGGGCGCTCGCCGTCATGCTGCCCTTCTTCACCGAGAAGTTCGGCAACCCGCATTCGCGCGACCATCGCCACGGCTGGCAGGCGGAAGAGGCGGTCGAAGAGGCGCGCGAGAAAATCGCCCGGCTGATCGGCGCGACGGCGAAGGAGATCGTCTTCACCTCGGGCGCCACGGAATCGAACAACCTCGCGATCAAGGGCTTCGCGCAGGCGGAAGGCCAGGACCGCCGGCACATCGTCACCTGCGAGACCGAGCATAAATGCGTTCTGGAAAGCTGCCGCCGGCTCGAGCGGAACGGCTTCGAGGTGACTTATCTGCCGGTCGCGGGCAACGGCCTGATCGATCTCGGCGCCCTCGAAGCCGCGCTCAGCGAACGTACGGCGCTGGTCAGCATCATGGCGGTCAACAACGAGATCGGCGTGATCCAGCCAATGGCGGAGATCGGCAAGCTGTGCCGCCAATACGGCGCGCGTTTCCACACCGACGCGGCGCAGGCGGCGGGTAAGATCCCGCTCGACGTCAACGCGATGAACATCGACATGATGAGCATCAGCGGCCACAAGATCTACGGGCCGAAAGGCATCGGCGTGCTGTACGTGCGCCGCAAGCCGCGCGTGCCGATCGAGCCGCAGATGGACGGCGGCGGGCAGGAGCGGGGCCTGCGCAGCGGCACCGTGCCGGCGCCGCTCGCGGTCGGCCTCGGCGAGGCCTGCGCCATCGCCCGGCGGGAAATGGCCGGCGAGGCGGAACGGCTGATGGGGCTGCGCGACCGATTCCTCGCGCGTCTCACGGCGGCGGTGCCGGACGTGCATGTGCACGGCGACCTCGTGCACCGCATTCCGGGCAACCTCAACCTGTCTTTCCCCGACATCGAGGGGCAGGACCTCATGATGCGGCTGACGGGGCTTTCGGTCTCGACCGGCTCGGCCTGCAGCTCGGCGGTCGTCGGGCCGTCGCATGTGCTGAGCGCCCTTGGCCTGCCGCCGCGATTGCTGCATAACGCGCTGCGAATCGGCCTTGGGCGGTTCACCACCGAGCAGGAGGTGGACCGGGCGGCCGACATGATCGCGACGGCGGTGCAAAGTCTGCGCGCCACCAGCCAGGTATACGAACGCGCATAGACGGAGACGGATCGCGTGCCGAAAATGACTTTCATCGTCCGGGGCGGGGTTCGCAAGGAAGTGGATGCGCCGGTCGGGTTCTCGGTGCTCGACATCGCCCATCGAAATGACGTGGATATCGAGGGGGCCTGCGAGGGGCAGATGGCTTGCTCCACCTGTCACGTCATCGTCGACGACGATTGGTACGGCAAACTGCCGCCGCCCTGCGAGGAAGAGGAGGACATGCTCGACCTCGCCTTCGGGCTGACCCGCACCTCGCGGCTCGGCTGCCAGATCGTCATCACCGAGAAGCTCGACGGCCTCGTCGTGCGGCTGCCGGAGAGCACGCGCAACCTGCTGCTGGAGGAATAGGCCAGGCGCATGACGACGAATGGCAGACTGTTCGACTACCTCAAGGAAGCCTGCGCCTGGGAATGGGACCGCTACATCCGTCATGCCTTCGTCCGCCGGCTGGGTGACGGCAGTTTGCCGCCCGAGGCCTTCCGCCACTATCTGCAGCAGGATTACCTGTTCCTGATCCATTTCGCGCGGGCCTACGCGCTGGCCGGCTACAAGGCGGAAACGCTCGCCGACCTGCGCGCGGCGGCGGCGACCATGTCGGCGCTGGTCGATCACGAGATGAAGCTGCATGTCGCCTATTGCGCGGGATGGGGGCTGACGGAAGCGGAGATGGAGGCGCTGCCGGAAGATCCGGCGACGATCGCCTACACCCGCTTCGTGCTCGAGCGCGGCATGGCCGGTGATCTGCTCGACCTGCAGGTCGCGCTGGCGCCCTGCGTGATCGGCTATGCCGAGATCGGCGCCTGGCTCGACGCGGACCCCGGCACGCTTTGCGAGGCCAACCCCTATGCCGAGTGGATCGCCATGTATGCCGGCGCGGAGTATCAGGCGGTCGCGGCCGCCGCCATCGACACGCTCGACGCGCTGATGGACCGGCGCGGCGGCGAGGGGCGGCTCGATTCCCTGGTGCGGACCTTCCGCGCGGCGACCGAGCTCGAAATCGCCTTCTGGCAGATGGGGCTCGATCGCGCCTGAGGCGCCCTTGGCCGAAGGACAGCGTTGCCTGGCCGCGCCGTTCCTACTATCTTCCAACAGCCTCAAGATATAGCGTAGGGGTGTCGGCCCGTACGCTATATGTGTTATGAGGGTGCGGGTGGAACCGGTGGGGGAACGGCAGGTGAAACGATCGAAGTGGCGCGTCTGGGCCTTGGCGATGGTCTTGGCGGCAGGCGTTGGGCCGGCGGCCGCGGCGGCCGGGTTCGAAACCGAGATGGCGAAGGACTACGGCAGCAACGCCGGCGTCACGGTCGAGGGCATTCGCCTGGGCCGGCACCCGGACAAGCTGCGCATCGTGCTCGATGCGACGGGCCCGGTGAACTTCGACTATTGGATCAGCGAAAGCGGCAAGGCGATCGTCATCCTGATCCCGGCGGTGACCTGGGCGGCGCGCGACGCGCTCCAGCCCGGCGCGGACAGCCGGATCTACCGTATCCGTTTCTTTCCCAATCCGACGGGGGGCGGGGTGCTCTCGATTCTCGGGCGGGACAAGCTGGGCTTGAGTGCCGTCGAGCAGATCGGGCCGGACAAGCAGCGGCCCTACCGCACCGTGCTCGACATCCCGGTCCGCCGGCAGGATGCCTCGGTCCCCGCCAGCGGGATCATGCGGCAGGGCAAGCTGCTGCCTCCGCATAGCGTCATGCAGGCGGCATCGGGCCGGGCGCTGCCGGGGGCCACCCGCCGGAGCGTTGCCCGGGATGCCGAGGTGAGCTTCGCCAACCGGTAGGCCCGCCCTCCGCCCGGCAGGCGGCGCCGCGTTGCGTTTCGGGCCGCACGGCCTATATTCCCGGCCATGAACAGCCTTGGGATCGACAAGAAGCCGGCGGAGACCCGCGTGGTGGTGGCCATGTCGGGCGGAGTCGATTCCTCGGTGACCGCGGCCTTGCTGCGCGAAGAGGGCTACGAGGTCGTCGGCATCACGCTGCAGCTCTACGATCACGGCGCGGCGGTCGGGCGCAAGGGCGCCTGCTGCGCCGGGCAGGACATCCACGACGCCCGCAGCGTGGCGGCGCGGATCGACATCCCGCACTACGTGCTGGATTACGAGAGCCGCTTTCGCCAGGCGGTGATCGACGACTTCGCCGAGGCCTATGCGCGGGGCGAGACGCCGATCCCCTGCGTCCGCTGCAACCAGACGGTCAAGTTCCGCGACCTGCTGTCGACCGCGGCGGAGCTCGGCGCGGATGCGCTGGCGACCGGCCATTACGTGCGCCGCGTCGACGGCCGGCAAGGGCCGGAGTTGCACCGCGCGGCGGACGACAGCCGTGATCAGTCCTATTTCCTGTTCGCCACCACGCCCGAGCAGCTGGCCTTCCTGCGCTTTCCGCTGGGCGGGCTCGAGAAGACCGAGACGCGGGCGCTGGCCGCGCGCTTCGGGCTGCCGGTCGCCGAGAAGCCCGACAGCCAGGACATCTGCTTCGTGCCGAACGGCTCCTATGCCCGGGTGGTCGAGAAGCTGCGGCCCGAAGCGGTCGTGCCGGGCGAGATCGTCGGTCTCGACGGCGCCGTGCTGGGCCGCCACGACGGCATCATCCGCTTCACGGTCGGCCAGCGGCGGGGCATCGGCATCGGCGGGGGCATCGGCGGGCGGGACGCGGAGTCAGAGCCGCTCTACGTGGTGCGGCTGGAGCCCGCGACGCATCGCGTCGTCGTCGGGCCGCGCACGGCGCTCGCGCGCGAGCGGATCGCGCTCGACGGCGTCAACTGGCTCGGCGCCGGCGCCGTGCCGGAGAGCGGCCTGCCGGTTGCGGTCAAGCTGCGCTCGACCATGGCGCCGGTGGGCGCCGCGCTGCGCCGGGGGCGGGACGGCGGCGCCGAGGTGACCTTCGATGCGCCGCAATACGGCGTGTCGCCGGGCCAGGCCTGCGTGTTCTACGACGGCGACCGGGTCCTCGGCGGCGGCTGGATCCGCCGCGATCTCGTGCCGGACGCCGCGTAAAGGCGGCAGCAAGGGGGGGCAGGGGCCCTATCCTTGACAGTCCCCGGTGGCGAGGCTATGTGCATGCCGCACGGCGCGCCTCGGGGCAAAGTCCCGAGGTGATGTCTCAAGCTAACGTTTGGGGCCGACGTCTGGGGCGGAGTAGCTCAGCTGGTTAGAGCAGAGGAATCATAATCCTTGTGTCGGGGGTTCAAATCCCTCCTCCG
>CAZPFL010000082.1:0-19481 GCA_964585785.1 uncultured Rhodospirillaceae bacterium
GACAGCTATCGCCGCTTCATCCAGATGTACAGCAACGTCGTGCTGGGCGTGGACCACTACAATTTCGAGGACATCCTCGAGCTGCTCAAGGATGAGAAGGAAGTGTCGCTCGACACGGAGCTGACGGCGGAGGATCTCAAGAGCCTCGTCGCCTCCTACAAGCGTTGCGTCGAGGACGAGCTGGGCAAGCCCTTTCCGCAAGACCCGCAGGAGCAGCTTTGGGGCGCGATCGGCGCGGTGTTCGACAGCTGGATGATCCCGCGCGCGGTCACCTATCGGCGGCTCCAGCAAATTCCGGAAGACTGGGGCACCGCCGTCAACGTGCAGGCCATGGTGTTCGGCAATATGGGCGACGACTGCGCGACGGGCGTCGCCTTCACGCGCGACCCCTCGACCGGCGCCAACCTGTTCTATGGCGAATATCTGGTCAACGCGCAGGGCGAAGACGTGGTCGCCGGCATCCGCACGCCGCAGCATCTGACGGTCGAGGGCAAGCAGGCGAACGATGCCGACCTGCCGGCGATGGAAGAGGTCATGCCCGAGGTCTTCAGACAACTCGACGATGTCCGCAAGCGCCTCGAATCGCATTATCACGACATGCAGGACATCGAATTCACGGTGCAGCAGGGCAAGCTCTACATGCTGCAGACGCGGACGGGAAAGCGCACCGCGGCGGCGGCCTTGAAGATCGCCGTCGACATGGTCGCCGAAGGCCTGATCGACAAGGAGACGGCGGTCATGCGGATCGAGCCCGCGTCGCTCGACCAGCTCCTGCATCCGACGCTCGACCCGAATGCCGAGAAGCGCATCATCGCGCGCGGCCTGCCGGCGTCGCCCGGCGCGGCCTCGGGCAAGATCGTCTTCAATGCGGACGATGCGGAGCGGGTGGCCGGAACCGGCGAAAAGGTCATCCTGGTCCGGATCGAGACGAGCCCGGAAGACATTCATGGCATGCATGCGGCCGAGGGCATTCTTACGACCCGCGGCGGCATGACAAGCCATGCGGCCGTCGTCGCCCGGGGCATGGGCCGGCCCTGCGTCGCCGGCGCGGGCGAGCTGCGCGTCGATTATCGCGCGAAGACGATGCTCGCCGGTGACGTCACCCTCAAGGAAGGCGAATGGGTCACCATCGATGGCGGCACCGGCGAGGTCATGGTCGGCATCGTGCCGACGATCCAGCCGGAGCTGTCGGGTGACTTCGGGCATTTGATGCAGTGGGCGGACGAGAGCCGCGCGCTGGGCGTGCGGGCGAATGCCGATACGCCGAGCGACTGCCGCACGGCGCGCGAATTCGGCGCCGAAGGCGTCGGCCTGTGCCGCACCGAGCATATGTTCTTCGACGCCGACCGCATCGTCGCCATGCGCCAGATGATCGTCGGCGCCGACGAGCCGGCGCGGCGCGCGGCGCTGGACAAGATCCTGCCCATGCAGCGCGAGGACTTCATCGAGATCTTCCGCATCATGCGGGGCCTTCCCGTGACGATCCGGCTGCTCGATCCGCCGCTGCATGAATTCCTGCCGAAAGGCGAGGCGGAGATCGCCGAAGTCGCCGCGGCCGCCGGCATCTCGCCGGAAAAGGTGCATCAGCGCGCGCTGCAGCTCGAGGAAGCGAACCCGATGCTCGGCCATCGCGGATGCCGTCTCGCGATCAGCTATCCGGAAATTCCGGAAATGCAGGCGCGCGCGATGTTCGAAGCGGCGCTCGCGGTCGAGAAGGAATTCGGCGAGACGGTGAAGCTGGAGATCATGGTGCCGCTGATCGCGACCCGGAAGGAGCTCGAGCTGCTCAAGGCCGTGATCGACGAGACCGCCGAGAAAGTCGGCGCCGAGCAAGGCCACGTTCCGGAATACGTCGTCGGCACGATGATCGAGCTGCCGCGGGCGGCGCTCCGCGCGAACGAGATTGCCGAGGTTGCCGAGTTCTTCAGCTTCGGCACCAACGATCTCACGCAAACGACCTTCGGCTTGAGCCGGGACGACGCCGCCAGCTTCCTGCAGACCTACGAGCGGCGGAAGATCTTCGAGAGCGACCCTTTCGTCACGATCGACCAGGATGGCGTCGGCGAGCTCGTGCGCATCGGCGCGGAGCGGGGGCGGGCGGTCCGGCCGACGCTGAAGCTCGGCATCTGCGGCGAGCATGGCGGCGATCCGGCGTCCGTGCGGTTCTGCCACGAGGTCAATCTCGACTACGTGTCCTGCTCGCCGTTCCGCGTGCCGATCGCGCGCCTGGCGGCCGCCCAAGCGGCCATTGCCACCCGCGCCAAGGGGGACTGAGCCCGTAGCCGTCGTTTGCGCTGCCGCTTGAGAGTTGCAATTTCCTGAAATTGCAAGCAGTTGGGCTTGTGACTGCGGTCACTTCGCGCGTCCTCACCCAAGGCCACAATTCACTGGAAAGATACAATAATTCCGGGATTTAGAGACATTTGTCTCAAGTTACCGGATTTTCCGAGTGCAGCAGGCGAGGGCGACGACTGTGAAACCCACGACCCCGAAATCGAATGTAAAGATCGTTGTTGCGGACGACGAAGCCTTCATGCGCGAGATCGTCGTGAATGCGCTGACGTCGGGCGGCTATCGCGAAATCCGGTCGGTCGCAAAGCTCGGCCTCCTACAGGAAGTCGTCGATTCGCTCTATCCCGATCTGCTGATCCTCAACGGCGATATGACCGACGGTGATTCTGTCGACTTCGTGCGCCGCCTGCGCCTTTTCCGCATCGGGCGGAATCCCTTCGTGCCGATCATCATGACGGCGTGGAACGCCGAGCAGGCTTTCGTCCGGAAAGTCGTCGATAGCGGCGCGGACGTGCTGGTGGCGAAGCCGTTCGCGGCGGGACAGCTCTTCGCGCGGATCGACTTTCTGACCACCGCCCGGCCGCCCTTCGTGGTGACGTCGAGCTACATCGGGCCCGATCGCCGGAAGTCGGCGAGGGCCGATGAATACCCGCATTTCGACGTGCCGAACACCTTGAAGGAGCGGATCGGCGGCCGCGAATTCCAGCCGGAGGATCTGGGCGCCCGGATCGCGAAGATGTTCCCCTTGCTGATGCAGCAGCGACGGCAGTGCCACGAACAGGAGATCGGCAGCCAATACGCGGTGATCGCGAAGGCGACGCGGGAAGGCCGGCCGGTCAAGGAGATAAGCACCGTCATCGCGGCGGCGGCCGACGCGGCGACGCGCTATGCCGGTGAGATGGCGGCGGCGCAAGGGAACGCCAAAGCGGAGCAAGCGAATGCGCTCGTGAAATGGCTGCGAAATATCGCGGCGGCCGGCAACGGGCTCTCGGGCGACGATTGCGCCTCGATGGAGAAGATGCTGGATGGGCTGGGCATCGTCGTGCCCGCCCTCGGCGCGCCGGCAGGACTCGAAGACGCCAACGCTTCCGTGGCGATCGGTTGATCACCGCCGCCGGGCAGGGTCCCGCCTATCTCCTGCACGCTGTGATCTCCGTCACTGTTCGCAACCCGGCCGCATGGTCTTAATCGCCGCCTTAAGGCGACGTCTAACCATTTGGATTTGAATAAAATATTTGAGATTTTGCCAGGCGCCGCGGCTGATCTCAGCGCAGGAGATACGAGCGATGGAACGGACCGCCACGCGATTTCGTGCGATGGTCAAGGTGGTGATGGCGGACGGCGACACCTATATGTGTCAGGGCCTCCGCAACGCCTTGACCAATGAGGGGTATCGCGACGTCCGCACGGTCAGCCGGCTGACCGCGCTGCGCGACGTGCTGGTGGCCGCGATGGCGGACCTGCTCGTGCTCGACGTCGACCTGGCCGATGGCGACGCGATCGCCTTGGTACGGGAGATCCGCCAAGGCAAGGCCGGGCGCAATCCGTTTCTTCCGATCATCCTCCTCACCTGGACGACCGATCCGGAGGTCGTGCAACGCGCGGTGGGTAGCGGCGTCGATCTTATCCTGGTCAAGCCCTTGTCGCCGGCGCAGCTGTTTTCCCGGATCGACGGGCTGGTCGCGGATCGCAAGCCCTTCGTCGTGACGGCGGACTATATCGGCCCGGACCGGCGCGACGGGGAGAAGTCGGGCGATATCCAGCATTATGACGTGCCGAACACGCTGAAGGATAAGATCGAAGGGCGGCCGATCGATCCGGCGGCGCTTTCCGACCAGATCGACGCGGCGCTGCAGGAGATGAACGTCAGCCGCCTCGCACAAGCGGGCGTGAAGCTTGCCGGCATGGTCGACGGAATCTGCCGTGCCTTCGAGGCTGGCCGAATTTCCGATGAGACCGGGGTCGAGCTGGCGCAGGTCGCCTACATGGCGAAGAGCATCGCGGGACTCGGCGGCGCCGATCTCGGCAAGCTGTGCAAGCCGCTGATCAAGATCGTCCGCTCGATGCACAACGATCCGGATGCGATCGACGCCAAGCAGATCGAGCTGCTGCGGCCGCTCTCGCATTCGATCATGCTGGCGGCGAATCCAAAGCTCGCCCTGCACCCGATGATGGACGAGATTACCCGGGCCGTCTCAACCTTCGTACCGAAGAAGCGGTCCGAGGCGGACGAGAACTCGAAGCCGGTCACGGTCTAGCGATAGGCCGCGCGCTATTCGCCCCGCAACGTGTCGATAAACCGTATCGGACGGCCGATCGGCCGGGCCAGAAGCTCATCCTCCCGCATCACGATCGAGCCCCGGATGATCGTCGCGGTCGGCCAGCCGGTGACCGTGCGGCCGTCATAGGGCGTCCAGCCGGACTTGCTCGCGATCCAGCTGTTCTCGATCCGGCGCTTGGCTGCAAGATCGACCACGGTGAAGTCCGCGTCGTATCCGATGGCGATCCGCCCTTTTCCGGCGATGCCGTAGATGCGTTGCGCGCCGGCCGAGGTCAGGTCGACGAAGCGCTCGAGCGTGAGCCGGCCCGCGTTGACGTGGTCCAGCAGGATCGGAACGAGCGTTTGCACGCCGGGCATGCCCGAGGGGCTCCGCGGATACGCCGCCGCCTTTTCCTCGCGCGTATGCGGGGCGTGATCCGAGCCGATGACGTCGACGATCCCACCCTGGAGCGCGGCCCAGAGCCCGTCCCGATGCCGCGCCTCGCGGATCGGCGGGTTCATCTGCGCCAGCGTGCCGATTTCCTCGTAGCATTCCGGCGCCGCCAGCGTCAGGTGCTGCGGCGTCGCCTCGACCGTCGCGATGTCCTTGTGCTGCGCGAGAAAGTCCATCTCCTCGGCCGTCGAGATATGCAGCACATGCACCGGGTGGCCGGTCTTGCGCGCCAGCGCCACGATGCGTTGCGTCGCCGTCAGCGCGGCGACCTCGTCCCGCCATTTCGGGTGATAGGTGGGATCGCCGCCTTCCTGGGCGATGGTCAGGCGTTCGCGCAGCCGGAACTCGTCCTCGGCATGCACGGCGCAGCGCCGCCGCGAATGTTTGAGCACCTGTTCGAGCGTCGCGTCGTCGGCGACGAGCAGGTTGCCGGTCGACGACCCCATGAAGATCTTGACGCCACAGCAGCCGGGAAGCCGTTCGAGCGTGCCGAGCTCGGCCGCGTTCTCGGTCGTTGCGCCAACGAAGAAGGCGTGGTCGCACCAGGCGCGGCCGGCGGCCCGTTCGAGCTTGTCTTCGAGTGCCGCCTTCGAGTCGGTGTTGGGCGAGGTGTTGGGCATCTCGAACACGCCGGTCACGCCGCCCATCACGGCGCCGCGCGTGCCGCTTTCCAAGTCTTCCTTATGCTCGGCGCCCGGCTCGCGGAAATGCACCTGCGTGTCGATGACGCCGGGCAACACATGCAGCCCCTTCGCGTCGAACACGGTCGCGGCCGAGGCCGATGCCAGCGCGCCGATCGCGACGATCCGGCCGTCGCGCACGCCGATATCCGCCGTGGTCCGGCCCGATGGCGTCAGGCATGTTCCGCCCCGCAGCAGAAGGTCGTATTGCTCCGCCATCGTCACACACTCCCGTTTTGCAATCGGCTGATCATGCGCTCAGGACATCCAGCACGCTGCCGCTCGGATCGACCCCCTCGACATGGTGCCGGTGCCACAGCGCATAGAATAGCAGGGTCCAGGCGGCAAAGCCCGCGCGTTTGCCGTTCGACGTGAATAGGCGCGCGACCGCCTCGGTCCAGGCGATCTCCTGGATGGCCGGACAGTTGGCGACGAGCTTGCCCAGCCGCTTGCCGTCCTTGAGGATCCACTCGCCGACGGGCACGGTGAAGCCGCGCTTGCGTTCGAAGGGTTTCGCTTCCGGCATTTTGCGTTCGAGCCAGCGCCGCAGCAGCCATTTGCCGAGACCGTCCCGCACCTTGAGCTCGTCGGGAAGGTTGAAGGCGACCGACGCCACCGCGGGGTCGAGCAGTGGCGTCCGGCCTTCCAGCCCGTGCGCCATGAGGCAGCGGTCGAGCTTGGTCAGCAGGTCGTTGGGCAGCCAGTCGGCGCAGTCCGTCGCCTGTGCGATTTGCAGCCGCGTCCGGCCGGATCGCGCCGCCGTCACCTCGGCGGCGGTGATGCCGTCGCGCCAAGTGGTCGTATCGGTGCGGAGCACGCCCTTTCCGTCGAAGGTGCCTTTCGCCCGAATGCTGCGCCCGCCCATCCACCACGGGCGCGAGAGACTGCGGTAGCGCCCGTAGCCGGCGAAAAGCTCGTCGCCGCCTTCGCCGGACAGCACCACCTTGAGATCCTGCGCCGCGGTTCGGGCGAGCTTCCAGCTCGGCAGGATCGCGTAGTCGGCGGCCGGATCGTCCATGTCCGCGACGATACGGGGCAGGAGCGTCCAGAAATCCTCTTCGTCGAATTCGATTTCGGTGTGCTCCGCCTTGACCAGTTCGGCCAGCGCCCGGGCGTGCGCGCGCTCGTCGGCGACGCTGGCGCCGGTGAAGCCGACCGTGTAAGTGCGGACCGGCCGGTCGTTGAGGCGGGCCATCATGGCCAGGACGACCGACGAGTCGACGCCGCCGGAGAGGAATAGCCCGTAGGGCACGTCGGAGCGCTGATGCAGGCGCACGCTGTCTTCCAAGGCGGCGTCGAGCCGCGCCAGCGCTTCTTCGATGGTTTGCGCCGGCAGCTCGGTGTCCTGCAGCGCGGCGATCCGATGGCGCTCGACGACCCGCGCGTTGCGCACGACAAGCGTTTCGCCCGGCTGCACGCGATTGACCTTGCGGAAAATCGTCTCGCGCCCGCAGGTGAACTGCAGCTGCAGCAGCTCGTCGCGGTGCTCGGGAACGAGCTCGGTCTTTGCGAGCCCGGCGTTGATCAGCGCGCGCGGCTCGGAGGCGAAGGCGAAATAGTCCGGCCCCTCGACGTAATAGAGCGGCTTGATGCCGAAAGGATCGCGCGAGAGAAGCAGCACATCCTTCGCCGGGTCGTGAATCGCGAGCGCGTACATGCCGCGCAGCGCCGAGGCGAATTCCACGCCCCGGCGGCGGTAGAGATAGAGCGGCGGCTCGCAGTCGGAATGCGTCGCGAAGGCGACGTCCGACAGCTCCTCGCGAAGCTCCAGGTAGTTGTAGATCTCGCCGTTGGCGATCAGCGCGGCGCCGCCGGGCTCGAACAGCGGCTGGTCGCCCGTCTCGAGGTCGATAATGGCGAGCCGCGTCTGCACCATGGCCAGGTTTCCGACGGCATGAATGCCGTCGCCGTCCGGGCCCCGGTGGCGCAGATCGCGCTTGAATTGCTCGATCAGAGACGGGTCGGGTGCCGTCCCGTTGCGCGTCATTATGCCGGCAATACCGCACATCAGTGGCTGATCCGATCGAAGAACGCGCAATATTGCGCGACGACGCTTTGTTCCGTGTAGTCCGCACTATAGGCGGCGTATCCCGCTTCGGCGATCTCCTTGGCGAAGGGGGCGTCCGCCAGCAAAGCCGCGACGGCGCGCGCCAGCGCGTCCGCGTCTTCGATCGGAACGAGCAGCCCGTTCTTGCGGTCCTTGATCAGCGACGCCGGCCCGGCGGACGCGGTCGCGACGACCGGCACGCGCTGGGCCCAGGCCTCGATCACCACGTTGCCGAGCGGCTCGTGCCGCGACGGGCAGAGGAAGATATCCGCCGCCGCCATCAAGGCCGCGACGTCGCGCCGCCAGCCGAGAAAGTGGACGCGGCCGGCGACGCCAAGTTCTTTCGCCAAGCGCTTCAACGCGTCCTCCTCCGGGCCTTCACCGCCGAGCCACAAGACGGCGCGGGGGATCTGCGGCAAGGCCGACAGCAGGACGTCGAACCCCTTGTTGGCGTGGAGCCGGCCGAGCGCCAGGAGCAGCGGCGCGTCGTCCGGCGTGTCGAGGTTGCCGCGCGGGACAGCCGGCATCGTCGTCCCGTCGACGAAATTGGGCAGGTACCAGGCATTCTCCTGCGGCCAGCCGCTTTGCACGAGGTAGTCCCGGATGGCCTGCGTGTTGCCGATCAGGTGGTGGCAGTAACGAAAATATTTCAGGTCGTAATAGCCGCCGAGCCGGCCGGCGACCACGTGATGATTGGGCCGGCAGAAGGACGCCGCGCGGCTCATCCAGGCGAGCTGGACATCGGGCGCGAACCGTTTCACCGCGCGGCCGAGGGCGCGCCGTGTCGTGAAATCGAAAAACCCGCCGAAGGGCAGCTCGATCGGCGCGAGGCCGTGTCCGCGCAATAGCGCCGCCCGCTCTTCGTTGCGCCGGATGACGGCGCATTGCTCGACGCCGGCGCGCGACAAGGCCGGCACGAGCCGGTCGAAGAAGGACTCCGCGCCGCCATGGGCCGCGCCCGCCATGACCTGCATTACCCGCGTCACTCGTCCTCCAGCCGTGCCTTGAGATAGGACAGGATCGGGTAGAGCCCCGCGAATAGCGCGATGAGAAAGCCGTACGGGCCTTCGCGGTATCCTTTGCGGGCGACATAGCATTTGTAGAAGCGCGAGAAGATGCGCCGCACATTGGCGGCGAAGCTGCCGATGTCGCCGGACGCGCGAAGATCGGCGGCCTTGGCCGTGGTGTAGCGGTCGAGCCGCCGGATCATGTCCGAGATGTCGCGATCAACGAAATGGATCATGCGATGCTCGAGCCGTCCTTCCGGTCCCTGCAGCGTCAGCGACGGATGGATGCGCTGGCCGCCCCATTGCTTGCTGCCTTGGCGGAACAGGCGCGGTGCGGCGCTGACGCCCCAGGAAGCGCCCCAGCCATAGCGGACGCGGCGCTCGCCGATATAGTTGTCGAAGGGAATGAGAAAATATCCGGTTCCGTCCGTCTTCGCGATCGCGCGGATCTCGTCCGCCAACGCTGCCGGCACGCGCTCGTCCGCGTCCACCTCGATGATCCAGGCGCCGCGGCAGGCGGCGATGCCGGTGTTGCGCCGCTCTCCCTCGATCGCCCAGGCGCCTTCGACGAGGCGGTCGGTGTAGCGCGCGGCGATCTCCTTCGAGCGGTCGGTGCACTTGTCGAGCACGACGACGATCTCGTCGGCGAAGCCGAGCGTGTCGAGGCAGTCGGCGAGCTGCGCCTCCTCGTCATGCGCGACGACGAGCGCCGACAGGCGGATGGCGGGCTTGTCGTTCACGGCGCCGCATGCTCCAGGCGCCGCCACAACCCGCGCGCCGCTTCTTCGGCGCGTCCGACGCTGAGGCCGTCCATCAGGGTTCCGGTCGTGCGGTGGTCGTAATCCGGTGCGCCGATCAGGGTGTCGTAGCTTTCCGCCGTCCGGACCCAGCCGCTGCGCGGCCCCCATGGCGCGTAATTCTCCTCGCGGCTGGGGCCGAACAGCCCGAGCGTGGGGATGCCGCAGGCCGCCGCCAGGTGCATCAGGCCCGAATCGTTGCCGATGAAGAACGCGCAGCGCTCCAGGCAGGCGGCGACGGTCAGAAGGTCGATCCTGCCGACCGTATCGATCAGCCGGTCCGCCGGTATGCCGGAAAGCACCGGCGCGATTGCCGGACGTTCATTCGCCGCGGCAAATACGGCGACACGCGCGCCGGGCAGAATGCCCTGCGGTCCCGTAAGCCGCGCCGCGAGCTCGTTGAACCGCTCGGCCCGCCATTGCTTGCCGCGCCAGTTGGCGGCCGGGGCGAGGGCGAGGACGGGCGAGCCGCCGGGAATGATCTCGGCCGCGGCCGCGCGATGCGCGGAATCGAGCCAGATCCGCGGCGCCGGCGGTGCGCCCTTCAGGCCGAGCGTCGCCGCCAGCAGCTCGACGCGATGGACGGCGCCATCGGTCCGGGCGGCGATGTAGCGCTTCCGCGTCGGCAACAGCCAGCCGATGGCGGAGCGTCTCAGGTCGACGACGATGTCCCACCGCCGGACGACGCAGTGCAGCCAGAGGCGGAGCCAGTGCATGCCGTACGGTTCTTTCTCCACCGTGATCAGTTGTTCCAGGCCGGGCACCGGCTCGAACAAAGGCGCCGCCGCCGGCCCCGCCGCAATGGTCAGGCGCGCTTCGGGATGCAGCCCGATGAGATGGGACAGCAGCCCGGTGGACAAGACGGCGTCTCCCACCCGCGTCGCCGTGATAAAAAGAATCCGCATCTATGGTGGCTTTGAATGCCCGTGACCGCGCGTTATACGTGGCACGGCCGGGATTGCCAAGCCGAAGCGGCGCTTGCCGCCCCGGCTGCCGCGCCCTAGGTGATGTAGAGGGTAGCAGGAGGAAGTACGATGCAGGAGAGCGGCTATGTCCTTCTCGGGGCGCGCGGGCTCGTTACCGTCGGCGGGCCGGACCGCGCGACCTTCCTCCAAGGCCTGATATCCAATGATATTCAGCGGGTCGCGCCGGATCGGGCGATCTGGGCCGCCTTGCTCACGCCGCAAGGGAAATACCTCCACGACTTCTTCGTCAGCGAGATCGACGGCGTCTTCTACCTCGATTGCGAGCGCGACCGGCTGATGGATCTCGGCCAGCGGCTCAGCCGCTACAAGCTCCGGGCCAAGATCGACCTCGGCATCGCCGAGGGGCATATCGTTGCCGCGTTGCCGGGCAAGGCGGCGCTCGAGCGGGCGGGGCTGGCGGCGGAGCCGGGCGCGGCGCGGGCGCTCACGGGCGGCGTGATCTATGTCGATCCGCGCCTCGCCGAGGCGGGTGCCCGCGCGGTGCTGCCGAAGACCGGCGGCGAAGCCATGCTGCAAGCGCTTGGCTTCGTGCCCGGCGAATTCCGCGACTACGAGCGGCTGCGTCTCGAATGCGGCCTGCCGGACGGCAGCCGCGATCTCGTCGTCGAGAAGGCGATCCTGCTGGAAAGCAATTTCGACGAGCTGCACGGCGTCGACTGGAACAAGGGCTGCTACATGGGCCAGGAGCTGACCGCGCGCACCAAGTATCGCGGCCTGGTCAAGAAGCGCCTGCTCCCGGTCGATATTGCCGGCGATGCGCCGCCACCGGGCACGCAGGTCCTGCTCGGCGAGAAGGACGCCGGCGAGCTGCGCTCGGCGCTGGACGGCAAGGGCCTGGCGCTCTTGCGTCTCGAACAGCTCGAACGCGTCTTGCAGGGCGATGGCGTGCTCAAGGCCGGCGATGCGACGCTGACGCCGCACAAGCCGGATTGGGCCGCCTTCTGATCAGCGGCAAATCGCTTTCAGCGCCTGCCATTCGGCAGGGGACAGCGCGGGCGTTCGCGGCTTGCTCGCCTCACTCTCGATCATCTCGATGCGCTTGTTCGTCTGCGGATGGGACGACAGGTATTCCGGCAACTGAGGGCCGTTCTTTTCCAGCCGCTTCAGCGACTCGAAGAAATGCGCCAGCCCGGCGGTTCCGATCCCGGACTTGTCGAGCATTGCGACCGCGCCTTCGTCGGCCTCGCTTTCGAGCTCCCGCGTGTGGGCGCTCGTCGCCAGATGGGCGGCGAGGCGGGCGACGGCCGTATTCGAGAGCGACGCGCCGCCGGTGAACACGGACAGCAGCGCCGACCAGCCGATCGAATTGAACATGCCCTGGGTCGGATGCCGGCGGATGACATGCGCGATCTCGTGCGCGAGAACGCCGGCGACCTCATCCGCCGACGTCGCACGATCGATGAGGCCGCGGAAGATGACGATGCGCCCGCCCGGCGCGGCGAGCGCGTTGACCACGTCGGCATTCACCACGTCCACCCGTATGTCGTAGGGCGTCTGGGCCACTGCCGTGAGCTTTCGCGTCAAGCTTTGGAGCGCGGCCTGTCCGGCGGGGTCGCTGCACAGCTTCCGGCCGCGGGCGAAAAGCTCGTTTATGACGTTGACGGTGCTCTCGCCGACGGGCTCTTCCCAGGCGATCGGCACCAGCGCCGCGGCGGGCCGCGCGACCCAGGGCAGTCCGTAGACGAAAAACAGGATCACCGCCGTTGCGGCCGCTAAGAGCGCGACGACCGTCCACACCCGGCGCCGCGTGACCGGATCACGGGTCAGGTAGCGGGCCTGCGCGCGGACGATCGGCAGGAGCGCCGCGTCCTCGATTGTGAGGCGCGCGCCCGATTTCGCGCGGTTCGACAGCCGGACGGGCCGGTTCCCGGCCGGCGGGTCGGCGTAGCGGATGTCGTCCCACGCCCAGCGGTCGACGACGCGCCCGTCGTCGCCGGTGACGGCGAGGCCGGCATCGTCGGCGTAAACAAGCACGGCGTGCGATGCGGCCGATTGCCCGTCGTTGTAGTGCGAGCGGTATTCGGCTGCGGACTCAGAAGGCATCGACATCGAAGGCGTCGGCAAGGCCTTCGCCGCTGCGCGGGATCGCGAGTTGGTTCTGGAACAGCGTGTCCGGTGAGAAGCGGCCCTGGATCGTCAGAGTCCGGCAGAACACGTCGATCAGCCAGTCGGTCAGAATCATCGGCCGCAGTATACCGGCGATCACCCAGAATACCGCGACAAAATAGAGGCCCGAGAACGCGCCAAATCTGAAGAGGAAGTCGGCGCCGCCGAGCTTGCGCATCAACAAGATCGAGCCGGCGATGACAAGCCCGCTGGCGACCGTCGCCAGGAACCAATAGGCGAGGTAAGGGAACATGACCTGCAGGGCGCGGAGGCGTGACGCGAAGGCCAGCTCACCAAATCTTGAATGATTGATCCATTGGCGAATCTCGAAAACCCGATACCAGATCAGCAAGAGGAAGCCGAACGGAAGGATCGCCATGGCGATGACCACCTTGGCGGTAAACATGGAGATGAACACGGCGCCGACCATGTCGGGCGCCGTGTTTCTGATCACCGACCAATCCTTCTGCGCGAGCGAATATCCGACATAGCCAAGGATCGCCGCGAAGAAGAGCCATGGAACCATCCACCCGGCCAGCAGGCGGCCGACGCCACATTCGAGCTGCAGCGTTTCCGTTCCGAAGGCAAGGTGATTGATCCGGTATCTGACCAGGAAGCGGCGCATGACCGGATAGGCGAGGCCAACCGTGGCCACGGTCAGCACACCGAGTCCGATTGCACAGATTGCATAGAGCATGGCGGAACCGACCTGCCCGCCGCGAATGCCCCGCCATGACGTGCGCGACAGCCGGTAGCGCTGCGCCCGGTAAACGGCGACGTGGTAGAGAAAATAGAGCGCCAGAAAGTAGCCGGCCTGGAATATGGCGACGGTGGTGGTTTCCGCGCCGGGTCTTTCCAGGAAATACCGCAGAATGCCCGTTACGATGAAAAGCGGCACCAGCACCGCGAGCACGATCAGGAAGCCGATAAAGAGCTCCATCCCGGTGCCGCTGTATTCCAGCGGGTCGCCCAGGAATGAGACGCGCGAGATGAAATACCGGCGGATCCGCGTCTTGGCCCAGAAACGATAAATCCCGACGGTGAGGAAGGTCAGGATCAGGTTGGTCAGGGCGATCGGGAAGATCTCCGAGGCTCGCCCCGAATAGGCCGGCGCCTCCTTCACCATCAGCATGCTCGTCTGGCCGCGGCTGACCTGGACATGGGCCCGCGCCACGGCATTGCGGTGGCGTATCTTCTGATCGAGCGGTTCGTTCATTGTGACGGCCCCGACTGCATTTCGGCCCGGCCCGCGCTATCTATTGAATCGACCCGGCAGGCCAAGGCTTGATATGGTCCGCCAGCGATCCTGCGGCGGCGTGCTTAATATTCACTTAAAGCTGTTGCCGCCCGTTAACTATACAACCTTCAAGATAGGAGAGCCGTCAATGACCGGATGCATCGTCGGATGGGCGCATACGAAATTCGGCAAGCTCGAGGGTGAGGACGCCGAGTCGCTGATCGTGAAGGTAGCGCGCGACGCCGTGGCCGATGCCGGGATCGCGCCGGCCGACGTCGATGCCGTCTATGTGGGCTTCTACAACGGCGGCTTCTCCCGCCAGGATTTCGCCGCCTCGCTGGTGCTGCAGGCGCATGACGATTTCCGCTTCAAGCCCGTCACCCGCGTCGAGAATGCCTGCGCGACCGGCTCCGCCGCCGTTCACCAGGGGCTGAATTACCTGGAGGCCAAGCGCGGCCGCATCGTGCTCGCCGTCGGCGTCGAGAAGATGACCGACACGCCGGGGCCGGAGATCGGCGGCATCCTGATGAAGGCCTCCTATCTGAAGGAAGAGGCGGAGATCGAGGGCGGTTTCGCCGGGGTGTTCGGCCGCATCGCCCAGCAATATTTCCAGAAATACGGCGACCAGACGGACGCGCTGGCGCGCATCGCGTCGAAGAACCACAAGAACGGCTGCGCGAACCCGTGGGCGCAGATGCAGAAGGATCTGAGCGTCGAGTTCTGCCGCGACGTGTCCGACAAGAACCCGCTGGTGGCCGGGCCGTTGAAGCGGACGGACTGCTCGCTGGTGTCGGACGGCGCGGCGGCGGTGGTGCTGGCCGACATGGAGACGGCGCTCGCCATGAAGAAGGCGGTAGTGTTCCGCGCGCGCAATCACGTCAACGAGTTCCTGCCGATGAGCCGGCGCGACATGACCTTCCTCGAGGGCGCGGCGCGGGCCTGGGAAGGCGCGCTGAAGGAAGGGCGGCTTTCCCTCGACGATCTGAGCCTAGTCGAGACGCATGACTGCTTCACCGTCGCCGAGCTGATGGAATACGAGGCGATGGGTCTCGCGCCGCGCGGCCAGGGCGCGCGCGCGATCGCCGAAGGCTGGACGCAGAAGGACGGCAAGCTGCCGGTCAATCCGTCGGGCGGGCTCAAGGCGAAAGGTCATCCGATCGGCGCGACCGGCGTCTCGATGCACATCATGGCGTCGATGCAGGCGCGCGGCGAGGCGGCCGGCATGCAGGTCAAGGACGCCACGCTCGCCGGCATCTTCAACATGGGCGGCGCCGGCGTGGCGAATTACGTCAGCATTCTCGAAGCGCTGAAATAGCGTCCGTTGCCCTTCTCCGCCGGCGGGTGGAGAAGGGAATCCCTTTGCGACATCGCATCTCCCGTGCCCCCGTTGCGACGCGCGCAGCCACGCTCTATACCCGTGGCGTAAGAAACAGCGACACTCAGCGAAGGGAGCGGCCATGGCGGGCGATCGGTTCAAGGCGCTTGTGCTCGAACAGCAAGACAAGAAGGTCAGCCACGCGGTGCGCGAGATCGGCACGGGCGACCTGCCGGAAGGCGACGTCACGGTCGCGGTCGAATACTCCACGGTCAATTACAAGGACGGCATGGTCGTCAACGGCCTCGGCAACCTGGTGCGGAACTACCCGCATGTTCCGGGCATCGACTTCGCCGGCACGGTCGAGCAATCGTCGGACAGCCGCTACAAGCCGGGCGACAAGGTCGTTCTCACCGGCTGGCGGGTGGGCGAGGTCCATTGGGGCGGCTATGCCCAGAAGGCGCGCGTCAAGGCCGACTGGCTGGTCAAGCTGCCGGCGGGCCTGACGGCGAAACAGGCGATGGCGGTCGGCACCGCCGGCTTCACCGCGATGCTCTGCGTCCTCGCCCTGGAAAACCACGGCCTGACGCCGGACGCCGGAACGGTGCTGGTCACCGGGGCCGCGGGCGGCGTCGGCTCGGTCGCCGTCTCCATTCTCGCCAAGCTCGGCTACACGGTGGCGGCGTCCACGGGCCGGCCCGCGGAGCACGACTATCTCAAGTCGCTCGGCGCTTCCGAGATCGTCGAGCGCGCCGCGCTTTCGGAATATTCCGGGCGGCCGCTCGACAAGGAGCGCTGGGCCGGCTGCGTCGACACGGTTGCCTCGACGACACTGGCGAGCGTCTTGTCGCAGCTGCAATACGGCTGCTCGGTCGCCGCCTGCGGCCTCGCCGGCGGGCCGAAACTCGAGACGACGGTCATTCCCTTCCTGTTACGGGGCGTCAATCTGCTCGGTATCGACTCGGTGATGCAGCCCTACGACAACCGCGTGCGCACCTGGCAGCGCATTGCCACCGACCTGCCGCATGACAAGCTGAAAGCGCTCACGCAGGAAACCGGCCTGGCCGGCATCGGCGAGGCGGCCAATCGCATCCTCAAGGGCCAGATCCGCGGCCGGCTGGTCGTTGACGTCAACGCCTGACGCGACGGCCTATTTCGGCTGGAGCACCCGGACCGGCTTGCCGTCGAGGAAGGCCATGATGTCGGCGACGGCGTCGGTGTACATCTTCGCGAAGGTTTCCGCCGTCACATAGCCGAGATGCGGCGTCAGCAGCACGTTGTCGAGCTTGCGGATCGGATCGTCTTTGGGTAGCGGCTCCGTACCGTAGACGTCGATCGCGGCGCCCGCGATCGTGCGGCCCTGCAACGCCTTGAGCAGCGCCTTCTCGTCGATGATCGGGCCGCGCGAGGTGTTGACGATGTAGGCGGTCGGCTTCATGAGCGACAGCTCGCGTTCGCCGACGAGGCCGCGCGACCGGTCGCTGAGCACGAGATGGACCGAGATCACGTCGGACTCCTTGAACAGCGTGTCCTTGTCGACCCGCGTGGCGTTGCATTCCGCGGCGCGCGCATCGGTTAGGTTCTGGCTCCAGGCGATGACCTTCATATCGAAGGCGTTGGCAACACGCGCCACCGCCGCGCCCAGCTTGCCGAGGCCGAGCATGCCCATGGTCTTGCCGGCGAGGTCGAAGCCGGGCCGAGTCTGCCAGCCGCCATTCTTCATCGAGTCGTACTGCCCTGGGATGTCGCGCATGAGCGCGATCATCATGCCGACGGCAAGCTCGGAGGTCGGGCTGCCGACGCCGCCGGTGCCGCAGACCGTCACGCCCTGCGCATTGGCGGCGGCGATGTCGAAGGATGCATTCCGCGCGCCGGTCGTGATCAGCAGCTTGAGCTTGGGCAGCCGCTTCAGCAGGCTCGCCGGAAACCGCGTGCGCTCGCGCATGCCGACGATGATCTCGAAATCGGCCAGGGTCTTGGCGATCGCGTCCTCGTTCTCGCCCAGATGCTCGGTGAAGACCTTGATGTCGGCGCGGCCCTCCAACGGGCTCCAGTCCGCGAGCTCGGTTGCCTTGTTGAAATAGTCGTCGAGTACCGCTACGCGCATGGCGCTTCTCCCTGTGCCAGAGATGTTTCTGAGATTTGCCCGCAGTTTAGCGGGACTCGCGCGCTCGGTGCAGCTTCTTTTCGCGGAAGGCGATATAGGTCGCGGATGCGAAGATCATGATACCGCCGATCCAGGTGAACAGGTCCGGGACCTCGCCGAAGGCGAAATAGCCGGTCACCGCCGCCCAGATCAGCCGGAAGAAGTCGATCGGCAGGATCGACGTGGCTTCGGCCTCCTTGAGCGCCTGGGCCAGCATGAGCTGCCCGATCGTGCCGGTCACCGCGATGAAGGCGAGCCAGCCGAGCTGCACGGCAGTCAGCCATTGCCAGACGAAGAGCGCGGGCGGGAACGACATGATGGTCATCAGAATGAGCACCCAGAGGGTGATCGTCAGGCTCGAATCCGTCCGGCTCATGATCTTGATGCTGACCATGATGCCGCCCCACAACGTCGCCGAGAAGATCACGAACAGGGCGCCCGGGTTGAGCGCCGCGAAGCCCGGCCGGACGATGACGATCGCTCCGGTGAAGCCGATGGCGAGCGCGAGCGTACGGCGCAGGCGCACCTTCTCGCCCAGGAAGACGGTCGCCAGCAGGGTTGCGAACAGCGGCGCGGTGAAGTTGAGCGCCGTTGCCTCGGCCAGCGGCGTCAGCCGGAGCCCGATATAGAAGGTCACCATGTTGATCAGGTTGATGACCGCGCGCCAAAAATGCAGACGGAACCGGGTCGTGCGGAGCGGTGTCAGGCCGTAGCGCAGGAAAACCGGCGCAAGAAACACGAAGCCGAGGACATTGCGGAAGAAGGCGATTTCCAGTGGGTTGACGTCACGGGCGATATGCCGGATCGACGCATGCATGAAGACGAAGACAAGCGTCGCGCCAAGCATCCAGAAGATGCCGCGAAAATTACCGGCCTGTACGTCATCCTCTGGGGTGGGGGCCATGCGCCGAGATCAATCCGCAATCGAGTGGGATCACATGATTGCAGATAAATGGATCTGCTTTGAAAGGTTAGAGCAACGTATCTGCGTCCTGTCGGGCGCCGGCCGCGCTAGCGCAGCATGCCCCATTTGTTGACGGTGCTGTTCTCGATCCGGCGGAAGATCAGGTTTTCGACGATCAACCCGACGATGATCACCGTGAAGAGACCGGCGAAGACCGACGGGGTCTCGAGATTCTCGCCCTTCTCGTAGATGAACCAGCCGAGCCCGCCGTCGCCCGAGGCGGCGCCGAACACCAGCTCCGCGCCGATCAGCGTGCGCCACGCGAAGGCCCAGCCGATCTTGAGCCCGGTGAGGATCGAGGTGAAGGCCGCGGGAACGAGGATCAGCCAGATATAGCGGACGCCGCGCAGCCCGTAGTTGCGGCCGACCATGCGCTGCGTCTCGCTGACCGCCATGAATCCCATATTGGTGCTGAGCGCGACGGCCCACAGCACGGAGTGGACGGTGACGAAGACCAGACTGGGGACGCCGAGGCCGAACCAGAGCATGGCGAGCGGCAGCAGCGAGATCGCCGGCAGGGGCTGGAACATGGCGGTCAGCGTGCTGAGAATATCGCGGCCAATGCGCGTCGAAACCGCGAGCACGAGAAAGACCGCCGCCGCGACAAGGCCGGCCGCGTAGCCCAGCAAAAGCACCTCGACCGAGATCCAGACCTTCCGGAACAGCGTGCCGTCGGCGAGCGCCCCCCACATCGCGTCCATGGTCGAGGTGAAGGTCGGGAAGAGCAGCGGGTCCGGCCGGGCGATGAGCGTATAGGCCTGCCAGGCGACGATCAGGCCCAGCAGGATCGTCATCTTGCGGACGGCGTTGATGTTGGAGAAGCGCTCGAACAGCGTCAGCGGCCGCTCGACGTCGACATTGATCGCATCGCTGAGCGCCCGGTTTTCGAACTCGGGGCGGGGCGGGGCCGAAAGGGCGGTTTCGCTCATCGCATCGCTCTCTGTCGCCGGTGCATTTTTACCTCTGCATGCCCCATTTCTTGACGGTGCGATCCTCGATATTGCGGAAGATCCCGTTCTCGATGATGAGGCCGACGAGAATCACCGTGAACAGCCCCGCAAAGACGTAGGAAATGCGAAGGTCCATCTGGTTCTGGAAGATGACCCAGCCCAGCCCGCCGATATTGGAGCTGGAGGTGTCGACCACCGATCCGCCGAAGACCAGTTCCGCGGCGATCAGCGTGCGCCAGG
>CAZPFL010000083.1:0-19432 GCA_964585785.1 uncultured Rhodospirillaceae bacterium
TGTTCACCAGGCTGGGGTCGTCGCGCTTCTCGATCGAGGCATAGAAGGCGTCGCAATCGATATGGGCGATCGCGAGGTCATGCAGCTCGGGGTGGCGGACGACGCGCGGCGAGCCGCATTCGCCGCAGCGGCCGTCCGGACGGGCGAGTTTCCGCGCCGTCGCTTCGGTCGCGAGGCAGTCGCGGCAGAGCAGCGGCCCCGCAGCCATGGCTCACGCCTCCGCCCCGGCGGGCCACAGCCAGGCGGCGCCGCGCACGCCGCTGGAATCGCCGAAGCGCGGCGGCACGAGCCTGGTATCGACCCGATCGGAAAAGACCCAGTTGCCCCAGAGCTGTGGCACGCGCTCATAGAGGTGCTTGACGTTTGACATGCCGCCGCCGAGGACGATCACGTCGGGGTCGAGCAGGTTGATGACGCTGGCCAGCGCGCGCGCCAGGCGGCTCTCGTAGCGGGCGAGGCTGGCCATCGCCATGGCGTCGCCCGCCGCGGCCTGGTCGGCGATCGTGTCCGCCGTGAGTGCCGTGCCGTGCGCGGTGTTGTGATGCGCGGCGAAGCCGGTGCCCGAGAGAAAGGTCTCGATGCAGCCGAGCTTGCCGCAGGTGCAGGGAAGGCCCGGACGCTCGTCGTCCTCGGCCCAGGGGAGGGGGTTGTGGCCCCATTCGCCGGCCACCGCGTTGGCGCCGGTCAGCGGCCTGCCGTCGATCACGATGCCGCCGCCGCAGCCGGTCCCGATGATCACGCCGAAGACCAGCCCGGCGCCACTCGCGTTGCCGCCGACTGCTTCCGAGAGCGCGAAGCAGTTGGCATCGTTCATCATGCGCAGCGGGCGTTGCAGCCGGGCTTCGAGATCGCGGTCGAGCGGGCGGCCGTTGAACGGGGAATTGTAGGCATTCTTCACGACCCCGGTCGCGGGCGAGATCGCGCCCGGGATGCCGAAGCCGAGCGTGCAGCGCGCGCCGACCTCTTTCTCCACCGACAGCACGAGGTCGCTGATGGCCACCAGCGCCGCCTCGTACCTCGATTGCGGCGTGGCGATGCGCCGGCGCGCGATAATGGCGCCCGATGCGTCGAGCACGGCGGCCTCGACCTTCGTGCCGCCGACGTCGATTCCCATTCGCAGTCCTGATGTCATGTCGCTCGTCTGCTTTTCCGGCAATAGATGTTGCCTTGCTTTTGGCCGCCGCGCTAACCGCGTATCGGCGCTATTATACAATCCCGGACGCAATTGGTTGAGCATTGCGCATCGGGGGTGGCGCGAGTATTAGTTGTGCAGGCATTGAGAGGACCGGGGGGCGGCACAAAATGTCGAAATCTATCCTCGTCGTCGAGGATAACGAACTCAACATGAAGCTGTTTCACGACCTGCTCGAGGCGCAGGGCTATACCGTGCTGCAATCCCGCGACGGGATGGAGGCGCTTAAGGTCGCCCGTTCGGAGAAGCCCGACCTGATCCTGATGGATATCCAGCTGCCGGAAGTCTCGGGCCTCGAGGTCACCAAGTGGCTGAAAGAGGACGAGGAGCTGCGCAGGATTCCGGTCATCGCGGTCACCGCCTTCGCGATGAAGGGCGACGAGGAGAAGATCCGCGAAGGCGGCTGCGAGGCCTATATCTCCAAGCCCATTTCGGTGGTCAATTTCCTGGAGACGGTCGAGAAATTCCTCACCTGAGCGTAGGCCGCGAACCGACGCCGGAAAAATCAAAGGCCGCCCGAGAGGCGGCCTTGCTTGCATCCGGATGTCGCCCGGCAGCTACTTGATGCGGCCTTCCTTGAACAGCACATGCTTGCGCACGACCGGATCGTACTTCTTCAGCTCGAGCTTTTCCGTCTTGCTGCGCGGGTTCTTCTTGGTGACGTAATAGAAGCCGGTGTCAGCCGTGCTCACCAGCTTGATCAGCAGTGTGTTTTGCTTTGCCATGGTTAACGCCCGTCAACAAACACTCAGAATGTACGATTAGGGGCGGATAAAAGACCGCGCTGCCCCCGAAGTCAAGGCTATTCCTCCCGCAGCACGACCTGCCCGGGGGAATATTGCGTGAACATCGGGGTGGGGCGGAGCGGGTCCGGCGCGGGCTTTTCCGCCCAATAGCGCTTGGCCGCGTCGAGGACGACCTCGGTGACGTTGATGATCGAAAGGCCCAAGGCCTCGTCGAGCGGATGCCAGTCGACTTCCTCGAGCTCCGGGCTGGGTTTCAGCGTGCCCTGGACGGCCGTGGCGTCGGCGATGAAGAAACGGGTATTGAAGCGGATTCGGATGTATGGCGGCGTAACCGCCCGCATCAGATAGTCGAGCGCCGCGAGATCCGGGGCGAGCCCGGCGGCCGCGAAGGCCTGCACGGCCGGCGAATCGTCCTTGCCGCTGACGCTGCCGGCCCGGCCCAGGAGGAGGCCCGTTTCCTCCCAGGTCTCGCGGATCGCCGCCCAGGCGAGCGCGTGCGCCAGGGGCTGGCGGGCCTGGCGGCGCAACCGCGCCAGCACGTCCTCGGCCAGGCCGTGGCCGCTCTGCATCGCGAAATCCGATTCGTCCACCGCGCCGCCGGGAAAGACGTAGACGCCGGGCATGAACCGCGCCGTCGTGGGCCGCCGGCCCATCAGCACTTCCGGGCCGCGCGCGCCCTCGCGGATCAGGACGAGGCTTGCCGCGTCGCGTGGCTCAACGGGTATGCGGGATTCGTCGGATGGCCCGGTATCAGAGGCCATTCGCCGATTGCGCAATCTGAATCGTCTCCATGTATTCTTTCTGCACGGCAAGCAGCTTTTCCGCAACCGTGAGGTCGAGCGGGTTCTCGCCCTTCGTCGGCGCGGGGCAGTAGGCCCGGACTTCCTTGCGTTCCGCCGGGGTGGCGTCCGCGTAGTTGCGGCGAATCGCGAGCATGTGTTTCCAGCGCGCCTTCGGGTCGAAGGCCGACTTCACGAGCGTGTCGACGTCGTGGTCGCTGCCCGCGGTGCAGATGGTGGGGACGATGCCGAGGCCGTGCATGGCGTAGCCGGACGGGGCGTGCAGCTTGGCCCATGTCAGGATGAGCTCGCCGTCATTGGGCATGCGCAGCACCGTCTGCACCGTGCCCTTGCCGTAGGTCGTGGAGCCGATGATGACGGCGCGGCCGCGGTCCTGCAGCGCGGCGGCCAGAATCTCCGCCGCCGACGCGGAATAGCCATTCACCAGCACCGCGATCGGCAGCCCGTTGGCGATATCGCCCGGGGTCGCGTCGAAGATCTGCAGGCTGTCGCGATGGCGGCCGCGGGTCGAGATGATGCGCCCTGAATCGATGAACAGGTCGGCGACGCGCACGGATTGATGCAGCAAGCCGCCGGGGTTGTTCCTGAGGTCGAGGATGATGCCGCGCATGGCTTCGCCCAGATCATGGCGCGCGTGATAGACCGCCTGGGCGATGGAGGCCGAGGTGTCGACATTGAAACCGGTCACCTCGATCACCGCGAAGTCGTGGTCGCGGCGATAGAACACCGTCTGCGGCGTGATATGGGTGCGCTCGATCAGGAATGTGGACGCCTTGCTCGAGCCCTTGGGATCGATGACCAGCTTGACCGGCTCGCCGACGGGGCCCTGAAGCATCGTCGCCGCGGCCTGCAGGTCGAGGCCGGCGAGTTTCTCGTCATCGACCGACAGGATCAGGTCGCCGCGGTGCAACCCGGCCTTCTCGGCCGGCAGTCCCGGGGTGACCGCCGTGATCTCGACGCCTTCCGGATTGGGGATAATGGTCACGCCGATGCCGCCGAAGCCGTCCCGGTTGGCCCGGTCCTCCCGCGCCTCGCCGGCGCCGGAATAGCGCGAGTAGGGGTCGAGCTTGCTCGCCACGCTTTGGAACACCGCCGTATAGATGTCTTCGGGGCGCGCCTTGCCGAGGCGGCCGGACACCTTGCGGCCGTCATTCAGCAGCTGCGCCACGGTCGACGCCCAGGCATAGGCATCGTTCGCCTTCGGCGCCTTGACGGAGGCCGCCGCCGCATCGTGCAGGCTGATCTTGACCAGATCGTTCTGCCGCTCGACGCTGAAATCCGGCTCGATCCGCCGTAATCCCTTGAGGCCGGCGATGGCGAGGTCCGAGACATGCGTGTTGTCGATGTAGATCTGCTGGATATCCGTCAGCCCGACCTGCAGCATGCGCTGCGAGTTCATATCCGCCGGTCCGGCCTGGCCGCCATCGGATGCGGTGCAGCCGAGAAGCAGCATGATCGCCGCCGCCGACGTGATGATTCTGCCCTTGATCGAACGCTTGGCGCCGTGCGCTGAGCACGTCCGCCTTTTCACCGAGGCGATGGAACGCTGTCCACTCTCGGGTGCAATGCTGGACATGTCTGAAAGCGGTTCCCTGCTGAACTGGTTTTATACCGTGCCGAGATCGGAGTTTTTTCCAGGTTAGCGGGAAGTTGCGCGACTGTTAAGCTTGTCCCGACTATCTAATACGTTTTCGACCGCGTTGAGCCTTTCGGGACAGCTTGGCTCCGCGTTTGCTCTTCGTCTTGCTTTTTTGCTTGTGTCCACGGCGGCCGGGCGCGGCTTTTCCGGGCTTTCCCCCTTCGATCAACACGAAAGCGAGGCTGCCGGTGGCGACGTCCGCTTCCATCAGCTCGACCGTGACGGGCTCGCCCATCGTAAAGGTGGCGCCGTTGTTGCGGCCGACGAGTTGGTGGCGCACCTCGTCATGCTCGTACCAGTCGTCGGGAAGGGAGCGGATGGGAACCAGGCCATCGGCGCCCGTCTCGTGCAGCCGCACGAACAGGCCAAAGCGGGTGACGCCGGTGATCCGCGCGCTGAACTGCGCGCCGACCCGTTCGGCCAGGAAGGCCGTGGTGTAGCGGTCGAGCGCGTTGCGCTCGGCCAGCGCGGCGCGGCGCTCGGCAGCCGAGATATGCTCCGCCGTATGGTCGAATTGGGCGACGTCGGTCTCGCTCAGCCCGTCCGTTCCCAGCCGGCAGGCGTCGATCAGCGCCCGGTGTACGAGCACGTCGGCGTAGCGCCGGATCGGCGAGGTGAAGTGGCAGTAACGGCGGAGCGCGAGGCCGAAATGGCCGAGATCGGCCGGCCCGTAATAGGCCTGCATCTGGCTGCGCAGGATCAGGTCGCTGACCAGCTCGGCATTCTCGGTGCCGGCGACCTGCCGCAGAAGACCCGCGAAGACCGCGGGCCGCACCGCGCCGCCCTTCACCAGGTTGAGGCCGAAGGACCGGAGCGACTGGCGCAGCGCCTCCAGGGCTTCGGCGTCGGGCGGCTCGTGGATGCGGCGCATGGCATGCCGCCGCTTGTCGTGCAGCAGCTCGGCGGCCGCGACGTTGGCGGCGATCATCAGCTCCTCGATCAGCCGGTGGCTGTCGTAGCGCGGCCGCGGCACGATGGCGCGCACATGCCCGCTCTCGCCGAGCAGCACCTGGCGCTCGGGCAGGTCGAGGTCGAGCGTTCCCCGCCGGTCGCGGGCCTTGCGCAGCGCGGCGTAGACCGAATAAAGCGGCTCGACGACCGATTTTGCGATCGGGCCGGTGACGTCATCCAGCTGGCCGTCATGGGCGCGCTGGACCTGGTCGTAGGTGAGGCGCGCGGCGGACCGCATCAGCCCGCGCTCGAAGCGCCAGTCGCGCAGGCCCCCGCCGCCGTCAATCCAGAGGTGGGCGAACAGGCAGGCCCGCTCTTCGTCCGGCTTGAGCGAGCACAGGCCGTTCGACAGCCGCTCCGGCAGCATCGGCACGACGCGGTCGGGGAAATAGACGGAATTGCCGCGCTCCCAGGCGGCGCGGTCGAGCGCGCTGCCCGGTCGCACATACCAGGCGACGTCGGCGATCGCGACGATTGCATGCCAGCCGCCCCGGTGCTTGGGGTCCGGGTCGGGCTCCGCCCAGACCGCGTCGTCGAAGTCGCGCGCGTCCGGGCCGTCGATCGTGACGAGCGGAATCTGCCGCAGGTCCGTGCGCTTGCCGAGCGGCGGCGGCGTCAGGGCCTCGGCTTCACTCACGGCCGCGGGCGGGAACTCGATGGGGATTTCCTGGGCGCGGAGCGCGAGCAGGCTGAAGATGCGGGCATCCGCGTTGTTGCCGAGCCGCTCGACGACCCGGGCTTCGCGGTTGCGGCCGGGCAGGGGCTCGGCGCGCACATAGTCGCCGTGCTCCGCGCCGCCGCGATGGCGCTCCGTGACCTGGTAATGCAGCTTCACGCGCCGGTCGACCGACCGCACGGCGCCGCCGCCGCGGTCCTTCTCGTAGACCGCGAGAAAGGCGTGCTGGACCGAGCCGAGGAAGCGGATCGGCCGCGCTTCGTAGGTGCCTTCCTCGATCTGGCGCAGGCGCGCCAGCACGCGGTCGCCGATGCCGGGCGCCCGGCCGCGCCCCTGGACCAGGCGGATGGTGAGCTCGGCCGCGGCGACCGCTTCGTCTTCCGCGACGGGCCGGCAGAGCGCGTCGCCGTCGTCGTCGACATAGGCGATCTCGAGCACGGCAACCGGCGGCAGGCGGTCGACCGAGCCGATCCGGCGGCCCCGGTGGCGGATGATCAGCCCGTCGTCTTCGAGCTCGCGCAGGACTTCCTTGAGCCAGGCGCGGTCGGCGCCGCGGATGCCGAAGGCGCGCGCGATATCGCGCCGGGTCGGCGTGTCCGGGCTCTGCCTCACATAGTCGATGAGCTGGCGTTTGCTGGGAAGGGGGGCGGTCTTGGGGGGGCGTGCGCTCAAGACGATCAGTCGGCCGCCTCGGCGTTGCCGTCCGCGTCGGTGACGTCGGCCTCGACGCCATTGGCTGCCTTGCCCTTGCCCTTCGGCTTGGCCGTCTTTTTCGCGGTCTTCTTGCCGCCCTTCTTGGCCGCGGCGCGCTTCGGCTTCGCCGTCTCATCGGCGTCGGCGTCGGCCTCCTTCGCGGCCTTGCCTTTCTTGCCGCCCTTGCTCGCCTTCGCGGCCAGGAGCGCCAGCGCCTCTTCCAGCGTCACGGCGTTCTCGTCCGTGCCCTTCGGCAGGGTCGCGTTCACCCGGCCGTGCTTCACGTAAAACCCGAAGCGGCCCTTGCGGATGGAAATCGGTTTGCCGTCATCGGGATGGGCGCCGAGCTCGATCGCGCCGTGCCCCGGCGATTCCGCGATGAGCGAGACCGCCCGGTTGAGGCCGATCGTCACCACGTCGTCTTCCTTGAGCGAGACGTAGTTCGAGCCGTGCTTGACGTAGGGGCCGAAGCGGCCGATCCCGGCCGTGATCATCTGCCCGGTCTCGGGATGCGGGCCCACGTCGCGGGGCAGCGACAGGAGCCCGAGCGCGATGTCGAGGTCGATACGGCCAGACGCGACTTCCTTCGGCACCGAGGCGCGTTTCGGCTTCGGCGGCGCCTTCTTGCCCTTTTCCTTGGGCGCCTGCTCGCCGAGCTGCACGTAGAGGCCATAGGGTCCCTTGCGCAGCGTCACGTCGAGCCCGGTCGCCGGGTCCTTGCCGAGAAGCTTGGGGCCGGCCGCCAGCTCGGCGCCCTGCACCATGTCGTCGGTGTCCGCGCCGCCAGCGTTGAGCCGGTGCGTGTAGCGGCATTCCGGATAATTCGAGCAGCCGATGAAGGCGCCGAACTTGCCGAGCTTGAGGTTCAGGCGGCCGTTCTCGCAGGCCGGGCAGTGGCGCGCCAGCTCCGTGTCGCCGTTCGGGCCGACGGGGAAGAAATGCGGGCCGAGATCCTGGTCGAGCGCGTCGAGCACCTGGCTGATCCGGAGGTCACTCGTGTTCGCCACCGCGGCTGAGAAAGCGGACCAGAAATCGCGCAGCACGCGCTTCCAGTCGATCGCGCCGTTGGAGATGTCGTCGAGCTTCTCTTCCAGCTCGGCCGTGAAGTCGTACTCGACATATTTGTGGAAGAAATTGGCGAGGAAGGCGGTGACCAGCCGGCCGCGGTCCTCCGGCACGAAGCGCTTCTTGTCGAGCGTGACGTATTTGCGGTCCTGCAGCACGCGCAGCGTGGAGGCGTAGGTCGAGGGCCGGCCGATGCCGAGCTCTTCCATCTTCTTGACGAGGCTCGCCTCGGTATAGCGCGGCGGCGGTTGGGTGAAGTGCTGCTCCGGCTTGACCTCGCGGACCGCGCTCGGTTGGCCTTCCTGCATGTCGGGCAGGCGCCGGTCGGTGCCGTTCTCGTCGCTGTCGTCGTCCCAGCCTTCCTGGTAGAGCTTCAGGAAGCCGTCGAACTTGAGGACCGAGCCGGTGGCGCGCAGCGTGGTCTTGCGGTCGCCCGAGACGAGATCGACGCCGGCCTGGTCGAACAGCGCGCTGGCCATCTCGCAGGCCACCGTGCGCTGCCAGACGAGGCTGTACAGCCGATGCTGGTCGTCGTCGAGGAAGGACCGCACGCTCTGCGGCGTACGGAACAGGTCTGTCGGCCGGATCGCTTCATGCGCTTCCTGAGCGTTCTTCGCCTTCGTCTTGTAGATACGCGGCTTTTCCGGCACGTATTGCGGGCCGTAATCGCGCTCGATCAGGCGGCGCGACGCGGTGATCGCCTCGTTGCTGAGCGTCACGCTGTCGGTTCGCATATAGGTGATCAGGCCGACCGTCTCGCCCTCGATCGCGACGCCTTCATAGAGCTTCTGGGCCAGCTGCATCGTGCGCGAGGCGCCGAAGCCGAGCTTGCGGCTCGCCTCCTGCTGCAGGGTCGAGGTCGTGAAGGGTGGCGCGGGATGGCGCTGCACCGTCTTCTTCTCGACGGTCGAGACGCGGAAGTCGCTCGACTGGATCGCGGCAACGGCGCGCTTCGCCGTTTCCTCGTTGGCGATGCCCAAGCGGGCAAGCTTCTCGCCGTCGAGATGGGTGAGGCGGGCGGTGAACGGCTCGTTCGCCGCGGTCGCCATCAGGGCGTCGATGGTCCAGTATTCCTGCGGCCGGAAGACCTCGATCTCGGCTTCCCTCTCGCAGATCAGCCGCAGCGCCACCGACTGCACGCGTCCGGCCGAGCGCGAGCCCGGCAGCTTGCGCCACAGCACCGGCGACAGATTGAAGCCGACCAGATAGTCCAGCGCGCGCCGCGCGAGATAGGCTTCCACGAGCTCCTTGTTGAGCGCGCGCGGATGCTTCATCGCTTCGAGGACGGCATCCTTGGTGATCTCGTGAAAGACGACCCGCTGCACGTCGACGCCGTCGAGCTTCTTCCGGTCCTTGAGAAGCTGCGCGACATGCCAGGAGATCGCTTCGCCTTCACGGTCCGGGTCGGTCGCGAGATAGAGATGCTCCGCGCCTTCGACTGCATTGGCGATCGCATCGATATGTTTCTTGGAGGCGGCGCCGATCTCCCACGACATGGAGAAGTCGTCGTCCGGCTTGACCGATCCGTCCTTCGCGGGAAGATCGCGCACGTGGCCGTAGCTCGCGACCACTTTGAATTTTGGTCCGAGGTATTTGTTGATGGTCTTGGCCTTTGCAGGCGATTCGACGACGACCACGTCCATTGGGTCGCTCTTTCCTCAGTCTGCGTGAACCTCAGCTTCGCGGCGAGACGCTCTACACGGTCCGTCATAATCTGGCAACCGCGGAGCCGTCAGGGCTTAGGAAGTGACACCGCGAAATTCGTTCGTCAACCGTCCCGATTAATAATTTCGCGCGGCCGTGGCGGTTTCCGGTCGTCGTCCGCGCGCCGCACCTTTCGTTAAGCTACTGACCCCGAAGATTAAATTCAGGCCCGTTTGCGCTGGCCCGGCGTCACCCGCAATCGGTCGAGAAGGGCCATCGCGCCGCCATGGTCGAGCTGAGCGAAATACCGCGTCGCCCGCCGGAACTCTTTCGTCGCCTTGAAGTCCGACGCCGGTTCGGCGCCCGAGAGATAACAGAGAATCTCCCCGAAGGCGTGCTGGCCGATGCCCGCCGCTTTCGACGCGATCGCCACGGTTTCCGGCCCGGAATCCTGCAGGATCATGGTCATCGAGGACAGCGGCAGCTTGAGCGCCTCGGCGAAGGCGCGCTCGAATCCGTCATAGTCGCCGGCGTCGAGGAAGGCGAGGAAGGCGAAGCTGTTGCCGGAATGATCTTCCGGCGAATCCCCGCCGACTCCGAAATCGCCCTGCGCCATAGTGTCGCCGTTGCCGTCGCTGGCTTCGAACGCCGCGGGATTGACGTCGAAGGACTCGACGATGAAGTCGCGCAGCGAATCACCGGCCCAGATGTACATCCGCCGCGCCATCTCGCCGGTCATCTCCTTGCGATGCGCCAGCGGCTCGCGGAAGGACTCGATCTCGAGCGAGCGCTCCACGAGATGGCGCATGGACGCCTCGCTGATGTCCGCGGTCTCGTTGCAGAGCAGCGTCGTCAGCACCTCGATCTCGTCGAGGGCGATGAGGCGGTCGGTGACCGCCCGCGAAATATGCGGCCGGATGGCGATGGCCTGACGATGGCGCAGCGAGCGTTCCTCGATGATCTCGATGAGGTCGTCCGCGGCCAGCACCGTGTTGTGCGCCAGGATCGGATAAGCGACCCCGATCTCTTCCTTCGCCAGGCTGCGGATCAGATCGCGCGGCACGTCGTTCCGGTCGGCGAGGTAATCGGCGATGTGCCGGCGGATATTGACCTCGACCTTGCCGACGAGCAGCCGGAGGATCTCGAAAGCAAGCGCCAGCTCGCGGTCGGACAGGCTGGCCTTCGAGGCGAGACACATTTCGGCGACCGAGGCCGCCAAACCACCCTTGCCCTTCAACGCCCGTTGATGCGCGAGTTCCAGGAGCTTTTCGTAGGGGGACGATGCCATGAGCGTGTCGGAAATCGTTTCGGTTTTCTTGCGCCCGGGCCGCCTGCGGAACTGTGGAAACCGGGGGAGAAAGCGAACTTTGCTTTGGTAAACGTCCTTAACCGCAGTTTTCATAAGTACAGACTCGCGGATATATTATCGAAGTCCTTGATCGATACAAGGGTGGTTTAATTAATTGTGGTTAATTCTGAATAAATGGTTAATAGAAACTAACTAAGTTCAGACGAAATTCGTGATTCGTTTGAATCAGTTATCACCTGTTGTTGAGGCGAAAAGGCGGGCGACGAAATCGCCGGGCTGACGCTCGATCCGGCCGGCCAGCTCGAGCTCCAGCAGCGCGCCACGCACGAATCCGGCCGGTTGGGCCGTGTCCCGGATGAGGTCGTCCACCGATACGGGGGCGGTGCCGAGAAGCGCCAGGATGCGTTCCGCGAGGGCCTCGGGCGCCTCGGTCGGGGGCTCGTCGGGGCCCGGCGCCGTATCCGCGGGCCCGGCGGCGCCTGGCCGGCGGCGCAGGGCGGGGGCCAGCTCGGAGAGGATGTCCTCGGCGGATTCGGTGAGCGTCGCGCCCTTGCGGATCAGGTCGTTGGGGCCCCGGCAGCGCGGGTCGAGCGGCGATCCGGGCACCGCGAAGACCTCGCGGCCCTGCTCGGCGGCGAGCCGCGCGGTGATCAGCGAGCCGGAGCGCAGCGCCCCCTCGACCACCAGCACGCCCAGCGACAAGCCGGAGATGATGCGGTTGCGGCGCGGGAAATGCCGCGCCTGCGGCTGGGTGCCGATCGGCATCTCCGAGACGATCAGCCCCTTGTCGCGGATCGTGGCGTAGAGCGCGGCGTTTTCCCGGGGATAGATCACGTCGGCGCCGCCGGCGAGCACGGCCACCGTCGCCTCGATCGCCCCGGAGTGGGCGGCCGCGTCGATGCCGCGCGCCAGCCCGGACACGACGACGAGGCCGGCGGCGGCGAGGTCGGCGGCGATCTTGTGCGCGAAGCGGCGTCCGCCGGTCGAGGCGTTGCGGGCGCCGACGACCGCCACGGCGCGGCGCGACAGCAGCCCGGGATCGCCGAGGATACTCAGCACCATCGGCGCGTGGTCAAGGAAGGCCAGCGCCTCGGGATACGCCGCCTCACCGGTTACTATAAGAGTGCCGCCGAGGCGGGCGAGGGCGTCCCGTTCCCGTTCTGCCTCGTCGCGGGGACAGATGCGGAGCGTCCGCGACCGCCCGCCGCGCCGGGCAAGGCTGGGCAGCGCGTCGATCGCGGCGGCGGCGGAGCCGTATCGGGCGAGCAGCTGGCGGAAGGTGACGGGGCCGATATTCTCCGTCCGGGCGAGGCGGAGCCGCTCCAGCCGTTCCGCCTCGCTCAGGGGCGTTGGGGTCGATGGCATCGGCGCCACCATGCAAAGCCGCGGGCGGGCCGTCAATTGTGCGTTGTGGCGAGGAAAGCGAACTGCCTGTGCCGGTTGTCAGGGGGCGGCGGGTTTTCGGCGCTGCGCCGGCCGAAATTCGGCTTCCTGCTGCGGAGGAAGGAGCAGTATTACCAATTACTTTGTGGGCTGTGCCGGCCGATCTTGGGCTCCTCGCCCCGAATCAGGCGGCGGATATTCTCGTAATGGCGGATCCAGACGAGGACGCAGATTACCAGCACGATCGCCGCATCGAACACGCCGACGACATACCACATGACGGCCGGAGTCATTGCTGCTGCGACCAGTGCCGCCAGGGACGAATAGCGGAACACCACAGCCATCAGGAGCCAGATCAGCGCCGCAGCCAGCCCGACCGCCCAGGACAGCGCCACGAGGACGCCGAGCGTCGTCGCCACGCCCTTGCCGCCCTTGAACTTTAGCCACACCGGGAAGAGGTGCCCCAGCACCGCGGCGAGCGCCGCCAGCGCCGGCAGCATGGGCTCCGCCGGCCACAGCGCCTTGACGGCGAGCACGGCGGCCAGCCCCTTGCCGAAGTCGCCGAGCAGGGTGCCGAGCGCGATCAGCTTGTTTCCCGTGCGCAGCACGTTGGTCGCGCCGATATTGCCCGAGCCGATGCTGCGGATGTCGCCCAGCCCCGCGGCGCGCGTGAGCAGCAGGCCGCAGGGGATCGAGCCCAGCAGGTAGCTGCCCGCGAGGGCCAGCAAGAGCGCGATTATGTCCGGGGTCGGCACCGGCGCCTCAGGCGTGGAAGACCGTGCGCCCGCCGACGATGGTCCGCATGACCTGCCCCTGAACGGGGCGCGCGTCGTAGGGCGAGTTCTTGGACTTGCTGCGCAGCTTCTTTTCCTGGATCAGCCAGGGCTTGTCCGCGTCGAACAGGATCAGGTCCGCAGGCGCGCCGCGTTTGAGCGCGCCGGCGGTGAGGCCGAGCAGTTTCGCCGGGCCGCAGGTCACGCGCTTCAGCGCGTCGAGCAGCGGGAGATGTCCGTTATGCGCCAGCTCGAGCGTCAGCGGCAGCAACGTCTCGAGCCCGACCGCGCCGAAGGCGGCCTGCTCGAAGGGCAGGCGCTTCGAATCCTGGTCGTGCGGCGCGTGATCGCTCGCGATCGCGTCGATCGTGCCGTCCGCCAGCCCGTCGACCACGGCGCGCCGGTCGTCCTCGCTGCGCAGCGGCGGCGAGACCTTGGCGAAGGTCCGGTAGTCGCCGACCGCGGTCTCGTTGAGCGCGAAATAATGGGGGGCGGTGTCGCAGGTCACGGCGAGGCCGTTGTCCTTCGCGCGGCGGATTGCCTCGATCGCCTTTCCGGTGGAGACATGCGCGGCGTGATAGCGGCCGCCGGTAAGCGCGACGAGCCTGAGATCGCGCTCGATCATGATGACCTCGGCGTCGGCGGGGATCGCGGCGATGCCGAGACGCGTCGCGATCTCGCCCTCGGTCATCGCGCCTTCGCCGGCGAGCGCCGGGTCTTCCGGATGCTGAATGATCAACAGGCCGAAGCCTTTGGCGTAGCTCAGCGCACGGCGCATCACCAAGCTGCTGGCGACCGCCCGGGTCGCGTCCGTGAAGCCGAGCGCGCCGGCCTCCGACAGCAGCCCCATCTCGGTCATCTCTTCGCCCTTGAGGCCGCGCGTGATCGAGCCGTAGCAGCGCACGTTGACCCGGCGCGCTTCCTGCGCCCGCCGGGCGATGAACTCGACGACCGAGACGTCGTCGATCACCGGATGCGTGTTGGGCAGCGTCACCATCGTCGTGACGCCGCCGGCCGCCGCGGCATCGCCGGCGGTGTCGATCGTCTCCTTGTGCTCTTCGCCCGGCTCGCGCAGCTGCACGCGCATGTCGACGAGGCCGGGCGCCAGGCACAGGCCGTCGCAGTCGACCACTTCGCTGACCGACGGCGCGCCGTATTTGAAGAGATCGGGCCCGAAATCGGCGATCAGCCCGTCCTGGACGAGCAGCGCGCCCTTTGCATCGAGCCCGCTCGCGGGATCGAGCAGCCGCGCATTGAGATAGGCGACGCGTTCGCCGGTCATGGGTCGTTACTCTGCTCGCTGCGCGTCAGCAGATCGAGACAGGCCATCCGCACGGCGACGCCCATCTCCACCTGCTCGCGGATCAGCGAGCGGTCGATGTCGTCGGCCAGCTCGGAGTCGATCTCGACGCCCCGGTTCATCGGGCCCGGATGCATCACCAGCGCATCGGGCTTGGCGAAGGCGAGCTTCTCGGCCGTCAGCCCGAAGAAATGGAAATACTCGCGGATCGACGGCACGAACATGCCCTTCATCCGCTCCTGCTGCAGGCGCAGCATCATGACGATGTCGCAGTCCGCGATGCCGTCCTTGATGTTGTTGAAGATCTCGACGCCGTAGCGGTCGATCGCGGCCGGCATCAGGGTAGGCGGGGCGACGATGCGCACCCGCGCGCCCATCGTGGACAGGAGCAGGATGTTCGAGCGCGCGACGCGGCTGTGCAGGATGTCGCCGCAGATCGCGACCGTCAGGCCTTCAATGCGGCCCTTGCGGCGGCGGATGGTCTGCGCGTCCAGCAGCGCCTGGGTCGGATGCTCATGCGTGCCGTCGCCGCCGTTGATGACGGCGCAGTTGACCTTCTCGCTCAACAGCTTGACCGCGCCGGAATGCGGATGGCGCACGCACAGCACATCGGGGTGCATGGCGTTCAGCGTCATCGCCGTGTCCATCAGCGTCTCGCCCTTCTTCACCGAGCTGGTCGCGACCGACATATTGATGACGTCGCCGCCGAGGCGCTTGCCCGCCAGCTCGAACGAGGTGCGCGTTCGGGTCGAATCCTCGAAGAAGAGATTGATGACCGTCAGGCCGCGCAGGACGTCGGATTTCTTGTCGTGGCGGCGATTCTGCTCGACGTAGGAATCGGACAGATCGAGAATCAGCTCGATCTCTTTCCGGCTCAGCCCCTCGATCCCCAACAGATGCTTGTGGGGGAAGCGATAGGCGGCTTCCGGCTTTTGTTTTTCGGAGGTTTTGCGCGTGGCGCTCATTAAAGCCGGACTTTAAGCACGGTCCCATGGCCGGCGCAAGCGCCATGGCGGAGGGGCTTGATTCCCTTGTCTAACAAGCGGCCGGCGGCGGCCGGGCGGGGCCTCTTCCGAGGGGCGAGTCGATGCGCGCGGGCTTTGCCCGGGCCGCGGGACGCGCTACACCTAGGGGTAGGCCGAGGCCACGGTGGACGGAAGGGAGGACGGCATGACCCGGGATTCTGCGGTCCGCAACGCGGATTGGTACTTCGATTTCATTTCGCCTTACGCCTATTTCCAGTTCCACCGCTTCGATCAGCTGCCGGCGGCGCTGCGCATCACCTGTCGGCCGGTGCTCTTCGCCGGGCTGCTCGAGCATTGGGGCCACAAGGGGCCGGCGGAGATTCCGGCCAAGCGGCGGCACACCTACCGCTATTGCAAATGGCATGCGGACCGGCTGGGCCTTCCCTTCACCATGCCGCCGGCGCATCCCTTCAACCCGCTGCCGCCGCTTCGCCTGGCGATCGTCTGCGGCGCGAGCCGGGCGGCCGTCGGCACGATCTTCGACGCCATCTGGGGCGAAGGCCTCGACTTGGCCAAGGGCGAAGGCTGGGCACTGCTGTGCCAGCGGCTCGAGCTCGACCCGGAAGACGCGGCGCGCCGCATCGCCGAGCCGGCGGTCAAGGACGCGCTCCGCGCCAATACCGGCGAGGCGCTGGCGCGCGGGGTCTTCGGCGTGCCGACCTTCGCGATCGATGACGAGCTGTTCTGGGGCGACGACGCCACCGACATGTTCCTCGACTATCTCGCCGCGCCCGAGCGTTTCCGCAGCGGCGAGATGGCGCGGCTCGCCGCGCTGCCGATCGGCCAGGCGCGGAAGCTCTGAGGCCGCGCGCCGGGCGCGGCGGAAAGGGGGGGCAAGGGATGACCTTCGACCGGTTTCTCGCATTGCTGACCTTTCTCGTCGCCGCCTTTCCCCTGGGCGCGATCGCCCTGGTCGCGCTGCTCTACGGCGCGGTCGCGCTCGGCCGCGCGCCGGACGAGGCGGCGACAATTTTCGAGCGCCACGCCGGGCGGGTCTACTGCTGGGCGATGTTCGGCGATCTCGTCCTGGCCATCCTGCTGATCAAGGGCTGGACGGACCGCCTCCTGCTGCTGGCGGTGGCGGCGTGCTTCCTTCGCGCGGTCCTCGACCTGCTGCCGAAGCTGGAGTCGATGCGTGCGGGCGCGCCGCTGGCCGCGCCGGTCGCCGCCGGCGCGCTCACCCGCTGGCGCCAAGTCATCGCCGCCGTCAGCGCGGCCCAGTGGGTGGTCGTTCTCGCCGTCTACGTGATGCTGGTGCTGTAGCGCGGGACTTGGCCACTAGTCGCTGCTGATAAGCTCTGGCCGCGTCCGGTCAGCGGGAACGTCCGGCGTGCGCCATCGCATCGAGCGCGCCCTGCAGGATATAGGCCGCGGCCATCTTGTCGACGACCGCGCCGCGGCGCTTGCGCGACATGTCGGCCTCGTCGGTGAGGAAGCGCTCGACCGCCGCCGTCGACATCCGCTCGTCCCAGAAGGCGACCGGGATGTCGATCTTCGTCAGCAGATTCGCCGCGAACTGGCGGGTGGACTGGCAGCGCGGCCCTTCCGATCCGTCCATGTTGACCGGCAGGCCGATGACCAGGCCGCCGACGCCGCGGTCCGCGATGATCCCGATCAGCGCCTCGGCATCGCGCGTGAACTTGCCGCGGCGGATCGTGTCGATCGGACTAGCGACGGCGCAGCCGGGGTCGGACAGCGCGAGCCCGATCGTCCGCTCGCCGAGGTCGAGGCCGAGAAGGCGCTGTCCCTTGGCCAAATGGCTGCGAATTTCGGTGATCGTGTAAACGGGCATCGCTCGGGCTTTCATGGCGGATGCCGATCTTTAGCCGAGGCGCGCCCGTCTGTCGCCCCAATCTGTCGCCGATCAAGCGTGGGCTGAGAGGACCGGCCGCTACACCGCCTGATCGAAGCGTTTCTCGGCCGTGTCGTTTGGAACCAGCCGCTCGGGCGGGAAGATCATGGTGACCGACGTTCCTTTGTTCGGAACGCTGCGGACCTCGAAACGCGCGCCGTGCATCTCCACCAGCTTCCGGACGACGGCAAGGCCGATATCCATGCCGTAGCGCGGGGCGGCGTCGTTCTCCGCCTCGATGAGCTCGGGATGGCTCCAGCGCGGATCCAGGTCGTCGAAGCCGATGCCGACGCCGTTGTCTTCGACGATCAGGACCAGGCCCTGCCCGGCGGTCAGCTTCGCGGCAATGCGGATCTTGCCCTTCGGCCGGTTGAACTTGATTGCGTTGGTCACGAGATTGATCAGGATTTTCTTGATCGCGCGGTCGTCGGCGTGCATCTCGGGAAGGTTGGACGCCACCTCGACCTCGATCGTGATGCCGGTGCCGCGGGCGACCGGCTCGACAACCCCGACCGCGGCATCGATCAGCGCCTTGATCGGCCGCGGTTTCATCTGCAGCGGCTCGGCGCCGAATTCCACTTTGTCGGGATCGAGGCAGGTTATAATCCGCTCGCCCAGCATCGCCGCGCTTTCGCGGATCGACTTGACGTATTCCTTGTAATGTTCGTTGCCGATCGGGCCGAAGGGCTCCTCTTCGAGAAGCTGGGCGAAACCGAGAATGCCGTTTAATGGCGTGCGCAGATCATGCGCCAGATTGGCCAGGAAGACGGACTTGTTCTGGCCGAGATGATCGGCCAGCACGCGCAACTCCATGATCTCTTCCTCGAGCTTGACCCGCCGCGTCAGCTCATCGGCAAAACGCCGCCATTGCCGGTAGGCGAACCAGCAGAAGGCGACCATCGAGAGCATGGCGGCGATCGCGACTTCGTCCAGTTCCCAATCTGGATGCGCCGTGACGGCGACGATGTACCAGTCGCCGAGCTCGTAGGAGCTTGCGACCATGAACGCCGCGATAAAGAGGATGACGAGGAAGTAGAGATCCCGCAGCGCGGCCTGATGCAACGCGACCTTTGGGTCGGCGAGGCTGTGCATTGCCAAATTGGCTTTGGTCGGGTCGTTTGGCGCTTGTCGCAATGGAGCGGTTTGTTGCGGCATCGATCAAATTGATAAAGAAAAATGGCGCCGGTCCGGCGTGGGCAGTCTTACGGGCGCGCGGTTAAATTGCCGTTAAGAGCAGTTGAGGCCGGAACGGAAGGCCCTCGGGAAAGCCATTGATTACACGCTAATTTTTTCAGGCGGTTGGTGGCAGGCGCGGAATGAGCCGGGCGCGCGGGCCGGCGAGGCGCCGGAAAGACGCTGAAACCTTGCCGTTGCGGGAGACGGGTGTTAGCGTCCGCGCGATTTCGACGCCCAATCAGACCCGCCGCCTGAGGACCGCCGCCATGCCCATCGACAAGGCCACCGTCGCGAAGATCGCCCGACTGGCGCGCATCCGGGTGCCCGAGGCGGAGCAGGATAAGCTGGCCGGCGAGCTCAACAACATCCTCGGCTGGGTGGAGCAGCTCGACGAGGTCGATACCGAAGGCGTGCGGCCGATGACCTCGGTGGTCGAGGCCGAGCCCGTGCTGCGCAAGGACGAGGTGACCGACGGCAACTGCCGGGACGACGTGACCGCGAACGCGCCGGCGCGGGCCCACGGCTTCTTCACCGTGCCCAAGGTGATCGAATAATGGCGGGCGTCTACGACCTCACGCTGGCCGAGACCCGCGCGGCGTTGCAGCAGGGCGAGGTCTCGCCGACCGAGCTGGCGCAGGCCTATATCAAGGCGGTGGAGACGGCGCGCCCGCTCAACGCCTTCATTACCGAGACCCCGGAGGTCGCGCTCGACATGGCGAAGGCGTCGGAGGCCCGGCTCGCGCGCGGCGAGGGCGGTGTGATGGAAGGCATCCCGATCGGCGTCAAGGACCTGTTCTGCACCAAGGGCGTGCAGTCGACCGCCGCGAGCCACATCCTCGACGGCTTCGTGCCGACCTATGAGTCGACCGTGACGGCCAATTTGTTCGGCGCGGGCGCGGTGATGCTCGGCAAGTGCAACATGGACGAGTTCGCCATGGGCTCGGCGAACATGACGAGCTATTTCGGACCGGTCGAGAACCCGTGGCGCGCGACCGGCGCGGCGTCGAATAAGAAGCTGGTGCCGGGCGGCTCGTCCGGCGGCTCGGCGGCGTCCGTGGCGGCGCATGCCGCGCTGGCGGCGACGGGGACGGACACCGGCGGCTCGATCCGCCAGCCCGCCGCCTTCGCCGGCATCGTCGGGCTCAAGCCGACCTACGGGCGCTGCTCGCGCTGGGGCATCGTCGCTTTCGCCTCCTCGCTCGACCAGG
>CAZPFL010000084.1:0-9262 GCA_964585785.1 uncultured Rhodospirillaceae bacterium
ATGTTCTGCGCCCTCGACTTCGTCGTCTTCTACGTCTTCTTCGAGGCGATGCTGATCCCGATGTTCCTGATCATCGGCGTCTGGGGCGGCCCGCGGCGGGTCTATGCGGCCTTCAAGTTCTTCCTCTACACGCTGCTCGGCTCGGTGCTGATGCTGCTGGCGATCATCGCCATCTATCTCGCGGCGCGGACGACCAACATCGGCACCCTGTTGGTCAACCACGTCGATCCGCATCTGCAGACCTGGCTGTGGCTCGCGTTTTTCGCCTCCTTCGCGGTCAAGGTGCCGATGTGGCCGGTGCATACCTGGCTGCCCGACGCGCATGTCGAGGCGCCGACGGCGGGCTCGGTCATCCTCGCCGGCGTGCTGCTGAAAATGGGCGGATACGGCTTCCTGCGCTTCTCGATCGGGATGCTGCCGGTCGCCTCGCATTACTTCGCGCCCTTCGTCTTCACGCTCAGCGCGATCGCGGTGATCTACACCTCGCTCGTCGCGCTGGCGCAGGAGGACATGAAGAAGCTGATCGCGTATTCCTCGATCGCGCATATGGGCTTCGTCACCGTCGGCATCTTCATCATGAACCAGCAGGCGGTGGCCGGCGCGATCATCCAGATGCTGAGCCACGGCGTCGTCTCCGCGGCGCTCTTCCTTTGCGTCGGCGTGGTCTACGACCGGATGCACAGCCGCGACATCGCCACCTATGGCGGGCTGGTCAACCGCATGCCGAAATACGCGGCGGTCTTCATGCTGTTCATGCTCGCCTCGGTCGGGCTGCCGGGGACCAGCGGCTTCGTCGGCGAGATCCTGGTCATGGTCGGCACCTTCCAGTCCAACACCTGGGTCTGCGCCCTGATCGCGACCGGTATGATCCTGGGCGCCGCTTACATGCTGTATCTCTATCGCCGGGTGATTTTCGGCGATCTGGTCAAAGACTCGCTGAAATCCATCCGCGACCTGAGCTGGCGCGAGATCGCCGTCTTCGCGCCGCTGGTTGCGGTCGTGCTTTGGATGGGCATCTATCCGCTGTCGTTCCTGCTGCCGATCGAAGTATCCGTGTCCAAGCTGATCGCCGACTACAACGCGGCTCTCGCCGCGGCGGCGCACGGCGTGGCGGCGGTGGCGGTCCGCTGAGGTGAGGGAAGGGAGCCGCTGATCGTGAAACTTCCCGTCATACTGCCCGCCGCGCCGGAGATCTTCCTGGCGCTGTGCGGCATGGCGCTGATGATGCTGGGCGTCTTCACCCCGGAGAAACGCTCGTTCAAGACCGTGAGCACCTTCGCGCTGGCGATCCTGGTCGCGACGCTGGCGCTCGTCCTGTTCAATCCGGGCGGGCAGGGGCTGGCGTTCAACGGGCTGTTCATCGCCGACGGCTTCGGCATGTACATGAAGATCCTCGTGCTGCTTGGCTCGATGGTGACGCTGCTGATGAGCGAGCGCTATCTCCGCCGCGAGGGCATGACGCGCTTCGAGTATCCCGTCCTGGTGGTCTTCGCGACGGTCGGCATGATGCTGATGCTGTCGGCGAACGACCTGATCGCGCTCTATCTCGGGCTCGAGCTGCAGAGCCTGTCGCTTTACGTGCTCGCCGCCTTCCAGCGCGATTCGCTGCGCTCGACCGAGGCCGGGCTGAAGTATTTCGTCCTGGGCGCGCTGTCCTCGGGCATGCTGCTCTACGGTGCGAGCCTGATCTACGGCTACACCGGGACGACCGAGTTCTCGCTGATCGCCCGCGTGGTCATCGGCAACGCCGGCGCGCTCCCGGTCGGGCTGATCATCGGCGTCGTCTTCCTGATCACCGGGCTCGCCTTCAAAGTCTCGGCGGTGCCCTTCCACATGTGGACGCCGGACGTCTACGAGGGCGCGCCGACCTCGGTCACCGCCTTCTTCGCGGTCGCGCCGAAGATCGCGGCGATCGGCCTGTTCCTGCGAGTCATGATGGTGCCGTTCGGCGGCATGCTGGCTGACTGGCGCCAGGTCATCGTCGTCATCTCGATCCTGTCGATGGCGCTGGGCGCGCTGGCGGCGATCAACCAGACCAACATCAAGCGGCTGATGGCCTACAGCTCGATCGGCCATGTCGGCTACGCGCTGATCGGCCTTGCCGCGGGCGGGCGCGCCGGCGTGACCGCGGTGCTGGTCTACATGACGATCTATCTCTTCATGAACATGGGCACCTTCGCCTGCATCCTCAGCATGCGCCGCCAGGGCACCATGGTCGAAGGCATCGAGGACCTCGCCGGGCTCGGCAAGTCGAACCCGAAAATGGCCTTGGCGCTGCTCATCTTCATGTTCTCGATGGCCGGCATTCCGCCGCTCGCGGGCTTCTTCGGCAAGCTCTACATCTTCTTGGCGGCCATCGAGGCGAACCTGGTGACGCTCGCCATTATCGGCGTGGTGACCAGCGTGGTGGGCGCCTACTACTATCTGCGGATCGTCAAGGTGATGTATTTCGACGACGCGCTCGAGCCCTTCGACCGGCCGATCGGCAAGGGCGTGGCCGCGGTCGTCACGGTCACCTCGCTCATTACCGTGCTGTTCTTCCTTGTCCTGTCGCCGGTGGTCAGCGTCGCTGACGTGGCGGCGGCGACCCTGCTTTGGAAATAAGTCTTGCCGGTCGGCGAGAGCACGGCCCTTCCGCTTCCCCAAGGCTACACGCTGATCGAGCGGGCCAGCGTCTCGTCCACGAATGACGAGGCCGCGCGCCTCGCCGGCGACGGGGCGGCCGACGGCACCGTCGTCTGGGCGCATTGCCAGACCGCCGGGCGGGGCAGGCGCGGGCGGCAATGGCTGTCGCCGGAAGGCAACCTCTACTGCTCGGTCCTGATGCGCCCCAAGGTGCCGCTCGCACGGGCCGCCGGGCTCTCGCTCGTCGCCGCGGTGGCGGTCGGCGACACGGTCGCCGGCTTCCTGCCCGCCGGCCGCCGGGTCCAGCACAAATGGCCGAACGACGTGCTGGTCGAGGGCGCCAAAATCGCAGGACTGCTGCTGGAGGCCGCTGGGGGAGGGAAAGGCGCGGCTGACTGGGTGGTGATCGGCTGCGGCGTCAACGTCGCGGCCCATCCCGAGGGGGACGGGCTGTCGGCCACCGATCTCAGCGGCGAGCGCGGGTTACGGCTCTCCGTCGGGGCGGTGCTGGTATCGCTTCTGGACAACTTGCGCCATTGGCGGGCGCGGTGGGAAACTGCCGGAATCGCGCCGGTTCGCGACGCGTGGCTCGCCCGCGCCCGGGGGGTCGGCGAGGCCATCATCGTTCGCCTGCCCCGGGAGGAGATCGAGGGCCGGTTCGAAGGGCTCGACGATACGGGGGCGCTGGTGCTGCGGCTGGCCGATTCGACAACCCGGACTATATCCGCGGGAGACGTGTTTTTTCGATGAAATGTCGCGAAGAGGCCGGCTGTGCTGCTCGCCATTGATTCCGGGAATACTAATGTCGTCTTCGCCGTCTACGATGGCGCGGAGGCGAAGGGCGTCTGGCGCTGCCACAACAACCCGAAGCGCACGGCCGATGAATACGCCGTCTGGCTGACCCAGCTCATGAGCCTTACCGGCATCCAGCCGGAGGACGTCCACGCGGCGATCATCGCGACCGTGGTTCCCGAGGCGCGCTTCAACCTCGTCACCGTCTGCCGCAAATACTTCAACTGCGAGCCGTTGATGATCGGCGATCCGGCGCTCGATCTCGGCGTCAAGGTGAAGATCGACCGCCCCGAGCAGGTCGGCGCCGACCGCCTCGTCAACACGGCGGCGGCGCATGAGCGGTTCGGTCACGCGATGATCATCATCGATTTCGGCACGGCGACGACCTTCGACGTGATCGACGACGAAGGCGCCTTCTGCGGCAACGTGATCGCGCCCGGCATAAACCTGTCGATGGACGCCTTGTCCATGGCCTCGGCGCTGCTGCCGCGGGTGGATGTGCGGAAGACCGACACCGTGATCGGCAAGGCGACGGTGCCGGCGATGCAATCCGGCGTCTTCTGGGGCTACATCTCGATGATCGAGGGGCTGGTCGCCCGCATCAGGAAGGAATACGGCGCGCCGCTGCCGGTCGTCGCCACCGGCGGCCTGGCGCCGCTGTTCGCGGAGACCTCGGAAGCGATCGACCACATCGACCCGAACATGACGATCCGCGGGCTCGAGCTCATCTACCGGCGCAACGCAGCCCGATGACACGCTATCTCGATACCGGCGCCCCCGGAAACGACGAGCTCCTGTTCCTGCCGCTCGGCGGGGCGGGCGAGATCGGCATGAACCTCAACCTTTACGGCCATGCCGGCTGCTGGCTGATGGTCGATCTCGGGATCACCTTCGGCGACGAGTCGACGCCCGGCATCGACGTCATCCTGCCCGATCCGTCCTTCATAGAGGAGCGCCGGGACGAGCTGGTCGGCCTCGTCCTGACCCACGCGCATGAGGATCATCTCGGCGCGGTCGCCTATCTCTGGGACCGGCTCGGCTGTCCGGTCTACGCGACGCCCTTCACGGCGGCCGTGCTGCGCCGCAAGCTGGCCGAGGCCGGGCTGTTGGATCGCGTGCCGCTGACCGTGATCCCGTTGAGCGGGCGCTTTACCGTGGGTCCCTTCGGCATCGAGCTGATCACGCTCACCCATTCGATCCCGGAGCCCAACGCCCTGGTCATCGAGACCCCGGTCGGCCGCGTCATGCATACCGGCGACTGGAAGCTCGACCCCGACCCGCTGGTCGGCCCGACGACGGACGAAAAGGCGCTGATCCGCACCGGGGAGGCGGGAGTGCTCGCCATGGTCTGCGATTCGACCAACGTGCTGGTGCCCGGCGAATCCGGTTCCGAGGCCGACGTGCGCGAGACGCTGCTCGACATCGTCGGCCGTTACAAGCAGCGCGTGGCGGTCGCCTCCTTCGCCTCCAACGTGGCCCGGCTTGAGACCATCGCCCGCGTCGGCGAGGCGCATGGCCGGCGCGTCGCCCTGGTCGGGCGCTCGCTCTGGCGGATCTACGAGGCGGCCAAGGAAACCGGCTATCTGTTGGATATTCCGCCTTTTCTCAGCGAGCGCGACGTCGGCTACCTGCCGCGTGACGAGGTGCTGATGATCTGCACCGGCAGCCAGGGCGAGCCGCGCTCGGCGCTCACGCGCATCGCCGCCGGGGATCATCCGGAGGTCGTGCTCGAAGCGGGCGACACGGTGATCTTTTCCAGCCGCATCATTCCCGGCAACGAGATATCCATCAACCGGCTGCACAACCGGCTGAGCGAGAAGGGCGTCGAGGTGGTCACCACCAACGAGGAGAATGTCCACGTCTCGGGCCATCCGGCGCGCGACGAGCTGGCCCAGATGTACCAGTGGATCCGCCCGCGCATCGCGGTTCCGGTGCATGGCGAGCCGCGGCATCTCGTGGCGCATGCCAAGCTGGCGCAGGAATGCCAGGTGCCGGAGACCGTCGTGGTGCAGAACGGCGCGGTCGTTTGCCTGGCGCCGGGCCGCGCCGAGATCATTGACGAGGTGTTCACCGGCCGGCTCGCGGTCGACGGCCACCAGATCATCAACCTGGAGAGCGGCGCGATCCGCGACCGCCGCCGGATGATCCATCACGGCAGCGCGGTCGCGACCGTCATCCTGGATGCGGACGGCGCGCTGCGCGGGCTGCCGATCGTCACCCTGCACGGCATCGAGCCGGGTGAGCGCGAGGACGCGATCCTGCCGGTGGTGGTCGACGCGGTGGCGGATGCGGTGAGCGCGCTGCCCGGACGCGACCGGGACGACGACGAGCAGGTCAGCGAGGCCGCCCGCCGCGCGGTCCGCCGCAGCCTGCGCCAGCTCTGCGGCAAGCGCCCGCATACCGAAGTCCACCTCGTGCGGGTATAAGGGGGCCAATACCGGGCGGACCTCATGCTTCGACGGGCTCAGCATGAGGATATTGGCGTTTCGACGTGGAAGGGAGCCTCATCCTGAGCCTGTCGAAGGATGAGGCGGGACACGGCGTAGATGATCGGAAAGCTCAATCACGTGGCGATCGCGGTGCCCGACCTCAAGGCGGCGACCGCGACCTATCGCGACCTCCTGGGCGCCAAGGTTTCCGCGCCCCTGCGGCTGCCCGAGCATGGCGTGGTCACGGTCTTCGTGGAGCTGCCCAACACCAAGATCGAGCTGCTGTACCCGTTGGGCGACGCATCGCCGATCGCGCGCTATCTCGAGCGTAACCCGTCCGGCGGCATCCATCACGTCTGTTACGAGGTCGCGGACATCGTCGCGGCGCGCGACCGCCTCACGGCGGATGGCGCGCGCGTCCTCGACGACGGCGAGCCCAAGACGGGCGCGCACGGCAAGCCCGTGCTTTTTCTCCACCCGAAGGATTTCCTCGGGACCCTCATCGAACTGGAACAGGTCTGAGCCGATGAAATGGTTCACCGCGATCATGGTTTATTTCATCATCTGGTGGACGGTGCTGTTCGTCGTCCTGCCATGGGGCAACTCGCCGTCGGAAGATCCCGAGGTCGGCCACGCCTCCAGCGCGCCCGCAAAGCCGCGCCTCCTGATCAAGTTCGCTATCACCTCGGTGATCTCGGTGTTTGTCCTTCTCGGCGTGTGGTGGCTGATGAATTCCAACCTGATCAGCTTCCGGAAATAGGCCAATCATCCGGCGCTTCGCTTGCTCTCATCCTGAGCTTGTCGAAGGATGAGCATTGCTCCGGCGTCGCAGCCGCTCATGCTTCGACAGGCTCAGCATGAGGTTGATCAATAGGCGATCGGAGGCGTGTGGCACTCCGTCGGCCCGGCCCGGGACTTGCGGACACCCGTGGGTTGAGGGCAGGATCGGCTGTTGATCGAGGACTCATCCGGAAACGCCTAAGACAGTACGGTTCGCGTTACGCGGCCGAGGGAGGATCATCATGGGCAAGACGGCCGCGAAAATTCTGCTCGACACGCTGGTCATGCACGGCATCGACCGCGCGTTCTGCGTCCCCGGCGAGAGCTATCTCGCCGTCATGAGCGAGCTGCACGACGACCCGGTGCTGCATCTGGTGACCTGCCGGCACGAGGGCGGGGCGGCCTTCATGGCGCTGGCCGATGCGAAGCTCACGGGGCGCGTCGGCGTGGTCTTCGCCAGCCGCGGTCCCGGCGCCACCAACGCCTCGATCGCCGCGCATTCGGCGGAGCAGGGCGCGCAGCCGCTGCTGCTGCTGCTGGGCCAGGTCGGCACGCGCAAGCTGGGCCGCCACGCGACGCAGGAGATGGACTTCACAAAGACCTTCGGCGACATCGCCAAGCGCGTGGAAGAGGTGCATGACCCGGACCGCATCGCCGAGATCGTCGCCCGCGCCATCCGCGTCGCCGAGAGCGGCACGCCGGGGCCGGTCGTCGTGGGCCTGCCGACCGACGTGCTGGAAGCCATGACCGAGGCCAAGCCTCAGGGCCGCCAGGCGGCGACGCATGTCCGCCCGGCGGATTCCGACGTGGCCGCGGTCGCCGACATGCTGGCCGAAGCCGAGCGGCCCATCGTCATCGTCGGCGGGCGGGCGCATCAGCCGGCTGGGCGCCACGCGCTGCGCGCCGCCGCGGAGGCGTGGTCGCTGCCGGTCTTCGCCACCTTCGAGCATCAGGACGTGTTCGACCACGAGCATCCGAATTTCGCGGGCGAGCTCGGTATCCGCCCGCCCAAGCCGTGGCAGGACGTCGCCACGGGCGCGGACGTCATCCTCGCCGTCGGCACCCGGCTCGGCGACATGGCGACGCTCAACGGCAACCTGCCCGGGCCCGGCCAGCGGCTGATCCAGGTCTACCCGGACGCCGCCCAGATCGGCCGCAACCAGCCGGTCGCGCTCGGCGTCGTCAGCGAGGCGGCGCCCTTCCTGGAGGCGCTGGCCGCGCGCAATGCGCCGCCGGCCTCCGAAGGGCGCAAGCGCTGGCTCGCGAAGGCGCATGGCGCGTATGAGCAGACCTCGACGCTCACGCCGCGCGACGCGCCGGACGGCATGGACTTCGGCCACATGATCCTGGCGATGCAGCAGCATCTGCCGGGCGACGCGGTGATCACGTCGGACGCCGGCAGCTTCGCGAGCTGGATGCACCGGCATTTCCGCTTCAAGGCGACGCAGACGCTGCTCGGCTCCGAGGCCGGCGCGATGGGCATGGGCGTGCCGGCGGCGGTCGCCGCCGCGATTCGCTATCCCGAGCGCCAGGTCGTGGCGCTGGTCGGCGACGGCGGCGCGCTGATGTCCGGCTCCGAGCTGGCCACGGCGATCAAGGAGAAAGCCAAGGTCCGCATCATCATCTCGAACAATAACGGCTATGGCACGATCCGCTTCCATCAGGAGACGCATTTCCCCGGCCGCACCCATGCGACGGACCTGGTCAACCCGGACTTCGCCGCCTGGGCGCGGTCCTTCGGCGCGGCCGGCTTCACCGTGCGCAAGCCGGAGGAGGCCGGCCCGGTGCTGAAGGAGGCGATGGCGGTCGACGGCCCGGCGGTGATCGACGTGCTGACCAGCCTGGAGAATGTCGACTCCGCCAACACGATCACGGCGCTGCGCAACCGCTGATGCCCGGCTATTGCGATTCCGCGCCGGGCCATCCGCTGCACGGGCCGTATCACGAGCTAGAATACGGCTTTCCGTCGGGGGATGAATCCGTGCTGTTCGAGCGGCTGGTCCTGGAAATAAACCAGGCGGGGCTGTCCTGGCTCACGGTCCTGCAGAAGCGCCCGAACTTCCGGAAGGCCTATGCCGGCTTCGACGTCGATACGGTCGCGGCCTTCGGCGAGACGGACCGGGCGCGGCTGCTGGCCGATGCGGGCATCATCCGCAACCGGCTCAAGGTCGATGCGGCGATCGAGAACGCGCGGCGCGTCCAGGCGCTGCGCGACAGCCATGGCGGCTTCGCGCAATGGCTCGACGCGCACCATCCGATGCGGAAGGATGACTGGGTCAAGCTGTTCAAGAAGACCTTCCGCTTCACCGGCGGCGAGATCACCGGCGAGTTCCTGATGAGCCTGGGCTACCTGCCGGGCGCGCACCGTGCCGGCTGCCCGGTGCTGACGCGGCTGGAGACGCTCCGCCCGCGCTGGATGGAGGTCGCGCCGGGGTTCTGGGGGTAGGGGCTTTAGCCCCCCACCTAAATCCTCCCCCGCAAGAGGGGCGGACTTTGAAATTGTTGCTTCCTCTAAAGCCCTCCCCCTTGTGGGGGAGGGTTGGATGGGGGGACTGACAAGACTTTCGCCGCCCAATTGAGGCCTACCGCACCTGGAAGGGCTGGTTCGCGGTGGCGGCGGCGCCGCGGCCGTCGTG
>CAZPFL010000084.1:9362-19280 GCA_964585785.1 uncultured Rhodospirillaceae bacterium
CCTACCGCACCTGGAAGGGCTGGTTCGCGGTGGCGGCGGCGCCGCGGCCGTCGTGGACGAACGCGAAGATCCGGTAGTTGCCGGGCGGCAGGCCTTCGACGCGGGCGCCGTGGATGCTCGTCGCGCGCAGCGCGTTGCTGTGGTTCGGCGGCACCCGCTCGGCGTCGCCGCCCTTCTTGAGATCGGTGCTTTCCGCCAGGATCGTCCATTGCACGGTAATCCGGTCGCCGTCGGGATCGCTGGCCTCGAGCGCGGCCTCGATCGGCCGGCCGCGCGCCACGACGGGGCCGGGGTGGAGGCGCAGCGCTTCGATGCGCGGCGCGCGGTCGCCGCCCGGCGTGCGGCCGCCCCAGGCCTTTGCCATCACCTCGGATGCCTGCAGCCACTCGCCGTCCGCCAGCAGCAGGCCGTGCCAGGTTGGCGTGACCTCCTGCTTCTGGCCCCAGAAGAACAGGATCTGGCCCGCGGTGTCGGGCTTGAGCGCGGCGAGGTAGCGCTTGAGCCGCTTTGCCTTCTCGGTGCTGGTCGGCTCGAGCGCCGCGCCCCAGGGCGTCCGCGCCGCCTGCCACTGGCCGAGCGCGCCCAGCTCGGTGACGACGATCGGCTTGGTCCAGCCGGCGGCGCGCATCCGGCGCGGCAGGCTCGGCAGCGCGTCGCCGTAGGCGTTCACGCCGAGCACGTCGATGCTCGGCGCCTCGGCGATGATCTTCCGCACCTTCGCCCCGGGGCCGTCCTGGATCACCGCCATGGTCGGGTGGTTGGGATCGAGCGACTTCACCAGCCGCGCCGCTTCCTCGATCGCGGGCCAGACCAGCGAGTCGTCGGTCAGCTCGCCCTCGACCTCGTTGCCGATGCCCCAGGCGAGCAGCGCGGCGTCGTGCCGGTAGCGTGTGACGATCGCGCGGAAGGACGCGAGCTGGGCTTCGACGGCCGCGCGGTTGCGGTAGTCGAAGCCGCGGCGCGGCGGCTCCAGCCAGAGCCCGGCGATAACCTTCATGCCGAGCCGCCCGGCTTCGGCGAGCACCGGTCCGGGGTCGCCGCCATAGGTGCGGATGGTCGTGGCGCCCAGCAGCTTGAGTTGGGCGAGGTGGCCGTCGGCGGCGGCGCCCCGGATCGGGAAGGGGCGGCCATCGACCAGGATGTCGTGGCCGCGCACGGTCACTTGGCCTGCGCGGGCGGCCGCTGTGCAGGCGGTGAGCAGGACGACCGCGAGCGCGGCGGCGAGGATCGCGTGTTTCATGCTGCGTATCATGCGCGAAAATTTGACGTCGCTATGGCGATCGTAAGCCGTCTTCGCAAAAAAAGAGAAGGGCAACACCGCGAGGTGTTGCCCTGGCTCAATGCAACCTAGTGAATGCAAAAATTTATATCAGAACCGGTGTCATCAGCGGGGTTGTCCGGCTCTTGGTTCTTTTCGAAATTCCCTCCCCAAACCCGGGCCGAGCCGTCGCTTGCGCAACGCTGCTACCGAGTGCCGAAACTCTACGCAACTTTCTTCCGTCTGTCATGCAAAAATGTTCAAAAATGACAATTGGTCGCGGCAATTACACAACAAGTGCAAACTTTAGCAGGAAGGCGAGCGCGACCACCACCACACCCGAATTAAGCCGATCGAGTTGTCCGGTGATCAGCTTGCCGGCGACGTAGACGATGAAGCCGAATCCGATTCCCGTGGCGATGGAAAAGGTCAGCGGCATGGCGATCATGGTGACGACCCCGGGCGCGTATTCGGTCGGGTCCTCCCAGTCGAAATCCGCGATCGACCGGCTCATCAGGCAGGCGACGAAGAGCAGCGCCGGCGCGGTCGCGTAGGCGGGGACGGTGGTGGCGAGCGGCGCCAGAAACAGCGCCAGCACGAAGAGCACGGCGACCGTCACGGCGGTGAGCCCGGTCCGTCCGCCCGCGTTGGTGCCGGCCGCGCTTTCCACGTAACTGGTCGTGGTCGAGGTGCCGAGCAGGGCGCCGCCGATGGCGGCGAGGCTGGCCGCGACCAGGGCTTGGCGCAGCCGCGGGAGGCGCTTGTCCGCGTCCATCAGCCCGGCGCGGTGGCAGACGCCGACGAGCGTCCCGGCATTGTCGAACAGGTCGACGAAGAAGAAGGCGAAGACCACGGTGACGAGGCCAATGTGGAAGGCGCCGGCGAGATCGAGCGCCAGGAAGGTGGGCGCGATGCTGGGCGGCGCGGAGACGACGCCGTTGAAGGGCGTGACCCGGAACAGGACGCCGGCGAGGGTGACGCCGATGATGGCGATGACCACCGCGCCGGTGACACGCGCGCGCTCCAGCGCGACGATGCCGATAAAGCCGGCGGCGGCGAGGAGCACCGGCGGCTTCGAGACGTCGCCGAGGGTGACCAGCGTCGCCGGATGCGCGACCACGATGCCCGCGTTCTTGAGCGCGATGATGGCGAGGAACAGCCCGATCCCGGCGGAGATGGCGAGCTTGAGCGACGCCGGCACCGCGTTGACGACCCAGTCGCGGGCCGGCGACAGGCTGAGCAGCAGGAACAGGGTGCCCGACAGGAAGACCGCGCCGAGCGCCACTTGCCAGTGGAAGCCCATCTGCCCGACCACCGTGTAGGTGAAGTAGGCGTTCAGCCCCATGCCCGGGGCGAGCGCGATCGGGTAGTTGGCGTAGAGCCCCATCGCCAGGGTGCCGAGCGCGGCCGCGAGGCAGGTGGCGACGAACACCGCGCCGCGATCCATCCCGGCGTCGGCCAGCACCATCGGGTTGACGAAGATGATGTAGGCCATGGTGAGGAAGGTGGTCGCGCCGGCGATCAACTCGGTGCGGACGGTCGTGCCGTTCTGGCTGAGGTGGAAAAGGCGTTCCAGCATCGGGCGTCCGGTGGCCAGGAAACGGGGGACGGAGACGAAGGGCCGGGGACGGGTGCTGCCCCGGGCCGGGCGATGGGGTAAGATACTGCGATGACCAGAGAATTCATAGGCATCCTGATGGCGGCCGGGCTTGCGGCTTTCCTGGCGGCCGGCTTGGCCGCGCCGGCCCGCGCCGACGACAGCCGGGTGCGCGTCACGCGTGAGGACTGCAGCCGCCTGGTCGAGCACCGTCCGGACCCGGACGTGACCTACAAACCGGGCGTCGATGTACACGGCCGGCCGGTCGCGCCCGCCGATCTGCCGGGCGGGCTCCAAATTCGGCCCTCGGACGTGGTCGAGTTCGAGCTTTCCTTCAATCCGCTGCACGGCGCGACGGGCCGGCGCTTCGCCGGAACCGATCTCTACGTCGGCAGGATCAGCGTCGATCTCGCGACCGGCGCGGTCACCTTCAACGATGTGCCGCTGACCGACCCGGAGCAGGCCGAGCTGGCGGCCAAATGCCGCGCCGCGCTGCGCGCGAAATGACACAGTGGACCCGTCTGCCCATGGACTCGCGGAACAAGTGCGGGCGAGACATGTTCGTGGCGTATCGGCGTTTCGTCGATCGATGCCACGGACAAGCCGTGGCATGACGTGCTTTATTGCCTGAACAATGGATTAAATCGTCATGCCACGCTTTATGCGTGGCATCCATTGGCTGCGAGAGCTTGCCTGGTGCGTCCGAAAAAAGCCGCCGAACCGATCGACAACTCACGCTCGCGGTCATGGACATGCGGCTGGGCATTCCCTACATTGGCGCCCGCTCGCGAACCGGATAAAGGCCCGGGATGATCCAAGACACCAGTAACGCGGTTCGCCGCACGCGATACTTCCTGCCGACCCTGAAAGAGACGCCGTCGGAGGCGCAGATCGTGTCCCACCGCGTCATGTTGCGGGCCGGGATGATTCGCCAGTCGGCCGCCGGGATCTACAGCTGGCTGCCGCTCGGCTTTCGCGTGCTGAAGAAAATCGAGCAGATCGTGCGCGAGGAGCAGAACCGCTCCGGCGCGCAGGAGCTGCTCATGCCGACCATCCAGTCGGCCGACCTCTGGCGCCAGTCGGGCCGCTACGACGACTACGGCAAGGAGATGCTGCGCATCACCGACCGGCACGAGCGCGAGATGCTCTATGGCCCGACGAATGAAGAGCTTATCACCCAGATCTTCGCTGACGAGGTGAAGAGCTACCGCGATCTGCCGAAGAATCTTTATCATATTCAATGGAAGTTCCGTGACGAGGTGCGGCCGCGCTTCGGCGTGATGCGCGGGCGCGAGTTCTACATGAAGGACGCCTATTCCTTCGACCTCAACCCCGAGGCGGGGCGCATCGCCTACAACAAGATGTTCGTCGCCTACCTCCGGACCTTCGCGCGCATGGGGCTCAAGGTGATCCCGATGCGGGCCGAGACCGGGCCGATCGGCGGCGACATGAGCCACGAGTTCCTGATCCTGGCCGATACCGGCGAGAGCGCGGTGTTCTGCCACAAATCCTATCTCGACCTCGCGGTGCCGGCGGCAGGCGTCGATTACGAGGACGCCGTCGCGCTGGCCAAGATCGTCGCGGGCTGGACCGCGGAATACGCCATGACCGACGACATGCACGACCCGGCCTTGTGCCCGGTCCCCGCCGACGACCTGGTCTCGGCGCGCGGCATCGAGGTCGGACACATCTTCTTCTTCGGCACCAAGTATTCCGCGAAGCTGGGCGCCCGGGTCGCCGGGCCCGGCGGCGAGGAGGTGGCGGTCGAGATGGGCTCCTACGGCATCGGCGTGTCGCGCCTGGTCGGCGCGATCATCGAGGCCTGTCACGACGACGCGGGCGTGATCTGGCCCGAGAGCGTGGCGCCGTTCCAGGTCGGGCTGGTCAACCTGCGCCAGGGCGACGCGGACTGCGACGCCGCCTGCGAAAATATCTTCGCCCGCCTGCGCGATGCCGGGCGCGAGGTGATGTATGACGACCGCGACGAGCGCGCCGGCGTTAAATTCGCCGACATGGACCTGATCGGGCTGCCCTGGCAACTCGTGGTCGGCCCGCGCGGCCTGAAGAGCGGCGTCGTCGAGCTGAAGAATCGGGCGAGCGGCGCGCGCGAGGAGCTGTCGATCGACGCGGCGTTGACGCGGCTCACGGACGGACCCGCGGCGGCGGGAACAGGCGCGGGGCGGGCCGCTTCGTGATCTCCGCCTTCGAGCGTCTCGTCGCCTTCCGCTATCTCCGCGCCCGCCGGCAGGAAGGCTTCATTTCCGTCGTCGCCTGGTTCTCGCTGATCGGAATCATGCTGGGCGTCGCGACGCTGATCATCGTCATGTCGGTGATGAACGGCTTCCGCGGCGAGCTGCTGTCGCGCATCCTCGGCGTCGGCGGGCATATCGAAGTCACCGGCGCGGCCGGCGTGTTGCCGGGCTACGATGCCTTCGCCGCCAAGATCGCCAAGCTCGACGGCGTGGTCAGTGTGACGCCGCTGGTCGAAGGCCAGGTGATGGCGACGGCGAACGGCATGGCCGGCGGCGCGCTGGTGCACGGGCTGTCCGAGAAGAGTTTTCTCAGCCGGCCGCTGCTCGCCAAGAGCATCCGGGCGGGATCGTTGAAGAATTTCGACAGCGGCGACGGCATCATCGTGGGCACGCGCTTCGCCCGGCGCTACGGGCTGACCGTCGGCGACAAGGTCAAGCTGATCTCGCCGCAAGGCACGAACACGCCCTTCGGCGTGATGCCCCGCACCAAGACCTTCCCGATCGCCGCGATTTTCAACGTGGGCATGTCGGAATACGATTCCGGCCTGATCTACATGCCGCTGCCGGTGGCGCAGACCTTCTTTCAGTACAAGGGCTCGGTCTCGATGCTCGAGCTGATGCTGAAGAACGCCGATGACGCGCCGCGCTTCCTGCCGGTGCTGTCGAAGACGCTCGGCCCCGGCTTCCGCATCATCGACTGGCAGCAGAAGAATTCCAGCTTCTTCACCGCGCTCAACGTCGAGCGCAACGTCATGTTCATGATCCTGACGCTGATCATCGTGGTCGCGGCCTTCAACATCATCTCGAGCCAGGTGATGCTGGTGCAGGACAAGGGCAAGGGCATCGCCATCCTGCGCACGATGGGCGCGACGCGCGCCATGGTGCTGCGGATCTTCTTCATCACCGGCGCCAGCGTCGGCGTCATCGGCACCGTGTTCGGCACGATTCTCGGCATCGCCTTCGCGCTGAACATCGAGGAGATCCGCCAGCTCATCCAGAAGCTGACGCAGGTCAACGTGTTCTCGCCCGAGATTTACTTCCTGTCGCAGCTGCCGGCGCAGATCGACCCGAACGAGGTCATCATGGTCGTCGTGATGGCGCTGGTGCTGTCCTTTCTGGCCTCGATCTATCCGGCCTGGAAGGCGGCGCGGCTCGATCCGGTCGAGGTGCTGCGCTATGAGTGAGACGGCGCTCGCGCTGCAGAACGTGGTGCGCACCTATCACCAGGCCGGGCGCGCGCTGGAAGTGCTGAAGAGCGTGAGCCTGGAGATCCAGACCGGCGAGCTGGTGGCGCTGGTCGGGCCGTCGGGCGCCGGCAAGTCGACGCTGCTGCATGTCGCGGGATTGCTCGAGCGGCCGGACGGCGGCGACGTGGCGATCGACGGCCGGCCCTGCGGCGCCATGTCGGACTCCGCGCGCACCCTGGTGCGGCGCAAGGACATCGGCTTCGTCTACCAGTTCCACCACCTGATGCCGGAATTCTCCTCGCTGGAGAACGTCATGATCCCGCAGATGCTGGCGGGCGTGGGCAAGCGCGCGGCGCGCGAGCGGGCGCGGTCGCTGCTCGAGCTGGTCGGGCTGACCGAGCGCGAGACGCACCGGCCGGCGCGGCTGTCGGGCGGCGAGCAGCAGCGCGTCGCCATCGCCCGGGCGCTCGCCAACCGGCCGCTGCTGCTGCTGGCGGACGAGCCGACCGGCAACCTCGACCAGCACACCGCGGACGACGTGTTCGACATGTTCTCGGGCTTCGTCCGCGAGGCCGGCCTGGCCGCGCTGGTGGCGACCCATAACATGGACCTGGCGCGCCGCATGGACCGCATCCTCCGGCTCGAGGACGGCCATCTCAAGGCGGTCACGGCCGACGAGGCGCCGGCACGCGCCCGGTATTGACAAAACGCCTGAAAATATAGGGTTATCGCGCCAACAGCGATTCACTGGGCGGGAATGGAACGGACATGCCGGATGAAGGATTCAGGAAGTGGCTCGGCGTCGAGTATGAGGTCACGGGGGAGCGCCGTGCGGTCGTCGGCATGCCGATCCGCGAGGAGATGCGCAACCTGCGCGGCGTGGTGCAGGGCGGCGCGGTGGCGGCGCTGATCGACGTCGGGATGGCGACGGCGGCCTCGGGCGGCAACTACGACAACCGCAAGCGGCCGATGGTCACGCTGGAGATGAAGATCAACTACCTGGCGCCGGCGACGGGCGACCGGCTGACCTGCATCGCCGACGTGGTCAGCGCCGGCTCGCGCACCGCGGTCGTGCGCTGCGAGGTCCACACCGACAAGGGCAAGGTCTGCGCCGCCGGGCTCGGCACCTTCATGACCCGCCGGGTGCACGAAACCGACCCGGCCGGCATGGCGCCGCCTGCGGGATAAGGCGCCGCGGCCCGCTATTCTGTTTTCGACTTGGGCCTCGTGATCCGTTAGCGTTGCGGAAGCAACGAGGCGCCTGCGCATGGGCGCCGCAACGGTGAGGATGGGGCATGGCTGTCGTCGAGACGGAAATCCGCGGGCAAATCATGATCGTCACGCTGAACCGGCCCGAGCGCATGAACGCGCTCGGCGTCGAGCTTCGCGCAGGCATGGGCAAGGCCTTCAGCGAGTTCCGCGAAAGCAAGGACCTCGAGGTCGCGATCCTGACGGGCACGGGCCGGGCCTTCTGCGCCGGCGAGGACATGAAGGAGTCGCTGGAGCGCGGCAAGCCCGGCAGCGAAGGCCATCCGGTCGCCGATCCCTTCCGCGACGGCGTGCTGGAAAAGCCGGTCATCGCCGCGATCAACGGCTTCGCGATGGGCGGCGGCTTCATGCTGGTCGAGCGCACCGACCTCCGGGTCGCGGTCAAGGGCGCCATTTTCGAGGTCTCCGAGGCCAAGCGCTGGCTGCTCGGCGGTTACAACCACGGCCTGCTGGCGAACATGCCGCATCCGGTCGCGACCGAGATGGCCTTGGGCTTCCGCTTCACCGCCGAGCGGCTCCACGAACTGGGCTACCTCAACCGGCTGGTCGAGCCCGACCAGCTCCTGCCGGAGGCGATCGGCATGGCCGAGCACCTGCTGACCCTGCCGCCGGCGTCCCGCGTCAACACGGTCTACATGATGCGCCAGATGCGCCCCAAGGTCTCGCCGGAGCTGGCGGCGCTCGCCGCGGCGCTGCACGAGCATGGCGACAAGTCCGACCTCATGGAGTCGCGCAAGGCCTTCGCCGAGAAGCGCAAGCCTAACTTCAAGGGCTGGCTCGACCCGCAGGACCGCTACCGCATGCCGACGCTGGAATCGGTGCGCAAGAAGGGGTAGGGCGGGGAACACGCTTTGACGCCGGTCGCAGGATCGCGCAATGGATGCCACGGACAAGCCGTGGCATGACGATTGTTAATTGGATCCAAAAAATCGTCACTCCCCGGCTTGTCCGGGGAGTCCAGGCATCCGCGTCGTGTGGTGTGAGGGACGGGCGGGTCTGCGTCGCGCCTTACCTGGATTCAACCCATCCAATCTCCGGTGCTATACTTGCTAAAACTCGATCGGAACGGGAAACGGGACCAGGACCATGCTGAGAATCGAACCGCTACACCCGGATTTCGGCGCGCGCGTCACCGGGGTCGCGCTGGACCGGGCGCTGCCGGACGAGACGGTCGAGGCGATCCGCGCCGCGATCGACGAATATTCCTTCCTCTGCTTCCCCGACCAGGCGATGGACGACGCGAAGCAGCTCGCCTTGACGCGGAGCCTCGGCGAGCCGGAGCCGAGCCACGTCAAGCTCGGCCAGGAAGGCAAGGTCGACTACTTCGGCACCATCGGCAACGTGCTGGAGGACGGCAGCCGGCTCGGCAACAGCCACAAGCGCACCGTCTTCCAGACCGGCAACAACATGTGGCATTCGGACTCCTCCTTCCGCCCGGTGCCGACCTACGTCTCGATCATGTGCGCCTACGAGGTGCCGGAGGAGGGCGGCCAGACGGAATTCGTCAGCTGCCGCGCCGCCTACGGCCGGCTGCCGGACGCGATGAAAGAGACGATCGATCCGCTGGTCGCGGTGCATGACTACGTCTTTTCGCGCAGCAAGGTCGGGCCGGACGCGGTCACCCCGTCGCACGCCGCCTCGCTGCCGCCGGTGCGCCAGAAGCTGGTGCGGAAAAACGCGCGCACGGGGGCCAAGAACTATTTCGTCGGCTCGCACGCCAAGGAGATCGAAGGCTGGAACTTCGACGACAGCCGCGCGTTGCTCGACGACCTGCTGGCGCGCGCGACCCGGCCCGAAAATGTCTATTCCCACGCATGGCAGCCCGGCGAGGTCGTCATCTGGGACAACCGCTGCCTCGTCCATCGCGGCAGCGGCTACGATGCCGACAAATATCGCCGCCGCATGCGCCAGACCCGCGTCTGCGGCGCCGGTCCGACCCTGGAGGAATGAGCGAGCCATGAAGATCGACGGAAGCTGCCAGTGCGGCGCCATCACCTTTGAAGCGGAGATCGACCCGAAGCAGGTCAACATCTGCCATTGCACCGACTGCCAGGCCTTTTCCGGCTCGGCTTTCCGCATCGGCGTGGCCGCGCCGGCGAAGGACTTCAAGCTCCTCTCGGGCGAGCCCAAGGCCTACGTCAAGACCGCGGAAAGCGGCGCCAAGCGCGCGCAGTATTTCTGCCCGACCTGCGGCACCCATCTCTACGCGACCGCGGCCGACCCGAAGGAGGCGAAGGTCTACCGCATCCGCCTCGGCGCGATCCGCCAGCGTCAGGAGCTCCGGCCGTCGAGCCAGATCTGGTGCCGCTCCGAGCTGCCCTGGGTCCGCGACATGAATTCCATCCCGCGGCGGGG
>CAZPFL010000085.1:0-17919 GCA_964585785.1 uncultured Rhodospirillaceae bacterium
CTGCAGATCTTCGACGCGCGGACCGGCGGGGCGGCCGCGTTCAAGGTGCCGTCCACGCCGAAGGATCCCTCGGTCGGCTTCATGAACGGCATCACCGGCGCGGCTTCGCGCCACGGCTTCGCGCTCGACGACGTGGCGCTGGTGCTGCACGGCACGACGATCGCGACCAACGCGGTGCTCGAGCGCAAGCTCGCGGTCGGCGCGCTCGTCACCACGCGCGGCTTCGAGGACGTGCTCGAGATCGGCCGCCATGTGCGCAAGGACATCTACGGGCTCAGGGCGGAGAAGCGCTCGGTGCTGATTCCGCGGCGGCGGCGCTTCGGCCTGGCCGAGCGCATGCGCGCGGACGGCACGGTCGAGACGCCGCTCAACCGCGCGGCGGCGCGGGTGCTGATCGAAGAGATGCGTGCCGCCGGGGATTCGGATGGCGCGGTCGAGGCGGTCGCCGTCTGCTTGCTGCACGCCTACGCCAACCCGGCGCATGAGCAGGCCTTCAAGGCGATGCTCGCCGAGCTTTGGCCCGAGGCCTCGGTCTCGCTGTCGAGCGACATCAGCCCCGAGATGCGCGAATTCGAGCGCTCTTCGACGACCGTGCTGAACGCGGTGCTGGCGCCGGTGGTCGCGCGCTATCTCAAGCGGCTGGCGACGCGCATGAAGGACGAGCACTTCGCCGCGCATCTCTATCTCGTGCAGTCGAACGGCGGCGTGACGACGCCGGGCACCGCGGGCGAGCAGCCGGTGCGGCTCTTGCTCTCCGGCCCGTCCGGCGGCGCGATGGCGGTGACGCGGCTGGCGGAGACGCTGGGCGAGCCCAACCTCGTCGGCATCGACATGGGCGGCACCAGCTTCGATGTCTGCGTCGTGCGCGACGGCAAGACGACGGTGGTGACCGAGGGCGAGATCGACGGCCTGCCGGTGCGCGTGCCGATGGTCGAGATCCGCACCATCGGCGCGGGCGGCGGCTCGATCGCCTGGATCGACGCGGGCGGCCGCCTTCGCGTCGGGCCGCAGAGCGCGGGCGCCGATCCCGGGCCGGTCTGCTACGGCGGGGGTGGCACCGAGCCGGCGGTGACCGACGCCAATGTCGCGCTCGGGCGGATCGACCCCGGCTTCTTCCTCGGCGGCGGCATGGCGCTCGACCGCGACGCCGCGCTGGCGGCGGTGAAGACGCGCATCGCCGAGCCGCTCAACCTCGGCCCCGAGCAGGCGGCGGAAGGCATCCTCGCGGTCGCCAACTCGAACATGGCCGCGGCGATCAAGCTCAGCCTGTTCGAGAAAGGGCTCGACCCGCGCGACTTCGCGCTCGTCTCCTTCGGCGGCGCCGGCGGGCTGCATGCGACGGCGCTGGCCGACGAGCTCGGCACGCGGCGCGTCGTCTTCCCGCGCGATCCGGGGACGCTGTCCGCCTATGGCATCCTGTTTTCCGACATCACCCATGACGTGGCGCGCTCGCGCCTCTTGCCCGCCGTGCCGGACTCGCTGCCGGCGCTGAAAGAGGTGTTCGACGCGCTGCTCGCCGACGGTGCGGCGTTGCTGGAACGCGACGGCATCGCGCCCCCGGATCGGGGTTTCGCGGTCGCCGCCGACATGCGCTACCGCGGCCAGGCCTTCGAGCTGCTGATCCCCTGGCCCGACTGGGAGATCAGCGAGGCGGGCCTTGCGCGGCTGGTTGAGGCCTTCCACCAGCAGCACAAGCAGCGCTTCGCCTATGACGACCGTGCGACGCCGGTCGATATCGTGACCTGCCGGGTGACCGCGACGGGCCACTTGCCGAAGCCGTCGCTGCGGCCTTACGAGGGCGCCGGCGCATCCGAGCCGAAGGGTCGGCGCCCGGTCTTCATCAATGGCCAATGGCGCGAGACGCCGATCCACGACCGCGCGGCGCTGGCGCTCGACACGCCGGTCGCGGGGCCGGCCATCGTTGATGAAGAATACACCACCATCCTGATCGGCCCCGGCTGGTCGGTCGCGCCGCGCGACACCGGCGACCTGGTCGCCACGCGGCAGGCATGAAGGGAAGGGACATGGACAGGACAGAGCTCGACCCGATCCAGATCGAAGTCATTCGCAACGCGCTGGTCGCGGCCTGCGAGCAGATGAGCATCACCATCTGGCGCACCAGCCGCTCCACCGTGGTGCGCGAGATGCTCGACTACTCGACCGCGCTGTTCGACGCCAAGGGCCGCAACATCGCCCAGGCGACGCGGCTGCCTGTGCATCTGAACTCGATGGCGACCTGCCTGGAAGACATTCTCGACCGTTTCATTCCGATCGGGGACTGGCGCGACGGCGACGTGGTGCTCACCAACGATCCCTACAGCGGCGGCCAGCATCTACCGGACATTCTCACCTTCCGCCCGGTCTGCCTCGACGGCAAGCCGATCGCCATCGTCGGCGTGCTCTGCCACCACATCGACGTCGGCGGCGGCGCGCCGGGCAGCTATGACCCGGAGGCGACCGAGATCTACCAGGAGGGGCTGCGCATCCCGCCGGTCAAGCTGTTCGACGGCGGCGTGCGCAACGATCCGCTTTACAAGGTGATGCTGACCAACAGCCGCGAGCCCGGCAAGCTGAGCGGCGACCTGGCCTCACAGTTCGCGGCGCTCGACGTCGGCGCGGCGGAGGTCACGCGCATCGCCCGGCACTATGGCACGGCGACGCTCACGGGCGTCACCGAGCGTATTCTCGATCAGTCGGAGCAGGCGATGCGCGCGGCGCTCGCCGCCATGCCGGACGGCGAATACGTCTTCGAGGACTATGTGGACGACGACGGCATCACCGAGGCGCCGTTGAAGATCAAGGTGACGCTGACGATCGCCGGGGACCAGGCCAAGGTCGACTTCACCGGCTCGAGCCCGCAGGCGGCCGGCTGCGTCAACTGCACGCTCAATATGTCGAAATCGGCAGTCTATTTTGCGTTGATGAGCGGCGTGGCGGCTGGTGTCGTCCAGCCGCCGTCTTCGGAAGACCGGCGCGTGACGACACACGCGCTGGAGGGCGATTTTTCTGCGAACTCCGGCTGCTACCGGCCGATCGAGATCGCGGCGCCGCTCGGCACGGTGGTCAACTGCCGCGCGCCCGCGCCGGTCGTGAACCGCATGGCGACCGGTCACCGCATCGTCAACGCCGTGACCGGCGCGCTCGCGCAGGCCGCGCCCGGCCGCATTCCCGCGGCCTATTACGGCGTGAGCTACGTCTATGCGCTCGGCACGCCGAGGGAAGACGGCTCGACCGACGTCTATTTCGAGGTCGAAGTCGGCGGCTGGGGCGCGCATCCGGAGGCGGACGGCGCGAGCGGCTTCTCCGCAGGCTTCCATAACCTCGCGAACTCGCCGGTGGAAATGGTCGAGAGCCTGCACCCGGTGACCTTCACGAGTTACGGCCTGACGCCGGATTCCGGCGGCGCGGGGCGGACGCGCGGCGGGCTCGGCCTGCATCGCGAATGGCGCGTCGACGCCGAGCAGGGCACGCTGGCGACCAGCTTCGAGCGCTTCCGCATCCCGCCCTACGGCCTCGCCGGCGGCAAGCCCGCCGCCTGCGGCCGCCTGCTCGTGCGGCGCAACGGCCAGGTGCAGCAGATGCCGTCCAAGGTCTCCGGCGTCGCGTTGAAGAAAGGCGACGTCGTCCGGCTCGAGACCTCCGGCGGCGGCGGCTACGGTGACCCGGCCACCCGCCCCCGCGACGCCGTCGCCCGCGACCTGCGCGACGGCTACGTCAGCGAGAAGGCCGCGCGAGAGGTTTACGGCGCTAACACTGCGAACGATTGATAGAAAGCGTTGTGAATGCCACGGACAAGCCGTGGCATGACGTGCGATTAAATTAGATCGTCACTCCCCGGCTTGTCCGGGGAGTCCATATGCACCAGAATCGCGGCCGATCGAATGCCGGCAAACTCGAACACGGAGGCCGACGCCATGAGCGATGTGAACATTCTCGCCATTCAGCCGGTGTCGGACGCCGACCGGGCGAAGATCGAGGCGGTCGACGCGCGGATCCGCCTGACCGACGCCGGCGGCTGGTTCGACGGCGAGATCCGCGACACCTGGCCCGAATTCACCACGCGCCGCTATCTGCGGCCGGACGCTACGGGCAAGGGGACGCGGGCGGAGCGGGACGCGCTCCTGGCCGAGGCGGAGATCGTGCTCGCCGGCTTTCCCTTTCCGCTCGACCTGCGCGGCCGCGCGCCCAAGCTGAAATGGCTCCACCAGCGGCCGGCCGGCGCCAGCAACCTGGTGATCAGCGACCTGTGGAAGAGTGACGTGGTCGTCACGACCTCGCGCGGCTACGCCAACTCGCTGCCGATCGCGGAATACGCGCTGGGCACGATCATCTATTTCGCCAAGGGCCTGCACCGCGCCGAGGTCGACCGCAAGGCCGGCCTGTTCGACCACCGCGCCTACCGGCCGCTGATCCTCGAGGGCAAGACGGTCTGCGTCATCGGCGCCGGCGGGATCGGCCAGGCGGTCGGCAAGCTCTGCGCCGCCGTCGGCATGCGCGTCGTCGGCACGCGGCGTCACCCACCGAAAGACAAGGCCGAGCTGCCGCCGGGCTTCGCCGAGCTGCGCGCGCCGGATGCGCTGCACGCGCTCCTGGGCGAGAGCGACTTCGTCGCCGTCTGCTGCCAGTGGACGCCGGAGACGACGAAGCTCTTGGGCCCCGCCGCCTTCGCCGCGATGAAGGAAGGCGCGGTCGTGGTCAACGTGGCGCGCGGCGAGATCATCGACGAGGACGCGCTGGTCGCCGCGCTCGCGGCCGGGCGGCTGCGCGGGGTGGCGCTCGACGTCTATGTCGGCGAGTTCGAGCGCCCGCCCGACGCGCGCCTCTGGTCCGACCCGCGGGTGCTGATCACGCCGCATACCTCGGCCGCCTCGGACCGGAGCCGGCATCGGGCGATCGAGCTTTTCTGCAAGAACCTCCGGGCCTATCTCGACGGCCAGCCCCTGGAGAATGTGATCGACTGGGAGGCCGGGTATTAGGCGGGGGAGGCCTTTCCGGGGCCGGAACGTAGCTAATCCTTCTTTAACCATTGCCGCGTAAGGTCCCTGACATGGCGGACGGCTGACCCGCGCGGTTCTCCGAAATGGCGTGGGCAGGCGCTTGACGAAGCTCTCTGTGCGGGTCGAGCCGGCCGCCAATTTACCTCCCGAAATCTCCCGAAAATCCGCCGATATCCGGGCCTTTGGCGTCGGCGATTGCGTCCTGCCGCGGGTTGCGGCAATTTGTCCGCGAAGGACGCGCGGGTTTCTCTTGCCGGGCTGTCGGCAGTGTCTCATGTGCAGAATGCGACTATAATCTGCTAACGTCGTAGCCGAGAGAGGGCGCAGAAGGCTTCGGGGCAGGGGAATGGCACAAGGCAATGTACTCAATCTGAAGGCGATACGGGGCGCCAAGCCCACCTCGCCCTGCGCGGCCTGCCAGGTGCGCGACCTCAGCATTTGCAACGTGCTGAACAGCGACGAGCTGTGCCACTTTACCGGGATCATCGACGATGTCGGCGCGGCGTCGGGGCAGGCCCTGTTCTTCGAGGGCGACCCGGCGGAGCATCTCTTCGTCATCCGGGAAGGCTGCGCGCGGGTCTACAAGCTGCTGGCCGACGGTCGGCGGATGATCACCGGCTTCCTCTTTCCGTCCGATATCGTCGGCTTCGCCGATGACGGGCACTACGCCTATGGCTGCGAGGCGATCACGCCGGTGACCGCCTGCCGCATGCCCCGCAAGCGGCTGTTCGAGTTTTTCGAGACCTACCCGAAGCTCGAGCGCCGCATGCTCGAGATCGCCACCAACGAGCTCGCCGCGACCCAGGACCAGATGCTGCTGCTCGGCCGCAAGACGGCGCAGGAAAAGCTGGCGTCCTTCCTGTACGTTCTCTTGCGCCGGCAGGAGCGGCGGGGCGCGGGCGGCGATCGGCTGACGCTGCCGATGAGCCGGAGCGACATCGGCGACCATCTCGGCCTGACCACGGAGTCCGTGAGCCGCTGCTTCACCCAGCTCAAGAAGACGGGGGTGATCCGGCTCGATTCCGCGCAGCGGGTCACGGTGGCCGACCGGGCCGCCCTGCTGCGCCTGACCGGCTGCGGGGAGGAGCCGTTCGAGCCCAATGCAGCGGTCCTTTAGGCCGGCGGCCGGTGTCGTCCGGCCGCCATCTATGGAAGATCGGCGCGCGACGACACGCGCGCCGGCGGCCGGTGTCGTCCGGCCGCCATCTATGGAAGATGGCAGATTCCGGCCCGGACCGCGTGAGGCAAGTCCCCGGGCCTCTTGAGGCAAGTCAATGTGACCGGTTTCGCACGAATTTAGCTTCGGTTTAATATCCAGCCCGGAACGCCGCGTCCGCGCGTTCGGCACCACGATCCCAAGGAGGGGAAATGACCTACCGCACCGTACTCGCCGTGTTGCAGGGAGGGAAATCCGACCGCAATTGTCTCAAGGCGGCGCACACGGTTGCGCGGCCCTTCGACGGCCATATCGACGCGCTTCATGTGCGGGCCGATCCGCGCGCGTTCCTGGACTACACCGGCGACGCCATGACCGGCGAGGCCTACGCCCAGCTGCTCGACGCGGTGGAGAAGGAAGTGACGGACAAGGCGCAGAAGGCGCGCGCCGAGTTCGATGCCTGGGCCAAGGAGGCGGGTGTCCAGCTGGCCGCCGAGCCCAAGGCTCTGGCCCATGTCTCCGCGAGCTGGATCGAGACCACCGGGGCGGAAGACCGCGTGGTCGGCCGCGACGGCCGGCTGCGCGACCTTATCGTCGTGCTGTCGAGCTCGGGCGAGGAGGATCTGCGCGGCGAGGAGACGATCCAGCGGGCGCTGTTCGAGAGCGGCCGCCCGGTGCTGATCGTGCCGCGGGCGAAGCCGATTACCGATTTCAAGCGCATCGCGATCTTCTGGAACGGCGGCAAGGAGGCGGCGCGCACGGTCGAGGCCGCGCTGCCGCTGCTGCGCCACGCGGAGGCCGTGGACGTCATGTGGGTCGAGGAGGATGTCGAGCAGGACGCGGTCCAGACCGGCCTCGTCGGCTATCTCGCCTGGCACGGCATCTCGGCGAGCGCCCGGCGTTTCGCCCCCGACAAGCGCTTTATCGGCGAGACGCTGATGGACGAGGCGGCGAAGTCCAATATGGACTTGGTGGTGATGGGCGGCTATTCCCACAGCCGCCTGCGCGAATTCATCCTCGGCGGCGTGACCCAGCATATGCTGGAGGAGTCGACGCTGCCGGTGCTGTCCGCGCATTGAGGGCAAGAAAGACAGGAGAGGGAACGGCATGGCGTTGAAACACGTGCGGCTCGAGCTCGCGCGCACCCCCGATCATCCGGAGGGCAGCGTGCACTGCGGCTACGAGCTGAACCTGCCGCTCGACACGGACGGGCGGTTCGACGCGGCGGCCTGGAAGACGCATCAGAAGGAATGCACGGTGCGGCGCTTCTGGGAGGGCGAGGACGACGAGATGGGCGAGGTCGTCAAGGTCGGCCGGAGCTGGGCCTTTTCCTACGACCCGAGCACCGAGGAGGACGACGAGCCCATGTTCAAGCTGGAGAAGCACAGCTTCAAGCAGGGCGAGTACGTCTCGATCACCGAGCATGACGGCGTGCAGCGCACCTTCCGGGTCGTCTTCGTGCGCTGAGGGGCGCGCCCGGGCAGGCGGCCCTCTCCAATGACCGTCATGCCACGGCTTGTCCGTGGCATCCGTGCGGCGGGATTTTTGATCGCGCGATATGCCGGACGGGGACACCCAGCCGTGGACCTCGCGGACAAGCCGTGGGGTGACGAAAAGGTAAGGGGCGTCGGGCCCGTGTTCCCTCAATCCTCGACGAAATGCGGGTAGGGGCGCTTGTAGAGCGCGTCGTAGTGCACCAGCACCGGCTCGCCGAGGGCGCAGGGCCGGCCGTCGCGGAAGGCCCATTCGCCCCGGTCGCAGTCGGCCGCGGCGACATAGCCGTTGAGGTAGATGCGGCGGTCGATGCGGCTCAGATTGGGGCCCGAGCCGTGCACCATGTAAAGGTTCCAGAGCGCCACGTCGCCGGGCTCGAGCGCGAGCGGCACGGTGTCCTTGGCGGCGATGCCGATGCGCTGCAGGTCGTCCTCGGTCATGTCGCGCTCCATCACCCGGCCGTCGCCCGCGAGCGAGACCTCGCCCTGGCGATGGCTGCCGGGGCAGAACACCATCGCCCCGTTCTCGATCCGGTGCGGGTCGACCGCGATGCCGGTCTGGACATAGGCGTTCGCCGGGTTGCGGTAGGCCGCGCGCGGCTTGCGGAACCAGATGTCCTGGTGGAAGCCGAAGCTGTTCTGCGCCGCCCCGGGCGGCTTCCAGTGCATCTGGTTGATGATCTGCTTCACGTCGCGGCCGATCAGCGGGCGGACGATCTCGAACAGCCGCGGGTCGGTGCGGTAGCGGTCGAGCACCGCGTTGACATAGGCCGGCCACTGCACCATGCGCAGCGTCTTGCCGAGCTGGGCGTCTTCCGACAGGCGGTAGAGCAGGTTGCGGTCGCGGAAGCTGCGCCCGAGCCGCAGCCCCGCCGCGCGGATCGCGTCGAAGGCGCCGGCGAGCTCCGCCACCTCGGCCGCATTGAAGACGCCGCGGACGATGGCGAAACCGTCGCGCCGGTACTGGGCCAGGTAGTCTTCGCGGTTGCTGGTCATCGGGTTGTCCGAGACGGATTGCTGCCCTTCCGGTTCTAGCGCCTCTCTTGGTTCTAGCCCGGGGCTTCCGCACCGCCCAATGGGTGCATTCGAACGATATGCGTTCGCGCGCCGTCCTGCGGAGTCTTTAGCCCTTTCGTTGTTGGCCGGGCAAGAGCCGGCCGCCGGGCCGAGCATCACTATTTGCGGCGGGGCCGCGGCGTGCTGCGCTGGAGCGCCAGCATGGCGCTCCGCAGCTCGATCGGGTGGACCGGCCGGCGGATCACCCGCATGCCGACGGATTCGGCGAATTTCTCGATTTCCGGAGAAATCGTGTCGGCGATCAGCGCGCACGGGATGCCGGGGCCGTAGCGCCGCCAGACCGCCCGGACCACGCTGTCCGCGCCGAGCCCGATCGCCGCGTCGATGTCGGCGATGATCATGTCGGGCACGCGCCCGGTCTTGGCGAGGGCCTCGACCGTCTCCGCCGGCCGCTCGATGCCGACCGGGTGGCAGCCCCAGCTGCGCAGCAGGTCGAGGAGGCTCGCCCGGAGGATGGTGACCGGCTCGACCACGCCGACGACCAGCGCGTGCAGCGGCGTCGGCTCCTCGTAGTAGCTCGACGCGGCGATCGGCGCCCGGCGGTCGCTGCCCAGCATGCGGAGGGCCTCGTCGATCGCATCGTCCACCTTGGCGACGATCTGGGCGTCGTCGCCTTCGGGATGCCGGTGCGCCAGGATCGAGGCCCAGACGCGCGCCGCGTGCAGCGTCTGCTGCAGCAGGCGGACGCGGGAATAGTTGTCGCGGCCGGGCGCGCCGGGCCGCTCGCCGACGGGCGCCTGCGGCTGCGCTGTCTCGGCGCCGGGGCCGCCCGGGACCGCGCGCGCCTCATGCTCCGGCCAGCCCGCGACCGGCGTCACCACCGAGACCAGCCCGATGGTCACGCCCGAGACGCTGCGGTCGTAGGTCCAGTCGAGGCGGAGGCGGATCGGCGCGCCGTCCTTGCGGCGGTAGGTGGTGAAGATCGGCGTGACCGGCGGCTCCATCGCGATGATGTGCCGGATGTAGTTCTCCAGCGCGCGGGCGTGCACCGGGTCCTGCAGTCGCTCGAAGACGTTCTCGCCGATCAGCTCGTGCTCGCCGTAGCCGAGCATCTCGTGATAGATCGGGTTGGCGTAAAGGATGCGCCCGGTCGCGTCGATCCGCTCGACGCCGAAGGCGCAGGTATCGAGGCTGTGCTGGTAGCGCTGCTGGGCGCTGATCAGCTCCTCGGCGAGGCGCTGGCTCTCGGCGCGGCCGTTGCCGCCGTTCGGGCGGCCGAAGGAGATCACGTTGCCCTCGGGCGTGGCCGCCGCCTCGGCCGTGCCGGCGTCGCCGCCGTTCGGGATCTCCGCGGCCATCAGATAGTCCTGGGCGTCCCGGATCAGGCGGAGCGGCCAGCCGCGCAGCCGCACCCGCGCCGGCTCCCCGGCCTTGCGCGCACGCAGCAGCGCCGCGGTTTGCGTGCTTCCCTTGGCGACCGCGTCGCGCAGCTTGCGGTACGCCTCGCCGTCGTCTTCCGGCGCGAAAAGGAAATCGGTCGCCGGGTGGCCGAGCGCCTCGGCCGCGGTGTAGCCGGTCCGCGCCGTCCAGGCCGGGTTGATGTGCAGGATCGTGCCGGGCCCCGTGCGCCAATTGCCGAGCACGACGATCGGTTGACGCAGCTGATCCAATGCCAATGTCAGCCTGCGCCAGCGTTCCTTGGTGTGACCCGCTGGTGAAACCACCGATACGCTCCCTGCCGGCGGTCATCCGGCCGGTCCAGGCGATGTTGCGATCCGCTTCTAAGACGGATTTCCAACGTCCTGATACCAATCATAAATGACGGCGTGCCCGTGCCGTCGGTCTTGACCGAAGCGCAGTATGGTAGGTGTTGCGCGGGCGTGAAAGTCGTCCGAAGGGTGTAGGAACGCGCTCTTGCCGCGGCGGTTGCCTCGCGCCGCGCTGCCGTCGGGAAGCCGCGCCCGCCGTGCCCCGTTGAGACTAACCCGTTTGTACCCCCGGACCCACTCTATAAGTTTTGCAGATTTTCGTTCCTGGAGAGTAGGTTAGGCAAAATTTCGTCTGCCACAGGTAGGGTGGGGAACCGGTGAAACGGACGCCAAGAAAGATTGGCTATCGACTGACGACACAAGACATCGCGCTGTTCGAGCGCGTCGCCGAGACCATGATCCGCCATTCGGAATGGCGGCGCTTCACGCGAAACCGCGACGACCAGGCCGAGTACTTCGATATCGAGACCGAGGCGGAAGCGGACCCGGCGTTCAGCCTGGGGCGATGCGCCACCGGCAACTACGTGTTTCTCAACCATCGCACGGGCGATGTGCGCTTTGCCGGCTCCTTCTCGGCCTTGCTGGAGAATGTGAAGGCGCTCAGGGCCTGAGCCCGGCGGCACGCGCCATCATCGGCTGGCGCCGCGCCTGGCACCGGCTGGCGGCGTTGACCAGGCGTTCTCGACGGAAAACGAAAACGCCCGGCCGCGCATGCGGGCCGGGCGTTGTCATGTCATGCCGGTCGGCTGAGGATCACTCGGCCGCGCTGGTGTCCGGCGGGGGTGCGCCTTCGCCGCCGAAGCCGGCTTCCATGCCCCAGATCGCGGCCTGCGTCCGATTGGCCGCGTTGATCTTGCGCAGCAGGCTCTTCATATGAACCTTGACGGTCGATTCCGTGATCTCGAGCCGGCGCGCGATCGCCTTGTTGGAGCTGCCGTCGACCAGGCAGTGCAGGATCTCGCTTTCCCGGTTCGATAGCTTCTCCGCGATCGCCCGGGCATCCGTGGCCGGCCGGCGGGTCGGCATCTGGGTCCAGAAGGACGCCATCTGGGTCGGGAAGACCATTTCGCCCAGCAGCACGAGCTGGAGCGAGTAGGACAGCGCATCCGTCGAGATGTCGCTGAGCAGGTAACCGCTCGCGCCCGCGGCGAGGCACCGCGTCATATCCTCGAGCGACAGCGATTCGGCGATGACCACGACGGGCACGCCGGGAAAGGACTTCCGCAGGGTGTCGATATCCGCGTCGAAGTCGTCATGGCCGTGCGACAACGCGAACAGGATCACGGCCGGCGGAACCTCGCCTTCGGTTCGGCTCTTGGCGTCGCCGGCGCGTTCGATTTCGCGCACGGCTTCAAACGGTGTTCCCTCGAGATAGACCTTCAATCCCTGCCGAAACAGCCTCGAACCACCCACCAAGTAAACAGGTGACGGTGTCATATTATTTAGCCCTCTTGATTCAGAATTGCCTTCAGTTCTTCAGGCGCTTTATTTCGCGGTAGGATAGAATTTGATCGTTGTTGTTATTATAGGCCTTATGGTCTATCCGAACGGCGCGGAAGTACTAGGGTTTCCAGGGGTTTTACATGGCCTGAGCGGCCGGGTCGGAGGGGGGCTGCGGTGGTTCGGCGGACCGAGGGCTTCGCCGGAAATACCACTAAAGCGGTACTTCAGATTTTCCCTTTATTGGACGATTGGATAGTCTTAAATGGATATAGATCAAAAAACCGATGAATTTCCGTGTGTTAACGAATATTAACAAAAGCCGGACGGCAGCATCGGAGCGACGACTCGACTAGAAATTCCCGGTGGGAACACGACGCTGGAGAGGACGCCATGCCCAGGAAGCCGAAGACCGAAAGTCTCGAGGACGTGCCCGAGAGCCTTCGCGCCGATGTCTCCCCGATCCACGATGCGATCATGCGCGAGCGCTGGGACGACGTTCAGGAATGCGTCCTCGTCGCCCAGGTCCTGGTCGACCAATACGGCCTCGACGCCCCGCTGAAGGCCGAAGCCAGCGCCAGCAAGCTGTTGCTCGACTGGGCCGATCTCGAGGCCTGGGCCTATTGGAAGCGGGCCGGCCGCGCGGCGCAGCAGCTGCTGCTGACGGAGCCCGCCGGGCCGTTGCATTGAGCGTCCGGTCCGGGCGGCGTTCGTTTAGGCCTTCCAAACTGAAGGCCAATTCCTTCACATCAAAGGACTAATCCTTATTCGCGCCGGTTTCGGCCGTTTGCACTACGGAAGCCGTGGCGGCTTCGCGGTAGGGTCGGAACGTTGTGGCAATAGTCCCTCAACACACCCCCCTCGGGGGCGGCAGCCCTTGCGGTTGCCGCCCCTCCCTCGAAGGGGGCCGATAATCCCCTAAAAATACGGAATATTTGAACCGCATGTTCGGCGGGCTGCGTCACTTGCGCGACGGCCGGCGTTGGCGGCATGGTGCATCGTCGCCGGTAATCGGAAAGCGCGGCGGCGGGCGAGGGCCCCCTCGCGCGACGGGCCGCCAGAAACCGCGAGAAAGACCGCGAGAAAGACTGCGAGAGAGACCAGCCGGGCGCCGCGGTCGACCGCAACGCTCGAGAGAGCCGTGGGTGCATTTCTTCCCTCTGGAATTGTTGCCGGATGCGGCAACTTGGAAAATCGAGCTCTTATGCCGGCGATTTTCAACGGGAAGAACGGGGTCTTCCTGGTCCGAAGCAACCTTACGAGAAGAGCCGGAGTAAGTGAGGTACCGTGATTACACCTTCGGCTATGCCTACCGTATGTGCAGACATTGGTGGTACCGCCCTATTCCTTCCTATCAATTCGGCCGATAAACACTCCACGCGCATTGACGCAACGGCCTCCAACCCCGCTATTTAGTGGTGCCGGCCGCGATGTTCACGACGTACGCGCGACTCGTGGGGAATGCTGAAGATACCGCTTCTTAGGTGAAAATTTTGCCGGCAAGGAATGCGAGTGGAAGTTGATTGAAAATCACGCAATACGTCAATCCATTGGTACAGTTTCGCTTTTGCGAATGGGGCGGGACGCCAGCTTGACTTTGGGAACCCGCCGGGAAAACTATTTGCGCTTAGGGCGAGGTCATTTCAGTCCAGGGTGGAAGAAGAAAAAATGAGCCGCATGGAAAAAGGCGAGCGCGCTCTCGGATCCGTAGCGTTACCGGGTGAGGGGCACGCCGCACCGCTAGTCGATCGGCAAGGGTTTCAACATCAGCCGGCCATGGGCGGGGGAAACGGCAGCCGGCCGTCCGGGAGCGCGACAGCGCCCGCGGAACACGCGCAGGGCGGCCGGGCGGGCGGACGCCTGACGCATGGCTGGCGCGACGGCAGCGTGTCGCTCGAGTCGGCGATCATGGCGCAGAGCCGGGGCCGATACGGCCGCCCGACTCGGATCCTGCTGTCGGTGGGGCCGACCGCCGAGCGGGAAAAGATGCTCGCGGCGTTCGACATGCTGCCCAATTTCGAGGTCAAGACCGTCAAGGGACTGGATTTTGCCTCGATCGACGACGCCTACCGCACCGATTACCTGATCGTCTGGTTCGAAGGCTTGCAGAAGCTGCGGGAGACGGACGCGAACGCCTTCGTCAAGCTGTCGCGCCGCGCGCGCGTCATCATCGCGCTGAGCAGCGATCGCCTGCTCGAGGCGGCCAGCACGCTGCACCTCGCCGATGCCTGGCTGTTCACCGACATGGTGCTCGACCAGATCGCCATGCTCGTCGGGCTGAGCGACAGCGGCTACACGATCGTGCCGGCGCGAGTCGGCAACGACTTCGGGCTCGACAACCTGCGCTGCCAGCTGATGCACAAGCTCGACGATGCCGAGCGACTCGTGCTCGATCAGCTCGGAGTCGGCAACAGCAATCGCGATATCTCGCTGCAGCTCGACATCTCCGAGCCGCAGACCAAGGCGATTGTCCGCAATATCCTGAGCAAGCTGCATTTCCGGAACCGGACCGAGGCGGCCGTCTTCATGGCGCGGCGCACCGGCATGCTCATGCAGCAGCCCGACTCGGCGCCCTGACGCGCAGTCTCCACGAAAAAGCGGCTGTCCCCGGGTGACCGGGATACAGCCGCTAACCTGTTATTTCGCGATCGCCTGAAAACGCGGCGACTCGCCGTCAGGACGAAGTGGAGTCGGAATTCGAGGACATGGGGCCGGCGTTGGGAAGCAGGCCGTTGTTGAGCGCCCAGATCGCCGCCTGCGTGCGGTTGCTGACGTTGATCTTGCGCAGCAGGCTCTTCATGTGAACCTTGACGGTCGCCTCGGTGATGTTGAGGCGGTTGGCGATCAGCTTGTTCGAATCGCCCTGCACCAGGCACTGCAGGATCTGCATCTCGCGCTCCGACAGGCCGAAGGAGTTGTCGGGCGGAATGTTGGCGGGGACGGTATTGGCGACACCGTTGACCAAGAGCGCGGCGAGATGGGTCGGGAACACCTTTTCGCCGAGCACGACGAGCTGCAGCGAGATCAGCAGGGCATCGAGCGAGATGTCCTTCATCAGATAGCCCGCCGCGCCGGCCGCCAGGCAGGAGGCGAGCGTGTTCGAGCACAAATTGTCGTTCAGGATCACCACCGGCGCGTCGGGAAAGACGCTCGCGAGGTGGTGCAGGTCGTCGACGATATGAACCGGATTCGAGGAAAGGTCGATCAGGATCAAACCCGGCTCGAGATCTTCCGGCAAGTCCATCATGCCGACGTCGTCTGCTTCGCCGACCACATTGAATTGAGAGCCTTTCAGTAGGCTTTTCAGGCCCTCACGGAACAGCTTGTTCCGTCCGAAAAGCAAAGTTGGCACCGTGTCCATCCTGATATCCCCATTAAGGATTACCTTAGCCATAACCCAACGGCTACTGCGTTGGTAATTTTGGCTAAGGCCTTGTTATGATTGTCTTTGATGGTAACCCTCTTTTGTGAACGGAAATATCGCCCGGATGGTTGGGTTTGGAACGCAAGGGTCATACCCCCTCTGATACTTGGCGGCATAAATGATTAACTATTCCGGAGCGCGATAGATAGCGGATTTTTAATGGGTAATTCTTCTGTCATCGCCTGCGCGGTTTCGTCCAAGCCTATGAAAAAGAGCGATTAAACGGGACAGAATTGCGCCAGCTTCTTTACCGTTTTACTACTTAAGGGGTAAGAGCATTTCGCCGCAGCCTGACGCCCTTCACGGGCGCGCGGTCTCACCGGCATACGGCGCGCCGCGCCGCCGCCGCGGACACGGCGCCTTTCGGCAACGAGCGGGATCGCGCGTCGAGTTTCTGTTGGCGCATCCGGATCGGACGGACGCGAAGGGATAATCCGCCGTCGGCGCGGTTAGACGTGGAGCAGGCTTTCCCAGCCGGGGTCGGGCTGGTAGACGGCGCCGTGCCGCTCGGCGAAGCGCTTGAGCTTGGCATGCAGCGCCTTGGCGTCGGTCGATTTGAGGTAGTGCACGGGCCCGCCGCGGAAGGGCGCGAAGCCGGTGCCGAAGATCATGCCGGCGTCCACCATGTCGGCGTCCTCGACCAGCTTCTCCCGCCAGCAGGCGACGCAGGTGTTGAGCAGCGGCAGCAGCAGCCGGTCCTGCAGTTCGTCCATCTTCTCCGCCGGCGCGCCCCGCGACGTGCCTTTGATCGGCTTCCCTTTCTTGTCGTAGCGGTAGAAGCCCTGGCCCGTCTTGCGGCCGAGGTGGCCCTGGTCGATCAGGCGCTTCAGCCCTTGCGGCGGCTGCCAGCTCGTGCCGCCCGCGAAGCTCTCGGCGAGGATTTCGCCGACATGCAGGCAGATATCGAGCCCGACCGCGTCCGCCAACTCGAGCGGACCCATCGGCATGCCGAAGGCCTCGGCCGCTTCGTCGATCGCCGCCGCGGCATGCCCTTCGTCGAGCAGCTGCACCGCGGCCATCAGGTAGGGCGTCAGCGCGCGGTTGACGAGGAAGCCCGGCGCGCTCCGCACCGGCAGCGGCAGCTTGTCGATCTGGCGCGCGAAGGCGAGGCCGGCAGCGATCGCGTCCGCGCCGCTGCCGCCGCCTTCGACGACTTCGAGCAGCGGCATCTGCGCCACCGGATTGAAGAAGTGGAGCCCGATCAGCCGCTCCGGCTTGGCCAGCCCCTTGGCGAGCGCTTCCAGCGGGATGCTCGAGGTGTTGGTGGCGAGCAGCGCGCCCGGCTTCATCCGGCTTTCGACGTCGGCGTAGATCTTGTGTTTGAGCTCGAGATTTTCCGGCACCGCCTCGATCACCACGTCGGCGAGCCGGACGCCGTTGCCGGCGACGTCCGGGATCAGCCGGTCGAGCGCGGCGCGCACCTTGTAGGGCTCGCGCAGCCGGCGGCGGTAGAGCTTCGCCGCGCGGCCGACCGCCGGCGCGATGAATTCCGGCGCGCGGTCCTGCAAGGTGACCCGCAGGCCCTGCATCGCGCACCAGGCGGCGATGTCGCCGCCCATGGTGCCGGCGCCGATGACGTGGACGTGATGGAATGCCTGCGCCGCGCCGCCGCCCAGCCCCTTCAGCCGTTCGTTCAGGAAGAAGACGCGCACCAGGTTCTGCGCAGTCTCGGTCGTGATCAGCCGGGCGATCGAGCGGGCTTCCTGCTTCAGCATGCCGGTCTTCGAGCCGCCATGCCGCACCCACAGATCGATCAGCGCGTAGGGCGCGGGGTAATGCGCGCGCCGCGCCTTCTGCGCCACCTGGCGGCGCATCACCTGCGCCAGCGCCCAGCGCACCGGCATCAGGTTGCTGAGCCCGGTGACGAACGGGCGGCGCTGCGTCTTCAGCCCCTTGGCCACCGCCCAGCGGGCGGCGCGCTCGAAATGCCGCGGCTGGGTCACCGCATCGACGATGCCCATGCGCTTCGCCGCGCGGGCGCGCAGCGTGCGGCCGGTCAGCATCAGCCCCATCGCGGTCGGCGCGGGGATGAGGCGCGTCAGCCGCGCGGTGCCGCCGAGGCCCGGATGGATGCCGAGGCGGACTTCCGGCAGGCCGAGCCGGGCGTCGTCGCTCGCCACGCGGTAGCGGCAGGCGAGCGCCAGCTCGAGGCCGCCGCCGAGGCAGAAGCCGTTGATCAGCGCGACGGTGGGGTAGGGCAGCGATTCGAGGCGGTTGAGGATCGCGTGGCCGCGCAGCACCAGCCGCTCGACCTCCGCCGTGTCGGTCAGATTGCGGAACTCGCCGACATCGGCGCCCGCGATGAAGCCGTTGGCCTTGCCCGACTGAATGACGAGCCCGGCCGGGCGGTGCGTCTCGAGCTCGTTGAGCACCGCCTCGAAGGCCGCCAGCACGTCCTGCGACAGCGTGTTGGTGCTGGCGTCCGACTTGTCGAGGGTGAGCCAATGGATGTTGTCGCCGTCGCGCCGGCCGTGCCAGTGCCGCGGCGCGGCGACGGGCGTTGGCTTGGTCGATGTCGTTTCGCCCGGCGTTGTTTTGACCGGCGCCGTCTCGGCCGGGCGTGTTTCAGCCGATTTCGCCGCGTCCAACGTCGTCTCGGCCGGCGTCGTCTCGGCCGGCGTCG
>CAZPFL010000085.1:18019-19203 GCA_964585785.1 uncultured Rhodospirillaceae bacterium
GCCGATTTCGCCGCGTCCAACGTCGTCTCGGCCGGCGTCGTCTCGGCCGGCGTCGGCGCAGCCGCAGCCGTCTCGGCTGCCGTGCTTTTCTTGGCGCGCTTGGCCCGTGTCTTCGGCTTGGCCGCCGGTTTTGCGCCGGTGCTCGGCTTTTCGACCGTGGTCATATCACGCGGCCTCCATCAAAAGCGCGCCGCCCTGGCCGCCGCCGATGCAGAGCGTGGCGATGCCCCGCTTGCCCTTGCGGCGCTTCAGCACGTGCAGCACGTGCAGCGCGATGCGCGCGCCGCTCGAGCCCACCGGGTGGCCGATGCTGATCGCGCCGCCGTCGACGTTGAGCCGGTCGCGGTCGAGCGGCCCGAGCGCGCCGTCGAGGTCGAGCTGCTCGCGGCAGTAGGTCTCGTCCTCCCAGGCGGCGAGGCAGGCCAGCACCTGCGCGGCGAAGGCCTCGTTGATCTCCCAGGCGTCGATGTCGTCGAGTTTGAAGCCGTTGCGCTTGAGGATCGGCGTCACCGCGTGGACCGGGCCGAGGCCCATCTGCGCCGGGTCGAGCGCCGACCACGCGCTGTCCGCGACCCGGCCGATCGGCGTCAGACCGTAGCGCTTCACCACGGCCTCCGACGCCAGGATGAGCCAGGCCGCGCCGTCGGTGATCTGCGAGCTGTTGCCGGGCGTGACCGTGCCGAACGGCCGCTCGAAGGCGGGCCGGAGCTTGCCGAGCGCTTCCATGCTGTTGTCGGGGCGCACGCCGTCGTCGCGCTCGTAATGCTTGCCGCGCGTGTCGTAGATCGCTTCGACCTCCGGCACGTGGCCGGCTTCCTGCGCCCGTGCGGTGCGGCGGTGGCTTTCCAGCGAATAGGCGTCCATCGCCTCGCGGCTGATCTTGAACTTGTCGGCGAGCACTTCCGCGGTCTGGCCCATGTTGAGGTTGACCACCGGATCGGTCAGCCCCTTGAGCAGCCCGATGACCGGCGCGAGATAGCCCGGCCGGAACTTCGCCATTGCCTGCAGCTTCGCGCCCGTGCCGCGCGCCATGGCGAGGTCGGCGAGCCAGTTCACCATGCGGTCGTTGAACAGGATCGGCGAATGGCTGAGCGCTTCGGCGCCGCCGGCGAGGATCAGCTCGGCGCGGCCGTCGGCGATGTAGCGGTAGGCGGTGTCCACCGACTGCAGGCCCGAGGCGCAGT